>CAZVSA010000047.1:0-14211 GCA_964629955.1 uncultured Luteolibacter sp.
GTGGGACGGCCCGGCGGTCCGTCCCTACCGGTCAACCCGCCTCCGGCGTTGCCGCTGCGATTCCCGGAAGAATGCCCGCGCCACGTTTATTTCCTCCGGGGGATGGACCGGAGGGAGGATTCCAGACGGCTGGCGAGTTCGGCGAGTCGCTCGACCTGGGAGGGGGCGGGCGGAGCGGGGTCGTAGCGGAGCCGCTGGTGGAGGGAGATCGCTTCCTCCAGCGGAGCGGGGTCGCCCAGCATGTCGCGGAGATTTCCCAACCATGTGGCGAAGGTTTGCCCTCTCTTCCGGGGGCCGATCCGTTTTCTTGCGAGGCTTTCCAGCCGGTGTAGGGACGTGCGGACGGCGGGCGCGGGAAGATTCCCGTAGATCTCATCGATGTGGTGGATGTGCTGGCGTGACTTCCAGAGCCGCCGCGCCACGTAGGTGAGGACTCCGGCGAAGATCAGCCCCATCACGATGAAGACCGCCATGCGGTTGCCCGGTTTGTTGCGCCAGAGGAAGAAATCCTCGCGGGCGAGTTGGAAGGCGTCGTGCAGCCACTGCATGCGGTTCGGGCGCTGGGTTTCCATGGCCAGCCAGTCCGGCGGCGTGGGATCGAAGTCGATCCACAATCCGGTGGAAGCGTCCCACACGCGGACCCAGGCGTGGCGGTGGAGACCGCGGAGAAGCCACTCGCCGCGCGCCGTGTCGTGCTCCATGACGGCGAAGCCGACGGCGTAGCGGGTGGGGATTCCGGCCTCGCGGAGCATGAGGGCGGCGGCGGTGGCGAAATACTCGCAGTGTCCGTTGCGGTTCTCGGTGAGAAATTCCCCGATCTCGGTGGAACCCCAGGGCCTGCGCTCGATGGACAGGTAGCGGGTGTAGCGGAACTCGGAGTAGAACCAATCTCGGAGAGTTCGCAGCTTTTCCGTCACGGTGGGAATTTCCGACAGGCCGAGTTCCTCCACCGTCTGAATGACCGCGGGCCATTCGTTGGCGGGGATTCTCAGATCCACTCCGGCCCGCCGCCGTTTCTGCTCCCTGCTCATCGCAGGGTCGTCGTCATCTGCCGATGAGTCGTTTTCCTTCAGCATGGGCCCGGCTTCCGGGTTTGCGGAATCCCGCCAAAGGACCGTGCCTTCGATGACGGAGCGGACGGGGAAAATCCTGACCGTTCCCAGTGAATTGCGCTCGATCCCGTCGAGTTCGAATCCGGTAAGGCCGGAGGCGGTGCCGGGCAGGGGAAGCGGGGTGTTCTCCCTGGCCACGCCGCGCAGATCGAAACGGGGGAGCTCGGGCCGGATGGCTTCCCTGTCGGCTCCGGGGCGCACGAGGTAGTAGGGCTCGCCGGGATTGAGTTCGAGCGATACGAGGTCCTGGAAATCGGGTCCGGAGGTGCCGGGGACGACGGGAGCGATTTTTTCCCAGCTTCCGTTGCTGTATTTGTTGTAGGTGGCGGTGCGAAGAAGGGCGGGGGGGATGTCGTTTCCGGCCGTCTTGAGCCGCCAGGAGATTTCCGGCGAAAGTTTGATCTCTTTCATTTCGCCGATGCTGGTGCGCAGGAAATTGGGATTGTGCTCCACTCCGTCGAAACCGCCTCTCCGCCCGACCATGTGATCGTGGAGCGCCCTGAGTCCCATCTGGCCCAACAGCGCGAATGCGGCGGCCATCAGAAACGCCATCACGAGCGCGGGGCGAATTCCGCGGGTGCGGTGGGCGAGCAGCCATCCGGAGAGGACGACGAGGCCGGGGAGGAAAAGCCAGGTGTTCGCCTCTTTCCCGAGGGTGGCGGATACGAGGCAGGCGGCGAAGTAGAAGTTTCCGAAATGGAAGTGAATCGCCGCGTGCTCCATGCCGAGCCTGCGGGCGCGTTCCTGGCGTTGTTTCGCGAAGAGCGAGAACATACGGAGCGGAAGCGAATCGCGGAGCCCGTAGGATTGGACGAACTGCATCGGCAGCAGCAGGGGCGGCAGCCAGGTGAAGAGCTGGGGGATCGCGTGAAAGCGGTTCCCTTCGAGCCAGATCAGGCCGGTCGTCGCCACCAGGGCGAGCAGCGAGAGCCGCCACGCCTTGGTGATGGCGGCTTCATCGAAATCCCAGCGCAGGCGGGTCCAGTTGCTGGCTTCCACGATCAGGGCGAGCAGAAGACCGAACGCGGGGCGGTCCGTCATCGCCCCCCAGAACATGAGGGTCGTTCCCAGGAGAAGCCGGGGTGGTGGTTGGATCCGGTGAATGGTTGCGGCGGGTTGGAAATTCAGCTCATGGCCGGAAGCTGGCGGGGCAGGCTGAGGAGATCCCTTTCGAGGTGCGCGGTCTCAAGCCAGTGGCCGGGCGTGTGCGGAGGTTTCGGGCCGGCGCCGATCAGCAAGGGGGAGCAACGGACGCCGCCGCGTGCCAGCGTGGCGAGAAAGGCTTCCCGCTCCGGATTCCAGCCATTGAGAATCACGATGCACGATGTCAGATCCTCGCGGTGGCGCAAGACGAGTCTCGCCAGCGTTTCAAAATTCGGAACGGGTGTGGCGGAAACGCCCGCGAGCACTTCGAGCAGTTTGTCGGATTTTTCCAAACCCCGGCCCGCGGTGACCCGGTGGGCTTCCCCGCCGATGAACATGAGGTCCAGCAGGCACTCGCTTTTGTCGAGGGATGCGACGAAGGAAGCGGCGACGGAGACGGCGGCCTCGAAGGAATCGTCCCCGCCGCCGGGAGAATGGGTGTCGAGAATGAGGCCGTAGCGAGGGTAGAAGGTGTCTTCGAGTTCCTTCACGATCGGGTGGCCGGTCCGCGCCCAGCTTTTCCAATGGATCTGGCGCATGGGATCGCCCGGGCGGTAATCGCGCAGGCCCACGAATTCGCCGGAATTGCCGATGGCGTTGGTCGTGTCGTCGCCGCCGATCCGGAAAGCTGCTTCGCCCGCGAGCTGGATATGGGGCAGCCGGTAGCGCCGCGGGAGCACGGTCAATGTCGCCGCCGGTGCGCGGACTTTTCTACATCTTTGAAAAAACCCAAAGGGGTCGGGCAGGAGAACGCGGAGATCATCCAGGAGGATGACGCCGCGCCGCAGCGGCTTGATTTCCACGGTTGCCGTGGCTTCCTGCCCGGGGGCGAGGTTCAATCCATTTTGGGAAGCTCCTCCCTGGATGAGGCGCTTGCGGTGGAGAAGCCACTGCCAGCGGTAGTATGCCATGAAGCGGTCGAAGGCATTTCTTCCGGCCTCCTCCGGCTCCCGTTGATGGTGGAATTCGTGAAAGCCGGGCCGGGAGTCGGGCGGAGTTTCCGCAATCCAGGCGCGGCGGAGCCGTGAGCGGCCGTGGTTGGTGACGCGGACCGAATACTTCATCGGCTCGCCCGCGGTGGCGTGGCGCGGAAGGTCCCGCTTCGCCGCCATGCGGGCCTTTCGGAAAAAGGCGCAGACGATGCCGATGACGGCCATGCCCAGGCTGAGCGAAAAGACCTGATAGGTGGGATTTCCCTGCTGGCCGAGAAGCATGGCCGAGGAGAGGATGAGCACCACGCACAGGCCGATCCCGGCGGGCCGGAACCTTCTCGCGAAGAAGAAGTTCAACCCCGTGCCGCGGTGATAGAAACGATGCAGGAACCGGTCCAGCATCGCGCTGCGTCCGGAGGTGCTTCCGCCACCGTTGCGCTTGTCGGGAGCCACGTGTCAGACCGGGACGGGTGTTTGCTCGATGATTTCCGCGACAATCCGGCGGGCGCTGCTTCCGGAATAGCGGGCTTCGGGGGAGAGCACCAGGCGGTGGGCGATGACATCCACCGCGACGGATTGGATCAATTCCGGCGAGACGTAATCGAGGCCGTGGAAAAGCGCCAAGGCCTGGGAAACCTTCATCAGCGCCAGGGAGGCGCGCGGGCTGGCGGCCAGTTGGATTTCCGTCCTGCCGCGTGTGGCTCCGACCAAAGCCACGGAGTAATGGCGCAGTTCCTCGCTGAAACGGATCTGTTTCGCGGCGTCCATCAGTTCCAGAATTTCCTCGCGGGTGGCGACCGGTTCGAGATCGTCCACAGGGTGGGAGTCCGCCTGGTCCGCGAGGATGGCGGCTTCTTCGGAGGGCGAGACGTAGCCGAGGGTGCATTGCATGGAGAAGCGGTCCATCTGTGCTTCCGGCAGGGGATAGGTGCCGCGGAACTCGACGGGGTTCTGGGTGGCGATCACGAAGAAAAGGCCGTCGAGCAGGTGCCGCTGTCCTTCGATCGTCGCCTGCTTCTCGCCCATGGCCTCCAGCAGGGCGCTTTGCGTCCGGGGCGAGGCGCGGTTGATTTCATCCGCCAGCAGGATGTCGGTGAACACGGGGCCGGGGTGGAAACGGAATTCCTGGGACCGGGGATCGAAAACCGAAATTCCGAGAATGTCGGATGGCAGGAGGTCGGGGGTGAATTGCACCCGCTTGAAAGTCGTGCCGCCGATGGCCTTGGCGATGGCTTTCGCCAAAGTGGTTTTCCCCGTTCCCGGATAATCCTCCAGCAGCACATGGCCGCCGGAAATCATGCAGGCGAGGACCCGGCGGATCACTTCATTCTGGCCGAGAACAACGGAGCAAACGGCGGATTCGAGACGGCTGGCGGTGGTGCGGATGCTCATGAAGGAAGAGGAAGGGTTTTCGGAAATAGCGGGGATTTTTTTTCGATGCGCTCAAAGCTGTTCCGCGAGCGCGCGGACCAGAGCGGGGCCTTGATAGATGAAGGAAGTGTAGATCTGGACGAGGGAAGCGCCCGCTTTCAATTTTTCCCGGGCGTCTTCGACCGAGGAAATTCCGCCCACGCCGATGATGGGGATTTTTCCGTCCAGATGGCTTGAGAACGCCCGGAGCGTTTCGGTGCTTTTCCGGAACACGGGTTTGCCGGAGAGGCCGCCGGCCTCCTGTGCCCGGGGGTGCTCCGCCACCGCATCGCGGTCGAGCGTGGTGTTGGTGGCGATCAATCCGTCGAGGCCGCCGTCGAGGAATACTTTGGAGAGATCGCGGATGTGGGATTCGTCCAGATCCGGGGCCACTTTGAACAGGAGCGGGACTTTTTTCCCGTGCTCGCTTTCCAGGCGAGATTGTTCGGTTTTGAGCGTTTCAAGCAGCCTTGCGCTCGCTTCGGGTCCCTGGAGTTCCCGCAGGCCCGGGGTGTTGGGGGAGGAGAGATTCACCGCGATGTAGTCCGCCGCCGTGTAGGCCTTGCGGAGGCAAATCAGGTAATCGTCCGCGGCATTTTCGTTGGGCGTGGCTTTGTTTTTCCCGATATTGAAACCGACAATGCCGGAAAACCGTTTTGCCGAGCGGACGTTCGCCACACCCGCGTCGATGCCCGGGTTGTTGAAACCCATCCGGTTGATGATCGCCTCGTGGCCGGTGAGGCGGAAAAGCCGCGGCCGGGGATTTCCCTCCTGCGGGACGGGGGTGATCGTGCCCACTTCAATGAAACCGAAACCAAGGCGTCCGAGCGCGTCGATGGTGTTGCCTTCCTTGTCGAGACCGGCGGCAAGGCCCACCCGGTTCGGGAAGTGCAGCCCCATCAATTCCACCGCCCCTGTGGAGCGCGGGGAGCTGGTGGTGATCGACAGCAGGCCGGTGCGTTCCGCAATGCGCAGGGCCGACATGCTGGCATGATGCGCGGTTTCCGCTTCCAATTTGAACAAACCTTTTTTGATCCAGGGATAGCATGCGTCGAACACGGAAGAAGGATGGGGAGACCGGGGGATTTTGTCGAACTTCCCGTGTGACATCATGGCGCGTTTTGCACGAAACGCGCGGACAAAATGTTCATTTGCGACGGGGGACGCCGTGCCCAAATATGCAGGATGCTGAGGGCCAGCGGGTTGTGAAATAGGGGAAGAGGGCACGCCTCATGCTCAAACATGCAACGAACATGACGCTGTCCATGCGGGCAAGCGGAGATTCCGATAAAAAAAGAATAAACCACCTTCCCGCAGCGTTAATAAAAGTAACTCCAACCCACAATTACCATGGCCTACGAATCCGACAGCAGCCTGAAGCTTTATTTGCGGGAGATTTCCAAAACTCCCCTGCTTACCGTTGAGGAAGAGGTCGCTCTCGCGGAGCGCATCAAGGCGGGGGACCCGGAGGCACGTTCGCACATGATTCGTGCGAATCTTCGCCTCGTCGTGAAAATCGCGCAGGACTATTCCAACTATGGATTGCCCGTAACCGATCTCATTTCCGAAGGGAACATCGGCCTGATGAAGGCCGTGGAGCGTTTCGACCCGGAAAAGGGAGGGAAGCTTTCCACTTACGCCGCCTGGTGGATCAAACAATCGATCAAGCGCGCGCTCGCCAACCAGTCGAAAACCATCCGGCTTCCCGTCCACATGGTGGACAAGATCGCGAAGATGCGCCGGATCTCGACGATGCTGGCCGAGGTGCTTGGCCGCGAGCCGACCGACGAGGAGCTTGCCGATGAGGTCGGCCTTCCCCGCCGCAAGCTGGCGATGCTGAAGCAGGCCTCGCAGCGCCCCACCTCGCTCGATGCTCCGATCAACGAGGGCGAGGCGACGGAATTCGGCGAAGTGATCGGCGACGAGCGTGCGGCGAACCCGCTGGACATGCTTTCCGACAAAAACCTTCACGGTGAATTGGATGGACTGCTCTCCGTCCTCGACGACCGCGAGAGACGGATCATCGACGAGCGCTTCGGCCTGGGCGGCCGCAAACCGCTCACTCTCGAAGAGGTTGGCCGCGAATTCGGGGTCACCCGCGAGCGGATCCGCCAGCTCCAGAACTCGGCGCTCACCAAAATGCGCAGGGCTCTCCGCAAGAAAGAGAAGCCCATGCCCAAACCACTCCCCGGCAATCTGGCGGAGGCGTGAAACCCCTTTGAACGGGAACGGCTGATTCCATGTGTGTGAGCCGCGGCGGATTTTTTCCGCCGCGGTTTCTTTTATCCTCCGTGCTGTCGGACAGGCCGCAAGGGAGGCGTGCCGGATGCGGCAAGCAATTCCTCCACGCTTTTCCGCTGGCCGGGCAATATCAGGGTCGGGCGGATTTCCGCCAGGGGCTCCAGCACGAACCTGCGTTCCGCGATCCTGGGATGAGGCAGGACGAGATGGGATGAGGCGATCACCTCGTTTCCGAAGTAAAGAATATCGAGATCGATGACGCGCGGGGCGTTCCGCTCGACGGATGGAGCGCGTCCCATGCTTTTTTCGATGTTCCGGGTTTTTTCCAGCAATTGCTCCGCCGTGCCATCGAAGGAAAACCCGACCACCGTGTTCAGGAAATCCGGCGAGCCCGGCGGGCAGAGTTCCGGCTCCGTCTCATAAACCGATGCTTCCAGAAATGACTCGCCGGGGGTGGCGATCGAACGGAGCCGGGAAACGGCTTCCCGCAGGTTGGCGGAGCGGTCGCCGAGGTTCGAGCCGAGAGCGATGCCGGTGCGGGGCATTTCAGTCCCGGAGGTTCGAGAGATTGCTGATGCCGTAGTTCCGCTGCACGCGCTCGTTCGCATCCGCGACTCCCGCCGAGGGGATCACGACCGGGCGGTTCGCGCCGAACAGCTCGATGACGAAAAATTCCGGCGCTTCCTCGGGGTGAAGCAGCTCGTGGGCGTGCGCCAGATCGCGGACTTCGGTGCCATTGATCTTGTCCACCGCGTAGCCGCTGAAACCGCCGAGCTGGCTGGTGACGGGATCGCTCTCCACCCGGGTGAGCACCACGATGTCCCGGTGTTTCTGGAACAGCCCCTTCGGCACGTAGTCGGTGTAGAGGCGGCGCACCGTCACGTCGTCGAACTTGGAGGAGACGAACAGATTGGTGTCCAGCGGCTGGAAAACGAGACCGGCAAAGACGAGATAGCGCGGATTTTTCCCGTACTGGATGGCATACACGCTGGACCAGCGGAGAGGTTTGAGTTCGATCTCCACATCGTTCCAGCCGCCGTCGCGAAGGAAGCGGATCTGCACGATGTCGCCCGCGAATTTCCGCTCCACGATCTCGTTGAGGTTCACCTTTTCCCCATCAAGGAGGATCATTCCGGCGCTGTCCACATCGAGCCCGTCCAGCGCCATGAGGACGTCGCCCGGCTGAAGAACCTCGTGGACGGAGCTTTCCGGGATGACGTTCATCACGAGAACCCCGAGCCCGTTGTTCGGCAGGCCGAGCGCTTTTCTCATCGCCGGGTTGTGGAGGGGGAACTCGGTCATGCCCAGATCCACGTAATGATCGTAGGCGCCGTCCTCGATGTCTTTCAGGAAACGTCTCACCACGGGAGTGGGAATGATGTAGCCGGTGTTGTCCGCCTGCCGGAGCCCCTGGAAGGCGACGCCGACGACCTTGTCGTCCTGCAATACGGGGCCGCCCGAGTTGCCGGGGTTGATGGCGGCGTCGATCTGGATCACGAGGTGGGAATCGATCCGGGAGTGGGAATACGGCTGGAAATCGATCCGGGAAACGACGCCGCGGGTCACCGAAAGCCTTTCACCGCCGACGGGGTAGCCGATCACCCGGACCTGGGATTCGAGCAGGGGAATCTCGCCGAATTCAAAGGTGGGGAAAGTTTGGAAGTCCGTGAAGTCTTCCACGGAAAGGAGAGCGAGATCGCAGTCATGGGCGATGAAATCCACCTTGGCGGGATATTTTTCCGGGCTGCCGTGGATGGTGATGAGAATGCGCCGCGCGTTCGAGACCACATGGGCGTTGGTGAGGATCTTGTTTTCCCCGATGAGGAAGCCCGTGCCGATCCCGCCGCCGAAGCGCCCCGAGTTCCACGGGGTGACGTAATCCGGAACCTGGGTCGCGACCTCGATGCGGACGACGGAGCGATACACCGCGGAGGGCACCGAGGGGGTTTGTCCGCAGATTGCCTGCAATTGCAGGAAGAGGCAGGCGAACAAAAGAGTGAGTCGTGTCATGGCTTGTGCGCCCGAGGTTACGGAGGCCGGGGGCAGCGGCAAACGAAAACTAAGCGGACGATTCCGCGGCCGGATTTTGGAAACCACAATCGAAGCGGAGCGGACCGCCAACCTGACCACTCCCACAGCGAATAAAAGGGAGTGCGATCAACCGCCGTGCAGCTCCTCCAACGCGGCTTCGATCACCGGGTCCTTCCAATCCTCCAGCTCTTTCCGCCGCTCCGGCTCCAATGTCTTCAGGCGTGTTCCCAGAGAAACCTTTTCCCGGTCCCCGTCCGTGATCTCCACCAGCCGGTCCGGCTCGATTCCCGTCCTGTGCGGCGTGTTGCCGGAGGGCGTGTGATAGGTGGCGATGGTCAGCCGCAGCGCGGTGCCGCCTCCCATCGGAATGATGTTCTGCACCGATCCTTTCCCATAACTCACCTCGCCCACCACCTTCGCCCGTTTCAGGTCCCGAAGGGCTCCCGCGGTGAGTTCCGAGGCGGAGGCGGACATCCGGTCCACCAGCACGACCATCGGGTAATCCCGCTTTCTCCGCTGGCGGTCCGGGGTTTTCATTGGTTCGCCCGCCTCGCCGTCCCTGCCCCGCGTCGTGACCACCACGGTTTCCGGCGGCAGGAAAAGCCCGAGAATTTTCACCGTTTCGCCCAGCTCGCCGCCGCCGTTTCCGCGCAGGTCGAGCAGAAGCCCCTTCATGCCGCGATCCTCCAGTTCATCCAGCGCAAGCTCCACCTCGCGGGCGCAACGGGGGCCGAATACCGCCAGCCGCAGGTAGCCGGTCCCTTTTTCCTCATCGTGCATCCGCGCCTCCGCCACGGACCGCTCCTCCACCCTGCGATGCACCAACTGGAATTCCCCGGGCAATGGTCGGTCCGGCAGCTTCAGCGAAACCACGCTCGTCACCCCCGCTGCCCGCCGCAGCATGACCAGCAGCTCCGGCAGGGAGGCTTTCTCCATTTCCTGCTCATCGATCCGCAGAATCACGCTGCCCGGAAGCACCCCGGCCTCCGCGGCCGCCCCTTCCCGGGAGACCGCCGCCACATAGGGTCCGTCATCCCGCATACCCAGCGTGAGGCCCAGGGAAGGAATTTCCGGATCGATCTCCCCGTGCTCGTCCATCTGCCGCCTCATTTCCGGATGAATGAACGACGAATGGGGATCGAGCGATGCCAGCATTCCTTCCAAGGCGTGGTTTACCAGCCGCTCGTATGCCAGCCGGTCCACATCCGGGTGCCGCTTGCGGACCGCCTCCAGCACCTCCACGAAACGTTCCAGAGCGGGATACGCGGCATCGTCGGAATCGGGCGGCACCGGCGGAGCCGCCAGCACCAGTGACACCGAAAGACAAGACACGAGCGCGGCTTTCATGCCCCGAGCGGTAGCAGAGCGCCGCGCCCGCTACAGGGAAAAAACTCCCCGCACGGAGGAAGAACCGGCCGCGGACTCTTTTCCCGGTTTTGTGGTTGCGGGCGGGAACGTCTCCGGTAGTTTCCAGCCGACTGCTGTGTCCGACCAATTGGTTGCTGGCCCGAACCGATATGAAAAAATCGGGGTCATCTTCCGGTTGTAATAAGTCATGCCTTTTCAGGAAGACGGAAAAGCACCGGACGACCCCACTTGATGAGTTCACGGAACGTGGCTCACAGCGCCAAGGACGGCACAGCGGTTTCCTTTCCATGAAAACCTCCCGCATGCGAACGGTGGGGGTTGATTTTTCCCTGAAATCCGGGATCTTCGGAGGCACATGAGATTCACCCGTCTCCTCATCGCTGCCGGTTGCGTCCTGGCCTGCGGCCTCCACGCCGCGGAGCGCGGGGGGCAATCCCCGATCCCGCTCCTCATCGAGCGCCTTTCCGACGACGATTTCAAAACCCGTGAACAAGCCAGCCGGCAGGTTTGGGAACTGGGCGATCCCGCTCTCCCCGCGCTTCGCGAAGCGGTGAAATCGGGCGATCCGGAACTCGCCTACCGCGCCCGCGACCTGCTGCGGAAAATCGAACTGCACATCACCCCTTCCACCGATCCCGGGATCATCGAAATGGTGGAGCGGTACGTGAAAGCGTCTTCCAACGAAAAGATCCAGCTGATGGCCCAGATGCGGGCCCACCGCGCGTGGAGACAGATGCTCAAGCTCTTCGCCGCCGAAAAAAACCAGGATCTGCGCGCCCAGTTCCAGTCCGACATGGAGGACGTGGCGAGAGTCGCCGCACGCGAACGCCTGCTCGAAGGGGATGCCAAAGGCGCACGGGAATTCCTCGAAATGGCTCCGGTGACTCCGGACAGCCTTGTCGCCCTCGCCGCCTTCCACCGCTCGCAGGGCACTCTGGAAGCGGAGCTGCAACGCGCCTCCACATTGCAGGGAATCAATTCCGATGCCTGGAAACTCGCCCTTCACCGTGCCGCCGGAAACAGCACCGCCGCAATGGAATCGGCGATGGCCGCGGGCAACGAAAGGATGGCCGCCGCAATGGCGGTGCTCGCCGGAGATCCGGTCCCCTGGCTGCGCCAGAACTCGATCGGCGATGGCTTGGGGGGAGCCCACGAACGCTACCCCGCGCTGGCCATCCGCCGCTGGGAGGGAGGAAAGCCCGCTCCCGCGGATCTGGAGATGTTCCGGCGCATGCTCGAATCCCATGAAAATTCGGAACGCCGGGCCGCAATGTCCACCCTGATCCTGCTGGGCAAGCCCGCGGATGCCGAAGCCCGGTTTGCCAGGGACTCGCCGCTTGCCGGATTTTCCCACTTCGAGAGCATGGAGAGGATTCCCGAAGCGCTGGAAGCCCTCGGCCTCGACCCGGAGGCTCCCGGCTATGCCGCCTGGGTGGCGGCCCGGATGGAGCGAATCCTGGAAGCCGCCGACGACGAGGGAGATCACTCCCAGGGCATTCAGGAAATGGTTCGCCTCGCAAGATATCTGGAACACCGCGGCCTGCACGACGAAGCCTACGCGGCATTCGTGCCACACATGAAACTCCTCGCAGAAGAAAACCCCCATGCGTTCTCCGGATTGCTCGGAACCCTTTTCTCCAGAACGATCGGACCTTTCGTCCTGTCCGGCCGGAACGCTCCCACCCTTGCATTGCGGATCGGTTCGGAATGGGCCGGTGAGGACGAGGAACGATGGGAAACCGTACTGGGCGAGGCTTTCGGGGCAACCGATACGATCGAAGAATGGTGGGCCTGGCTGGAAGAGCAGGAACCCGGCCTCGCTCCGGAAAAACGTTTCCGGATCCTGTTTGCGCTCCATAGCCAGGGGATTGATCCCGAAAACCTTCACCAACAATGGATGGACCGGATCTGGGAGGTGGTGGAAGCCTTGCCCGACGAGGAGAGAGCCCCGCATCTGGTCCGGATCACCTCTCTCTCGGGAGGAGACCAGGATGTCGCCAACACCCTCAGGGCATTCGATCATACCGGCCGCAAGGTCGCCGACCTTGCCGCGCGGACCTCCCCGCACAGCATCAACGGCACGGCCCTCCTCTTCACCGCGGGCGGGCGCTGGGAGGATGCCGCGGAGCTTTACCTGGCATACATCTCCCGCACCGGAAACCGCAGGACCGCCCATCCGGAACTCCACGCCTACGCCGCCGCCTGCCTGCGCCGGGCCGGGAAAATCAGGGAAGCGGAAAAACATGACGACTGGGCCGAACAACTCGCGCTGGGGGACCGCGCCGCCAACCGGAACATCGCGATGGCCTACGCGTTCGGATGCGACTTCGAGCGCGCCGCCATCTGGCATGCCCGCGCCGCCCACGAATGCGATCCCGACTCGCTCTCCTTCGCCGACGCACTCGATGGCTATGCGGAGGTCCTGCTGGAAAAGAGGAACTGGCGGATCGCCGCCTCCACCTCGGAAGCCCTGGCTCTCATCAAAGGCAGCCTGGACAGCGGCAACTTCTCTCCTTCCTATCTCATGCACGCCCGCCTCCAGGCGGATTTCACCCGGGCCATGTCCATTCTCGACACCCGGCGGGACGAAGCCATCGCGCTGCTTGCGGACTGCCACCGCATTTTCGCCAGTCATGGCGTGCTGGCGGATCACTTCTTCCCCGCCCTGCGGGAAGCCGGTCTGCGGCGGGAACACGACGAATGGTTCGGGATTTCATGGGGACTGATCCATGAAACCATCTCCCGCTTCCCCGCCTGCGACAACATCCTCAACACCGCCGGCTGGTTCGCCTCCCGCTGCATGCTCCGCCTGGATGAGGCGGAAAAACTCCAAAGGCAGGCATTGGGATTCAAGCCGAACCAACCGGCCTACCTCGACACCATGGCGGAAATCGAATTCGCCCGGGGCAATCGCGACGAAGCCGTCCGCTGGGGGAAACTCGCCGTCAACTTCGAGCCCCGGGACCTGATGATCCGCCAGCAGTATCACCGCTTCCTTCACGGCCCCTTCCCGCAATGACCGTGTGGCGGCTGCGGGTTCTCCCGCCGTCTCTTGCCGCCGGATCAGCGGAGCCCCGGCACTGGAATTTGGAGCATCGCAAATCAATCCATGACAGCGTGCGGAATCGGAACGTGGCGCGGGCATTCCGCTAAAAGTGTTCCGGGAATCGCGGCGGCAACGCCGGAGGCGGGTTTTCCGGTAGGGACGGACCGCCGGGCCGTCCCACTTTTTCCCGATCCGCCATGGATCACGCCCCAACCATTCCCGCTTCCCCGCCGATGGAAACCCCATCCGCTGCGGAGAGAGAGTCACGGCGCGCCCGGCGGTCACGCCCTACCCTGTAAGGAGACGCGGGTGGGCCATCGCATCCTGCCCACCCTCAAGCAGCACCGGGGCAAATACGGCCCGCGCCACGGTTTCGCCCTCTTCCGCATTCCATCCTTCCAACTTCGTCGCGAAAGCGGAACACTGCCTCCGTCCCATGCCTCTTCTCGACGTCCGGAATCTCACCACCCGTTTCCACACCCGCAATGGCGTAGTCCATGCCGTTGAGGACGTTTCGTTCACCGTGGAGAAAGGGCAAACCCTGGGAATCGTCGGAGAATCGGGATCGGGGAAATCCGTCACCTGCTACTCCCTCCTCGGCCTCATTCCGCAGCCGCCCGGCCGCATTCATTCGGGCAAAGCGCTTTTGGAAGGAACCGACCTGCTCGCCATTTCCGAGGGACAGCTCCGCAAAATCCGTGGAAAACGCGTCTCCATGATCTTCCAGGACCCGATGACCTCGCTCAATCCCTTCATGAAGGTGAGCGACCAGATCACCGAACCGCTCGCCCTTCACGAAAACGTCACCGGAAAGGCCGCCCTCACCCGGGCCATCGACGCCCTCGCCGAAGTCGGCATCCCCGAGCCGGAAAAACGCATCCATTCCTATCCCCATGAATTTTCCGGCGGCATGCGCCAGCGCGTGATG
>CAZVSA010000047.1:14221-15384 GCA_964629955.1 uncultured Luteolibacter sp.
ATCCGCGAGCGCCAGCGGGATCTCGGCACCGCCGTGATTTTCATCACCCACGACCTCGCCGTCGTCTCCGAAATCTGCGATCACATCAATGTCATGTATGCCGGGCGCATCGTCGAAAGCGCCGGAAAAGCCGAACTGTTCCGCCATCCCCTTCACGCCTACACCCGCTCGCTCCTCAAATCGATCCCCTCCACCCAGCCCAAAGGCGAACCCCTCCACACCATCCCGGGGCTCCCGCCCGATCTCACCCATCCCCCGGCGGGTTGTTCCTTCCGCCCCCGGAACCTCATCGGAAACCCCGATCTTTGCCTCACCGGCCAATCCCCCCCCTTCGTGGAAATCACCGCCGGGCACTTCGTCCGCAACTGTCCGGGCTGCCTCGCCCCCGCCGCCCCGCACCCGATGGAACCCGCCGCCGCGCGCGCCTCGTAAGGACAGGCCGCGGAAACTTGTGGGCTCTTTCGCTGGCCCGTAGATTGACAATTTCCCGTCCGCCAACCATACCCCCCCGGCATGTCCTCCGCGTTGCCACCAAAACCCCGGATCATCGGCCCCAAGGTCCGGATCTGCATCGTTGCGTCGAAATACAACGAAACCTTCATCGACGGGCTGGTGGAAAACACCCTTGAGGAGCTGAATGAACTCGTCCCGAACGCCAGGGTCGATCTCATCCGCGTCCCCGGAGCCTTCGAGATTCCGGTCGTCGTTTCCACTCTCTTCGACCACGATCCCCCCGCCTGCGTGATCGCCCTCGGCCTCATCCTCCGGGGAGCCACCGCGCATGCCGATCTCATCGCCTCCTCCATCACGGACAGTCTCCAGCAGATCGCCGTGGCATCGAAACGGCCCGTCATCCACGAGGTTCTTCTTGTCGAGGACGAAAAACAGGCCTACGCCCGCTGCATCGGCCCCGTTCTCAACCGCGGCCGCGAAGCCGCCCGCGCCGCCGCCACCATGATCGATGTATTTCAGGAACTCGGCCGATCGGCCTCCCGCGCCACATCCAGCCGCACAACGACCGCCCGCAATGCCTAGCCGCCGCCAGATCCGTGAGGTAGTGGTGCAGTTCCTCTACTGCTCCGATCTGGAAGGCGGAGCCGATCCGGTGGCCCTGCGGGAACCGTTTTGGGAATTCGTCACCGAATCGGACCGCCGCAGGCTCC
>CAZVSA010000047.1:15394-17880 GCA_964629955.1 uncultured Luteolibacter sp.
CAGATTTCCGTTTTCCGCACCGTCCACCACCTCGCCCATGGCAGGCAGGGGCTGCTTGAGGAATTCGCAACCCGCCTTCCCGCCGCCGAACAACACCTCGCCGCATGGCCGGAAGCCGAACCCCTCCGCCTGGAACTCCGCCGGATTCACGAATTGGAATCGAGCTGGAGCACCTCCTTCGCGGCGCTGGAGCGCCTGCCCAAGGACGATGACGACGCCTCCGTGGCGCGCAATTTCGGCGCGGCCTTGGATTCCTTCTTCCGCATCGACCGCGATCTCGCGGCCTCCCGGCGGCGTTTCATCGAAACCCTCGGGGATTTCCCCACCCTTCGCGGTCCTCTGGAAGCCGTCACCGCCAGCATCCGGCGTTTGCAACGGGTGTCCGACCGCCTGCGGATGGTCGAGGAGCCGGAAAATTTCCCCGATCAGACCGATCTTGCCCGCCTTCGCGAAACCCGTTCCGAAATCCGCGAACTTCGCGACCAGGCCGACAAACTGATCGACTCCATCCTCTCCTCCAAAGAGGAAACCGACGCCACCCTGGCCTCCGTGGTGGACAACTTCGCCCCGGAGCGCATCGACCCCGTGGATCGTGCGATTCTCCGCCTCCCCACCTACGAAATCATCCGGGCGGGAACTCCCCCGAAAGTGGTGATCAACGAGGCGATCGAGCTGGCGAAAAAATTCGGCACCACCGATTCCCGGCGTTTCGTCAACGGCGTGCTCGACCGCATCGCCCGCAGCACCGCCGGCAACTCCGAAAATCCACAAGTTTTGTAATTGGTGAACCGCCCGCGGTTGTTCATAAGAACCGCGCACGTTTCACCCCTCCATGCGCTACCCCACCCGTTTCCAGCAAAAGACCTTGTGGAATGCCGCCACGGGCGTCGCGATTCTGGTTCTGGGAGCCCTCGTGGTGGGGCTGATCTGGCTGGTGGGCCAGATCTTCGGTTTCCTCCAGCCCGTCCTCATCCCCATCATCGTGGCGGGCATCATCGCCTACGTGCTCGATCCCGTAGTCCGGCTGCTGGAAAACCGCGGATTGAGCAGGCTTTGGTCGGTGGTCGTCGTTTTCATCACCATCCTCATCGGGATGACGCTTCTGGTTGCCGCCGTGCTGCCCGGCATCCAGCGGATGAGGGGAAGCATGAAGGAATCCGATTTCCTGAAACGAGCACCAGCCGTTTCGCAGGAGGCGGCGCCCGCATCGGAGGGAACCACGCTCCCCGCCGCGCAAAACGAAACGACGGGGGAAGAGGAAGGCGAGACGGATTCCTCCGGCTCCGCCCACCTCGAGCCGGCGTTGGCGGGCGTGCTTCACAGACTGCGAACCGAGAATAAAACCGGCCCCATCAGGTGGCTTCTGACGGAAACGACCGATGCCGGCGAGCAGTTGCCGATCCTCGAAGAGCAACCGGAGTCCATGGAGTTTTTCTGGAAAACCCGCGCCGGGCGCACCTTGTCGAAATACCAGGAAACCATCATCGATACCGCCAGCGAATGGATCACACGAGGCTCCACCAAGATCCTCGGCTTCATCGGGCTCTCCATCGGCATGATCATGGTGCCCATTTACCTGTTTTTCTTCCTCAAGGACTCCGCCTCGATCCGTTCCCATTGGCACGACTACGTTCCGCTCAAGGCATCCCGCTTCAAAACGGAACTCGTCTCCACCCTCCAGGAAATCAACGGCTACCTGGTATCCTTCTTCCGCGGGCAGGTGCTCGTGGCGGCGATCGATGGGGCGCTTGTCGGCTTCGCCCTGTTCTTTTTCGGCCTTCCGTATGCACTCCTGATCGGGATCTTCATGGCCATCCTGGGGGTCATCCCCTACATCGGAAACATTCTCTGCCTCATTCCCGCCTGCATCATCGCCTACCTCCACGCCCAGGCCACCTCCCCCTTCGGAGGCATGTCTCCATGGGCTTATGTCGGCTGTGTCGTTGCGATTTTCTTCCTCGTCCAGCAGATCAACTCCCTGCTCACCGCTCCGAAAATCGTGGGGGATACCGTAGGCCTGCACCCCTTGACGGTGATTTTCTCGATGTTGTTCTGGACGGTGGTCCTCGGGGGTTTCATCGGAGCCTTGCTGGCCGTGCCGCTCACGGCGGCGATCAAGGTGCTTTTCCGCCGTTTCATCTGGGAACGGCAACTGCGGGACAGCCCGGAATTCGAGGAGGAGGAAGCGCCCCCCGCATCGCGCGTCTGGAATTCTCCCCCCGGATGATCCCAGAGCTGCGCGAGACGGGAAGCAGGCCGCGACTCTGACACCTCCGGACAAAGGGACAAGGCAGTTTCCGCGAAAAAGCGATTCCCGGGCCGTTTCCGGCACCTCCCGAAAGGGGGGAGAGTGGACGATTGACAAGTCTTCGGGATGCTCTGCTCATGACAGGCGGCGGGCGGAATGCCAAAAGTGTTCCGGGAATCGCGGAGGCAACGCCGGAGGCGGATTTCACCGGTAGGGACGGACCGCCGGGCCGTCCCAC
>CAZVSA010000048.1:0-17737 GCA_964629955.1 uncultured Luteolibacter sp.
AAAATTGCCGGACGTAGGGGGAGAAGGTCTCGACGTAGCGGCGCTGGCCTTCGGCGTAGAGGGTGTGGAAGGCGAGGGAGGATTTTCCGGAGCCGGAGGGGCCGGTGACGACGGTGAGTTTGCCGAGTGGGATGTCGAGATCGAGCCCCTTCAGGTTGTGCTGGCGGCAGCCGCGCAGCGAGATCACGGAAGAGGCGGCGGGAGGAGGACTTTGGTCAGCGCGGGGCACGCCGGATCATAATTTGAAACCTCCGGTCCGCCAGAGGAAGTATGGGGCCGGAACACAAAATCGCGTTCAGTCGTCGTCCCCTTGGCGAAGCATGATGTAGGGGAAATGCTCGGGATCCTCCCGGGTGTTGTTGATCTCCCTTTGGATGAGCGCCGCCGCCGCGGTGTCGCCATCCGTCTCCACCCTTTCCTTCTGTCTCTCAAGACCAAGGATATAGGTGCCGGAATGGCTCTCCAGTTCGCTGGCAAAGGCTTTTTCGATCGCCTCCTGGTTCTTGGTCGCCTCCGCGTGCAGTTCGCTGACGCCTGCCGCCCTTGAGAGCACATTCTCAAGCTGCGGAGGAATGCGGTTGCCGTTTTCCTTCCACCGGGCGGAGGCGGTTTTCAAGGCGGCTTCCGCCTCGTCGCGGGGCCGGGGGCCCAGACGGCGGACTTCCCGGTTCACTCCCCGCTCGAAGGCGGTGAGATTCTTCGCCAGCGCCTCGTCGCGGGCCTGGATCGGAGCCGCCAGACGATCACGCATGATTTCTCTGGCCCGCTCGAAGAATGCGGGAACGTCGAATGCCGGTTCTCCGGCGGGGCCGTCCGGTTCCATGGCGGTGAATCCCCGTGGCGCGGCTATTGGCTCGCGCTCCGGTTCCTCGTCCGGCTCGGGTTGCGGTTCCTCCACCAGTTCCACTTGGGGCTCTGGTTCCGGTTCGGGTTCCATCACGGAACCGCCGCCGGTGACAACCGGAGCCGTCGGGGACGATCCGGGGAGATCCGCCATGCCGGAGCCGATTTCCAGCTCCAGCGCGGGCGGGGGCTGGGCCGCTTGCTCCGCCGGTTTGCGGATCACGAACGCATAGAACAAACCGGCCAAAAGCGCCAGAACCAGGAAAACGGCAACCACGGGAAAGCCGGATGACTGTTTCACCTGCGCGGGGCGGCGGGGCCGTGCCGACAGGGCGCGCCCGGCGGCGGGATTTCCCGCGGTCCGGAGCACCCGGGGCCCGGATGTGGTGGAGATTTTGTTCAGCTCGTCCGCGAGTTCCGTGGCGCTGGCATAGCGCGCCGCGGGGGAGGGATTGGTGGCCCGGCGAATCACCGCGTCAAATCGCGGATCGCATCGCGAGATCGCGGATGCGGGGCGCGGATCGTCCGCGGGCAGTTTTCCGGTGAGAAGCTCGTGAAGCACCACCCCCACGGAGAAAATGTCCGCGCGGTTGTCGATCTGCTGGGGGAGCTGCACCACTTCCGGAGCGGTGTAATGAGGGGTGCCGAAAATTTCCTCCCCTTCCTCGATCTTCCGGTCAACCGGGCGGGCGAGGCCGAAATCCCCGATCTTCGGCTGCGCGTGGAGATCCAGCAGGATGTTGGCCGGTTTGATGTCGCGATGGAGAATGCCGTGCTGGTGGGCGTGGGCGAGACCGGCGCAGATTCCCGTGACCAGGCGGACCACTTCCCCGGGATCGATGGCCTGGCCGTGCGCCGAATGGAAAAGCGACTGGCCCGGCACATACTCCATGATGATGTAGAGCATTCCGTCCACTTCCCCGAAATCGTAAACCCCGATCAGATTCGGATGATTGAGACGGGCCATCGCTTTGGCCTCCGCCTCGAAACCGGCGCAGAACGCGGCATCCGCGCTGAATTCCCTCGGCAAAATCTTCAGGGCGACCGTGCGCTCCAGGGAACGCTGCACCGCACGGTACACCGCGCCCATCCCGCCCGTGGCGATGAGGCACTCGATGTCATACCCCGGAAAGAGCGGCATGAGCTGGGACGGATCCGGGGCTTCAAAGCCGGCGGTTTCTTGGGGGTCGCTCATTTTGGAATTGCAGTGGGAGGGTCTACGGGACGGGGCGGACGATACTCTCAGTGGAAATATCGGTTCAAGCTTAATGGAAAGCGCACCTGCCCTTCCGGTTTGTTTGACAAGTGTTTCGCAAAACGGCCCTTGCGCCGGACGCCGGCTCCGCGAAACAGTCCGCCCGGATGAACGAAGCGGAAGTGATGGCCTGTTGCGGGGAAGCCGGGATCCGGCGCATGGTGGCGGCGTTTTACCGCCGTGTCCGCGAGGACGACCTGATCGGCCCGATGTATCCGAAAAATGACATGGAAGGCGCGGAGGAAAGGCTGGCGGAGTTTCTGCTTTTCCGCCTCGGCGCTTCCACCCGCTACACCGAAATGCGCGGCCACCCGCGCCTGCGCATGCGCCATATTCCCTTCCGGATCGGCATCGCGGAGCGCGACCGTTGGCTGGATCTGATGACCGCGGCCATGGAGGAAACCGAAGTGTCTCCAAACGCGCGCGCGTTTCTCGATCCGTTTTTCGCACAAGTGGCGGATTTCATGAGAAATCAGCCCACCGCGGAATGATAGATCACCCACGCGGGGATCTTGATCGCCGCGTTGTAAATCATGTGCAGCAGGATCACCGAGGTGAGGGATCCCGTGGCGGCGTACAACAAGGCGCAGGAAAACCCGAACAAGCCGACGCTCACCAGCCCGTAACCTCCGTAGAAATGCAGGATCGCGAAAATGGCGGATGACAGCAACGCCGCGAAAATGACGCCCAGCCGGTTCCGCAGGGAACGGAACAGCACCCCCCGGTAGAGAATTTCTTCCGCCACCGGAGCCGCCACGCAGGCGGAGGCCACGGAAAAGGCCAGCCCCCACAAACCGGCGTCGCCAAGACTGAGCCCCCCGGCAGGATGCGAAGGCGATCCATACCCGATCGCCCAGCGCAGCGCCTGGTCCGCCAGCATCAATATGGAGAACACCCCGAGGACCATCCCCGGATGGAAAGACTCACGCAACCCCATCACCCGCACCGCGTGCGAAGGACGCCGGAACAACAAGCCGATCGCAATCAGGGCCGGAAGCAGCCTGGCTCCGGCATCGAGGAGAATCGCCAGCAGCAGCGGCAGCCCGGGCAGCGCGTAAATCCCGAATTCGAGGGTCATCCCGAAGCCGATCCAGGCAAGCGTTGCCAAAAGAAACACCATGAGCCCGAGGGAAGGCGGCCACGCGCCGCCGTACCCGGAAGGTTTTCCCCGGATGCCCGCGCGGAGACGCCGGAGCGTGCCCGGGACGAAGGCGAAACCCGCCAGGCCCAAAAGCCACACCGCCGAACCCGCGGCGATGGTCCGGGTCCGCAATTGCTCCGCCACCTTGCCATAGGATGCCCTCCACTCCTCCACGACGCCGAACCCGCCGCGTTCCCTCTCCCATACCTCCAGCAACCGCGCGTGCCACCACGTGCCGCCGCCTCCGGCCAACCGGCGGGAAAGATCGGAGGGGCCGGGAATCTGGTGTCCTCCCGTTGTTTCGCCGAGAGATTGGAAAAAATCCTCCTCCCCCATGGATGCGCGGATGATCGAGAACGCCTCCAGCCCCTGGTTCCCGAGGGATTGCTCCATCGCCAGTTTTTTGAAAACCACCAGCGCCCGCGCCTGGACTTCCCGCGGGCTTCCCACGCCCGCCAACCACCTCAGCCAATGCGGATCGGACTCCATCGCGTCGGCCAACCGCAGGTCACGGTCGAGCTTGATCAGCGCGATCTGTTCGGTGCCCGGCTCGTATCCCGAGGTTTCGCCGAAATGATGATCCCAAAGCCAGATCCCCAGAATGAACGCCAGAAGCGCTACGAGCGGCTCGGGATAATCCCGCCGCAGGATCGCGAGATAGGGATTGCGGGCGGCGGGTGGTGACGGCTCTCTGGGGATGCGCGGGAGTTTCCTCATCCGCCCGGATATGGCAAGACCCCACCTGATGAAAGGGAACGCGGACAGAACCGGCCATCCGGTAGGGAAGGACCGCCGGGCCGTCCCACTTTTTCCCGATGTGCATGGACCGCGCCCCAATCATTCCCGCTTCCCCGGCGATGGGAGCCCCACCCGCTGCGGAGAGACAGTCCCGGCGCGCCCGGCGGTCACGCCCTACCCCCGATTTTTCCATTGGCGGGATTCCCCGGCGGGCGCAGCTTGGGGGCGCAATCTCCCTGCATGCCGGACATCACCACCATCGCCATCACGGCCAGCTTCTTCCTCGCGTTTGCCGTTTTCCTCATCACCGCCCTCAGCCGCGCGGCCGGCGCGGGATCCAGGGCGGCGGACCCGGCCATCGCACCCGCTTCGGAGCCGGTTTCCATTTACCAGCCGCCCGGCACGGAACCACCTCCCCCCCTTCCCCCGGCGCTGGCCGGAAAAATCGCCACCTGGCCCTACCGGCGGATCGATCTGCTGGGGATCGGAATCATTTTCCTGCTCTTCGCCGCGCTGGTCACCGCTTCCGGCATCGCCATGGCGGAAGAAGAAGTGACGATCTCCGCGGAGGCTCTGGTGATGTCCGCGGGCATCCAGTTCTTCTTCGCCGGCATCGCGATCGCCTTCATGGCGGCGCGCCTCCCCCTGTCCGCATGGCTCGGCCTGCGCTGGAAGGAATGGCCGTGGGTTTTCCTGATCGCGCCGGGCACCGTGGTGGGGATGTGGCTGATCTTCGGCGGACTTCAAGCCGCGGGATACATGAAATGGATGGAGAGCCTGGGAGTCGAGTCCGTGCAGGACACGGTGAAACTGTTGCAAACCACCACCGACCCCGTGATTCTCGGGCTGATGGCGTTCACGGCCGTCATCGTCGCGCCGCTTTGCGAGGAAATCGTCTTCCGCGGGTATCTCTATCCGGTTGCGAAACGGTTCTGCGGGCCGTGGGTGGCGGCGTTCTGCACGGCGCTGTTTTTCTCCGCCGCGCACGGGGCGCTCACCGCGCTGCTTCCGTTGTTTCTTTTCGGCCTCGTGCTCGTGTTCCTCTACGAGAAAACCGGCTCGATCTGGGCACCCATCGCCGTGCACTTCTGTTTCAACGCCGCAACCGTCGTGGTCCAGATCATCGCCCGGATTTATGACATTCCGCTCGAAACCGGCTCGTGAAAACCCTGGCTGACATCGGAGAGGACGCGTTGATCGACCGGCTGGTCGCACTCCTGCCCCAAGACCCCGCAGCGGCCTCCGGCCCCGGGGACGACTGCGCGGTCATCGACGAAGGCGGCGACATGCTGCGGCTGCTGAAGACCGACGCGCTCGTGGAGCGAATCCACTTTCTTCCGGAAGCGAACGCCCGGTCGGTCGGGTGGAAAGCGGTCGCCCGAGTGGTTTCGGATTTCGCCGCGATGGGCGGGCAGCCGGAACGCTTCCTGACGACCATCGCGCTCCCGCCCGGGCTGGAAATCGCCTGGGTGGAGGAATTTTACCGGGGGATGGGAGATTGCATGAAGCGGTTCGGCGGCGTGCTCGCCGGAGGAGAAACCAGCTCGGTGCCGCCGGGCTCCGCCGCCGTGATTTCCATCGCCGCAACCGGCACGGTGAACCGCGATCACCTGATCCTGCGCTCCACCGGCAGGCCCGGGGATTCCCTCTGGGTCACCGGCAGGCTGGGAGGCTCGCTGGGCGGCAAACACCTCACCTTCACCCCACGGCTCCGGGAAGCCGCATGGCTCGCCCGCAACTTCAAACCAACCGCCATGATGGACCTGTCGGACGGTCTGGCCAAAGACCTCCCCCGGCTCGCCCGCGCCTCCGGCTGCGGATGCCTGATCGAGGAGGAAAATCTGCCGAAAAACCCCGGTTGCAGCGTCTCCCAGGCTTTGGGCGATGGCGAGGACTTCGAGCTTCTCCTCGCCATGGACCCATCCATGGAACCCGGTTTGCAGGATGCCTGGAACCGGGAGTTTCCCGGATTGCCGCTCACCCGCATCGGCCGCCTCACGCCCCAAAAAGAAGGAAACGAACTTGCGGGCGGATGGGAACATTTCAAGGCCTGAGAACCTGTTTGAATGGGGTAGGGAGTGACCGCCGGGCGCACCGTGACTCTCTCTCCGCAGCGGGAATGAAGGGAGAGGAGGCATGAAAATCCGGATTGCCCGTGACATCACCGGTGCTATCATCCTGCGATGCCGCTTCGCATCGTTGTGGATACGAACGTTTTCATCGCCGCGCTGCTGAGCCCTGCCGGATCGAACCGGGAGGTCTTGCGGGCGTGTTTGGAGGGCAAGGCCGTGCCGTTGATGGGCGCTGCCTTGTTCCATGAGTACGAGGATTTGCTGGGCCGGGAAGAGCTGCTGGCCAAGTGCCCGCTTTCTTCCCAAGAGAGGCAACTCCTCCTCGCCTCCTTCCTCTCGGTGGCGGAGTGGATACGGGTTTACTATCTGTGGCGCCCGAATCTGCCCGATGAAGGCGACAATCATCTGATCGAACTCGCCGTCGCCGGTGCGGCGGAAGTGATCGTGACCAACAACCTCCGCGATGTGGGCCGGGGCGAATTGCGCTTTCCCGGCATCCGCTTTCTCTCTCCCCGTCAATTCCTGTCCTTCGTCCCATGAGCACTCTGACCATCCGCCTGCCCGATGACAAACACGCCCGCTTGCGCCAGTTGGCCGGGCATCGGAAAATCAGCGTCAACAAGCTGATCGAGGAATTCGCCACCATCGGCATCGCCGAGTTCGACGCGGAGGTCCGCTTCCGGACGCTCGCGGCAAACGGCTCCGCCGAAGCCGGGCTGGTTCTGCTCGATCAACTCGATGCCGCCTTCGCTCCAACGCCGGGCGCGAATCCGGAAGACTGATGCGCCGTAATGGAGTCGGGAGGTAGTTAAGATTTCTTAAATATACCTTTACCTCCGGCGCCGGGGAACGTAGGGATAGGGGGAATCCCAGATTCAACACCGATGAAAAGAATCCACACCACAACATTTCTGATGACTCTCGCGGTGGCAATGAGCCCCGTGATCCGGGCCGAGGAGAACGCGGCCCAACCCGCTCCCCAGCCTGCGGATGTTCCCGCCGATGTCGCCGAATCCACCGAAGCCGCCCCGCAAAATCCTGAAACGGAACTGCTGGAGCAACTTCAGACCATGAACGATGCGATCGAAAAAGCCCGCACCGAGGCCAGCCAGGCCGCCGACCAGCGCGACGCCGCCCGCAAGGAGGCCATGGCCGTCCGCAAGGCGAAACAACGCCTGGAAGCACAGCTCGGAGGCCTCAAGGAACAACTCGACGCAACCAACCACGAAGTCGGGCAGTGGAAGGAAAAAGCACGGCACTTCGAGGAAAAGCTCGGTGCCGGGGAGGAAGCCTACCAAAAGCTCGGAACCTTCCGCGACGAGATGAATTCCGCGCTCAAGGAATTCGCCGTGCTGAAAAACGATCTTGCCGCCGTGCGCGGCGAACTCCAGGCCCCCGCCGAACGAGTCGCCCTGAAAGAGGAAATCGCCGGACTGAAAACGCAAAACGGCGAGATCGCCCGGAAGCTGGACGAGGAAGTGAAGGCCCACAACGAAAGCAAAGGCCTGCTCGCCGCCGGCACCAAGCTCGCCAAGGAACTCGGAGACGCGCTCGACGAGATGAAGACCGCCGCGAAGGCCCAGCTCGAAAAACTCGCCCAAACCCAGCGCGAGCGCGATGCCCTTGCGAAGAACCTCACCGCTTCCAATGAACAGCTCACCGCATCCATGCAGGAAGCGGCGGAATTCAAGGCCGTCAAGGAGGCCGCGGAAGCGAGCTTGGAATCCACCCGCGCCGAGCTGGCATCCACCCAGGAAATGCTCGCGATGTTGAAAAAGGACGCCTCCGAACTCCGCGCCACCATGGAACCGCTCGCCGCGGGCATTCAGGAAGCGAAGGAACAAGCGGAGAAAGCCACCCTCACCATCCGGGAGGTATCCGCCGCCCGCGAGAAAGCCGAGAGGGAAGCCACCCAGGCGAAAGGCCAGCTCGAAGTGGCCAACGCCCGGCTCATCGAAGCCCTGAACGCGCAGACCGGCCTCCGCCAGGAAGTCGCCAGCAAGACCAGTGAGATCGACGTCCTTCGCAGGAAAGTGGAAGCCATGGAAGCGACCACCGCCACCGAGGCGGAAAAGACCAAAAACGCCGGTCTCTGATCCAGGATTTCACCCGTTTCTTTCACACGGCCGGTGTCCCTCGGGGCACCGGCCGTTTCCTTTTCCCAGCACGAAAACCCGCGCCTGGTGTGGAATCGGAACGTGGCTGCCGGGAACGGATTCCAAAATGAAGCCGCCCCGGCCGCGCCTCAGAATTCCACTTCGACCAGCACCGGAAAATGATCGGACGGCAGGCGCGCCTGGAACTGGCGGAACTTCACCTCCCGGGGAAAGTTCCCGGACTCGGTTTCCTCCGCATCCTCCTCCAATGGCATGCGGTAGGTATCGGTGAGCACCCCATAGCGCAGCGCTTTGAAATGCTTGGTGAGGAACACATGATCGATGCGGCTTTCCGTTTTTCCATTGGGGTTGAAGCCGTTGGCCGTGCCATTGAGCGCGTATTGGATCGCGGCGGTCTCGCAGGCATCGGAGAAAGTTCCCGACGCGAGAAGACTGCGGTAGCTCTCGCTGGTTTGGTTGACATTGAAATCACCGGTCAGGACCACCGGCCGGTCCCCCGCGATTTCTTCGATCTTCCGGAGGATCAGAAGGGCGCTTTCGAGACGGGCCTGCACGCCCTGATGATCGAAATGGGTGTTGAAAACGAAGAAGTCCTCCTTGCCGTTCTTTTGCTCGAACTTCGCCCAGGTGCAGATGCGGGGCAGGCTGGCATCCCATCCTTCCCCGGGGACATCCGGGGTTTCGGAAAGCCAGAAAGTTCCTCCCTCCACCAGGCGGAACTTGTCCTTTTTGTAGAAGATCGAGACACGCTCCCCCCCATCCTCTCCATCCTTCCGGCCTTTGCCGAAATGGGAGTATTCCGGCAGCATTTTCTCCATATCCAAAAGCTGGTGATGCAGCACTTCCTGGGTTCCAACGATATCGAAATTGTGAAACCGGATCAGGCTGGTGACCACCGGCGCGCGCTGGGTCCACGAATTTCCGCCACGGACGTCTCCCTGATTGTCATAGCGGATGTTGAACGATCCGACGATCAGAGCGTGTGCCGGAAAGATCAAGGATACCCAGAACAGGAACAGGCGGATTGCGGAGCGAACGAATGCGGGCAGGCTCATGATCCGGAATGCTCGCCAGCAACAACGGCTTGTAAAGGCGGCATTCCCCGCCGTCCGCCCTGCAACCTTCCCATACCGGGTGGCCGCGATGCATTGGCCGGGAAGCGGTTCCGGAAATCGCCCCGGATTCTTTTCCGCTTGGCTTGAGGCCGAATCCGGGGAATGGAAGTAGGGATGCCGCTTCTCCCAAAAACCCATGGAATCCTGGCTGCTTTGCTCGGCCTGCTTTTGCCGGCCGCAGGCTCCGTGGTGATCAATGAAATCCAGTCCTCCAATTCATCGACCGCCTACGATGAAGATGGGGATGCCTCGGACTGGGTGGAACTGGTGAACACGGGCAGCGAACCGGTGGATCTGGAAGGCTGGGGGATCTCGGACCGGGCGAACCAGCCCTTCATGTGGGTTTTCCCTGCCAGGGTGCTGGCCCCGGGAGAACGCTTGTTGGTATGGGCATCCGGCAAGGACCGCGATGGGATCCCCGGGGAAACGGAGCCTCCGCCGCTTGCCGCGGCACCCGATGAAGTCCCCGGCCTCGTGCTCTGGCTCAATGCGGAAGCCGAAAGCTTCGGCAACAACGACAGCGTCTCCGCCTGGGCGGACCTCAGCGGCAAGGGAAATCACGCGTTCGCACCGGGAAATGAGCCCATTTTCCGGACAAACCGCATCAACGGCCTGCCCGCCGTCACTTTCAGCCGGACGGAAAACCGATACCTCGCCCTGCCTACGGGGGATTTCAACGGCATGAGCAGCCTGAGCGACTTCACGATCCTGACGGTCGCGCGCTGGCAGGGGCAGGTGGCCTCGGGGTTGTTCGGCGGATGGGGGGCTTCGAGTTCAGGCATCCATTCCCATTTCGAAATCCAAGGCGGCAACACGCTCCGGCTCCGGGTGGGGGCAAGCGACATGGGGGTTTCCTCCGTTACAACCGCAAACAGTTGGGAATTGTTTGGCGCGTCGAGGAACAATTCGGGTGATTCCCCGGTTTCACGGCTGTTCCTCCGGGACCAGCAGATCGGCATCAACACCAGTCCGTCAGGCTTCACTCCGCTGGCGGATTACGGCACCCTGTCGGTCGGTTCCTCGGACAGCGGCAGAGCGTTCCACGGGGAAATCGCGGAGTTCGTGATGTACGACCGGGCGCTCTCCGCGCAAGAGCGGCTGCAAGTGACCAACCACCTCACAAACCGCTATGGCATCAGTGAAATCCCCGTGATTCCGGCAGGACTGGAGCTTCATACGAATTTCGCCATCAGTGCGGACGGGGAAACCATCGTCCTCACCCGGCCGGACGGAACCACCGCGGATTCCGTCTCCGCTCCCGTCATCCCCCGCGATGCCAGCTACGGCAGATCCCCGGACGGCAGCGGGGCTTTCACGTTTTTCGCCGAGCCCACTCCGGATGCCGCAAACGGAAGCACCCCCTACGGGCCGCCGGCGGGCCAGCCCGTGTTTTCCCATCCGCGGGGCTTCTATGAGGAAAGTTTCGATCTCCAGCTCAGCCACCCGGACCCGGAAGCGATCATCCGCTACACCGTGGATGGCTCCGAGCCCACCCCTTCCTCGGGCCTCGTCTATTCCGGCCCGATTTCCATTCCCACCACCCGGGTGGTCCGGGCGCTTGCGGTAAAAACAGGCGCCCTGCCGGTTCGCAACATGGACACCCATTCGTATCTGTTCCTCGACCACGTCGCCCAGGTCACGACGCGCCCCGACGGCTATCCGGCCAGTTGGAGCGGCTTCAACCAAACAAGCTACGCGATCAGCCCCTTCGTGGCGGGACAGCCGGGATACGCGGCGAAGATGCGCGAAGCCCTGGAAGCGCTGCCGGTGCTCTCGATCTCCGCCTCCATCAACGACATCTTCGGCGGAGGAGGAGGAGTGTACTCGAACCCGAATGCCCAGGGCTTGGAAAAAGAGGTTTCCGCCGAGTGGATGGGGCTGGGAACCGTGGAGAACTTCCAGATCAACGCCGGCCTGCGGGTGCAGGGTGGAGCGAGCCGGGTTTTCAGCAACACTCCCAAAAAATCCCTCCGCCTGCTTTTCAAAGGCGCATACGGCGAGGGACGCCTCAGACACCCCGTGCTGAGCCCGGGAGGCGGGGTGGAAATGGCTGATTTCAACACCCTGACCCTGCGGGCCGACTACAACAACTCATGGCTTCACTCGGCCGCGGATCAGCGCCCCCGCGGCAGCCTGGTGAGGGACCAATGGATGCGCGACACCCAGATCGCCATGAGCGGCGCGGGCTCCGGGGGCAACCATGTGCATCTCTTCCTGAACGGCATCTACTGGGGCGTTTACAATCCGGCCGAACGGCCCGACGCCGCATTCGCCGCAAGCTACTTCGGCGGCGAGCGGGAAGACTATGACGCGATGACTCACAGCGGCATCCGCGACGGCAACAGCATCGCATGGAACACCATGCGATCGATCGCGCAGGGCGGCCTGTCCAGCCCGGCGCAATACGAAGCGATCCAGCAATACCTCGATATCGATCACTTCATCGACTACATGATCGTGAACATCTACGGAGGGAATCAGGACTGGCCGCACAACAACTGGAACGCCACCCGCCTCCGGCAGGAAGGGGCCGGTTACAAGTTCTTCGCCTGGGACGCCGAACGCAGCCTCGAAAGCACGAGTACCAATCAGGTGAACGTTTCCGGCTCCAACAACCCCGCCGAGTTCTACGCCGCGCTGCGCCAGAACGCGGAATTCCGCCTGCGCTTCGCCGACCGGCTCCATCGGCATTTTTTCAACGGCGGAGCCCTCACTCCGGAACAAAACATCAGCCGCTACTCCGCCCGCGCCGCCGTCGTGAGGACGGGGATATTCGCCGAAGAAGCGCGATGGGGATCCTACCGGCACGAACTCAACAACTCCATTCCAAGATATGGAGTCGATTCCCATTGGGACGCCGAGCGGGACCGCCTGCTGAACGTGTATTTCCCCGTCCGCAGCGACATCGTGATTTCACAATTCCAGAACGCGAGCCCGAGCCTCTACCCCGCCGTGGCGGCCCCCTCCTTCAGCCAGCACGGCGGAACCCTCGATCAGGATGACGAAATCACCATCTCCGCGCCCGCCGGAATGATCTACTACACCACCGACGGCAGCGATCCCCGCGTCCCGGTGTCCGGCTCGGTTTCTCCTTCCGCCCTCCTTTACAGCGGCGCGATCTCTTTCGCGAATGACGGATCGTTGAAAGCCCGCGTCCTGCAAGGCGGCGTCTGGAGCGCGCTGAACGAAGCGGACTTCTTCGTCACGCAGGAAGAACCGCTGTTCCTTCCCGGCGGCAACGGCGACTGGCTGGTGAATGAAAACTGGACCGGCGGCGTTTCCCCGGCGGGCCCGGGCAGCAAGGCGCTCATCGAAGCACCCGCTTCGGGAGACCGGAACATCAACATCCGCTCCCCCCTCACCGTCGGCGGCATCCGCTTCGACGAAGGAAGCAGCCCCTTCCGCAACCGGCTGCGCGACCAGGGCACGGGCAACACGCTCACCTTCGACGGCGGAGACGGCAACCCCGCGAAGCTCCGCGTCGATGGCGACGGCACCGGTTTCGTGGAACTCGAAGTCCTCGCCGGAACCATCCTCGCCACCGATCTGGAACTGGAAGTGAACCATCTCGCCGGCGACGAGGAGCACGGCCCCCTGCGCCTGCGGGCGGATTGGACCGGCCCCGGCGGAATCATCAAAACCGGCCCCGGCGTCGCCTCCTTCACCGGGGACATGAAAAATTTCACCGGGCCGCTCATCGTTCGCGAAGGAGTTCTCAGGCTCACCGAGCCCTCCGTCCCTTCCTTGGCCTCATCCTACGCGGTGGAGCCGGGGGGCCAGCTCCGGCTCACTTCCGGCGGCTTCCGGGTTTATCAATTCACCTCTCCCCTGATGATCGAAGGCCCCGGCCGCGGACCGGAAGTCCCCGACGGCTCCGGCCACGGCATCCTCGGAGCCATCCGCTACGAACCCGGCTCCGGCGCAAACCACGCGATCATCCCGCAGCCCGTGGTGCTCACCGGCCCCGCTTCCATCCACGTGAACGGCGGCTCGAACCTTCTGGACCTCGACGGGCCGCTTTCCGGCAGCCATCCCCTGGTGAAATCCGGCGGCGGAACCTTGCGGATCGCCGTGGACAGCCCGGGATTCGACGGCCACTTCGTACACAACAACGGCACGCTGGAGCTGGGCGCCGCTTTTCCCGCCGCCGTCACGCTCGCGGCCGAAGCCGGACTCACCGGGCACGGCGAAACCGGAGCGATCTCCGGCGAAGGCACCATCACCCTCCGCCACACCTCCCTCCACGCCCCCTCCGCAACCGGCGTCACCCTCTCCGCGCGGATCGGCAACGACGGCCCGCCCGCATGGGACCAGCCCGCCTCCAGCGGAAACGGCTTCCTCCGGCTTTCCTCCGCCCCCTCCGGACTCGCCGCCATCCGCGCCTACGTGACCGGCCCGCAAACCGTTTTCCGTGGATTGCTCTTCGTCCCCTCTTCCGAAAACCTCGCGGAAACCCTCTCCACCACTCCCGTGGAAATTTACATTCCCGACCCTTCCGGACCTCACACGTTTGACCAGCAATCGTGGTCCCTCGCGGAAGACGTGCAAGTACTCGCCGTGCCGCAAACCGCCGACTTCGGGGACGGCCCGGTATCCGGGAAAACCCTGGAAATCCGGATCGGCGACCCACTGCCCACTTTTGAATCCTGGCTCGCGCTCGCCTACCCCGGTCCCGGCGATCTGGAAAACCCCGACATCTCCGGCCCCAACGCCGACCCCCACCACACGGGACTCGGCAATCTCCTCCGCTACGCCCTCGGCTTTTCCCCCACCTCCCCCAACGAAGGAATCCGCCCCCACCTCGCATGGAGCGGCGGCGATCTCCGCTTCCGCTTCCCCTGGCAGCCCGACCTGCACGACGTCGCCTATATCGTCGAGGCCACCGGCGATCTGACGGACTGGAGCGAGGCAACCATCTTGTTCGACTCCCTCACGGATGAACTACCGGACCTCGTGGATGGCATTTTGGAAATCGAACTCCCTTCGGATGCGGACCGCATGTTCTTCCGCCTTGGAGTGATCCGCCAATAATCCGCGGCAGCCACAATCCAAAAGAACATTTTATCGCAATAGTGGGGTATGTCCGAAATAGAGAATGTCCGCCGCATTCTTGAGCACCATCGCCAGGATCAACGCGAAAGCCGACACCGACAGAATCCGGTCCACTCCATGCGAGCGATGACGGCCAAAGAAAATGAAAGCCGCGCAACAGAAAAATGAAATGATCCCAATGCCGGACACCCATGAAGTATGGCCGCATATACACGAGGTGAGAACCATCCACAAATAGGAAATCAATACCAATCCCCACAACTTCACGCAATCAGACAAGCATCGCGGCAGCTTCGTTGAAGCATCTGGATTTGCGGATGAGCTGTGGTTCATCTTTCAGGAGAACGATCAAGGCGGGGCACCGGATTGGCCGGATTGTTTCCTTTCGTATGCCGCGCCGGTCAACTGGCCGCGATCATATGCTTCGGTGTAATCGAATGCCGGATTGGCCGCCGACACGTAGCTGAGCGTGCTCTCGCCAAGATTTTCGATTCCGTGCATCAATCCAGATGGAACGTATATCAACTCCCCCGCGCTCACTTCTTTTGTTTCCTCTCCGACAAGCATTCGTCCTGTTCCGGAAACGATGACATAAACCTGAACTTCCGGATGGTTGTGGGGGATCTGCAGTCCGCCAGGAGCGACATCCACCCAGGTAACCGCCAACCGGTCGTCCGGAACATCACCGCGCGCCAAAAGGCATATCGATGTCAGCTTTTCACGTGGGCGTTTTGGCGCGGATTTGATGTGGCGTGTGAACATAGGTTTTATTCCATCCCGGGAGAGTTATTTTTTGGCCAACGTTTCAGGTTATCAGAAATTATTTGGACTTCAAGGTGAGGCGCGGAGCGAGGTGGAGTTGCCTCCACCACCTTGCCCGACTGGTTGTGTTTCATCTTTGGAAAATGCCACGCGAAATGTGGATACCATCCTCATGAGAGGCGAATGCGGCTCATCCCGATAGCTCTCCTTCATGTTCCGGAAGCCGAGCTGGAGATCGGCTTCCGAACGATAGTCCACGACGAGATGAAAATCAGGCAAATCCACAAAGCTGGCTTTGTTGGTCATGCGGAGCACTCGATACGACACCGCATGATTGCCTCTGATTTGATCCCCCATGAAGCGATGCACTTGTGTCAGCAATTCCTGATCCGTCACGCCGTCTTTTGCGGTGAAGTATACGTGATAGGATGTCATCTTTCTTGCCCAAACAGGCTTTATTTACCCTCCCCAATCAGGAGCATCCGATGAATTCAAGGATGCTTGTTTTTCAAAACCAATTCCGGAAACCATCGATTGTCAATGTTCAAATCAGGTGACGGGAATTCCCTCCTCAGCCCGGATCCATTCATATCGTCCGGAATGGGGCGGGACGCCGGCGTTCCCCTTTTGGCCACGGAAATCCGATCCCCGCGGATCGCGTTTGGTGGTCCCGCCAGGAATCGAACCTGGACCTACGGCTTCGGAGGCCATCGTCCTATCCATTGGACCACGGGACCGCTTTCCTTGCGCGGCAGGGCGAATCCGTAACCGCCGGGCGGAGGCTTGGCAAGAAAAGGCTGAGGCTTTTCTTGTGCGCGCGAGTGTATTGACGCCCGCCGGAGCGCCCTGCACGCTGCCCCCATGAACGCAGCGCCACAAGTCGGCATCATCATGGGCAGCACATCGGATTGGCCGGTGATGGAGCATGCCGCGCGCACTCTCCGGGACTTCGGCATCGCATGGGAATCCGAAGTCGTGAGCGCCCACCGCACACCGGACAAACTGGTCTCCTACGCCGGCGCGGCACGCGGGCGCGGCCTGAAGTGCATCATCGCCGGAGCCGGAGGAGCCGCGCATCTCCCCGGCATGACCGCCGCCATCACGGATCTCCCCGTGCTCGGCGTGCCGGTGGAAAGCAAGGCGCTTCACGGAGTGGACTCGTTGCTTTCCATCGTCCAGATGCCCGCCGGAATTCCCACCGCCACGTTCGCAATCGGGAAACCCGGCGCAATCAATGCCGCCCTGTTCGCCGTTTCCATGCTTGCGAACGAAGATCCTTCCCTGGCGGAAAAACTCTCGGAGTTCCGGCGGAATCAGAACTCCGCCGTGCGCTCCGCCACGCTTCCTCCTCTCGATTGACGTTCATGCCAGCTCCACTTCTTCACGCGCCGCACTGCGTCGTCGGCGTTCTCGGCGGCGGCCAGCTCGGCCGGATGCTCGCCCTCGCCGCCCGCCGGATCGGCGTGCGGACGCTCATCTGGACCGGCGGTCTCGAAGCGCCCGCCGTGGAAGTCGCCGATGAGGTGATCGATCTGCCCTTCGACGATCCGGAGGCTTTGAAAATTTTCTGCGCGAAAGCCACGGTGGCGACCGTGGAGTTCGAGAACATCCCGCGCTCCACGCTGGATGCGGTCGCCGCGTGCAATCCCATGCACCCGTCCCCCGCCGCCGTCTCCATCTGCCAGAACCGGGAACGGGAGAAAACCTTCCTCCGGGAGCACAGCATTCCTCACACGTGGTTCGCCGTCATTTCCTCTGCGGAGGAGCTGGCCGCCGCGATGGCGGAACTGGCCGGCCCCGGTGTGCTGAAAACCGCGGATTTCGGCTACGATGGCAAAGGCCAGATCAAGCTGGAAGGCAATGAAGACCCCGCCGCCGTGTGGGATGCCTTCGGCGCTCCGCGCGCGGTGCTGGAGGCCTGGGTGCCCTTCGAGAAAGAGCTTTCCGTGATGGTGGCCCGCGGCGCGGACGGCGGCATCGTCACCTACGATCCCGCGGAAAACCGCCACCGGCACCACATTCTGGATGTCTCGATCATTCCGGCGCGCGTCTCCCCCGCCGTGGCGCTGGAAGCAGCCGCAATCGCCCGCAGGGTGGCGGAAGCGCTCGATTACCGGGGAATCATGGGGGTGGAGTTTTTCCTCAAACCCGATGGCTCGCTGCTGGTCAATGAGATCGCCCCGCGCCCGCACAATTCCGGCCATCACACGCTCGATGCCTGCGTGACCACCCAGTTCGAGCAACAGCTCCGCGCGGTTCTCGGCCTGCCGCTCGGTTCGCCCAGGCTGCTCAGTCCGGTGGTGATGCTTAATCTTCTGGGGGATTTCTGGCCTTCGGAAACCGAGCCGCCCGACTGGCTGCCGCTCTTCCAGGACGCCGAAGCCCATCTCCACCTCTACGGAAAACGCCGGGCCATCGGACGCCGCAAGATGGGCCATGCGAATTTCCTCGGCACCACCGCCGAAGAAGCCCTCGCCCGCGCCGAGGCGATCAAAGCGGGGTGGTTGTCCGCTTCCGGGAAATAGCCGGGAGGCCGTTGGGAAGGCATCGGCCTCTCAATCGCCATGGGATTCTTCGGGGAGCGCACGCGCCCTCGCGTGCTGTTTCCGGCGCCCTCGCCGGAAACCTGGCGGACATGGCGG
>CAZVSA010000049.1:0-17684 GCA_964629955.1 uncultured Luteolibacter sp.
CCCATCCGTTCCCGATCTCATTCGGAATTTTTCTCAGCGACCCTTTGCGACCTTAGCGGCTTTGCGGTGAACCCATTCCTTTTTTTGATGCGTCGGCCCTGCGGAAAGAAACCTTTTCCCGCCGGAAATCCGGCATGTAGTGGAGCCGAATGCACTCCTACTCCTTTTCCTTTCTCCATCTATTTTCCACCGCATCGCTGCTGGTTGGCCACGCGTTGATGGTGGCCATCGCAATCCTGCTTCTGAAGGAACGGGGCATCGCGCCCAAAATCATTCTAACAGGGGCGCTTCTCCACGTGGGAAGCGGTGTGGTCCAATCTTTCCCCAACCAAATCAATCCCCTGATCCAGGGCAGCAACTCGTTTCCCATGTTTTGGATCGCCTTCGTCTCGGCATCCTCGGGAGGAAGGATTCTTTTCTTCGCCGGGCTTCTGCTCTTCGTGCTCCAGCGCCGCGCGCTGCGGAGACGCAACGAGGAGCTGGAATCCATTCTCGAAACACAGCTCGAAAGGATACCTCAAGCTACTCTTCCACCCACTTCGCGCGGTTGAGACGCCAGCCGTCGTCCCCGCGCCTCCAGTCGAAGATCACCTCATACGTTCCATCCGCGGGCCGGTAGTTGGGGAATTCCACCAGGACATCCAGAAGGAGCGTCACGCTGCCCTTGTCCCCTTCCACGGTGATGTCGAGAATTTCCTTCACCTCGAATTTCGCCTGCTTCGCCTGGTTGGCCATCGAGGAAAAGCCCGCTTCCAGATCGGCGCGATCGAAAGTTCCATCCGCCTGGTTCACCGAGGGAATTTCCAGCCGCACCCGCGGCGCAAGATAGCTGTTCAATGAATACACGCCCATGTTCCGGGTCGCGCGCCCGCTGCCTTCCTCCAGAGTCACCGTGTTCAGCAGACCAAGGGTGCGGCGCTTCACCACCTGCGTGGGGGAGAACCACCAGATGCCCATGCCAATGAGGACAACGGCGGCAAGCGCGAGGAGAAGGGGGCGTTTCATGACGGGTTTTTCTTGTTGGGATCGTAGAAGATGCGGATGTCCGCCTCTTTGGTGCCGAGGAGTTGCTGGGCTCTCTTGAGCGCGTCGCGGGTCGAGATGTTCGGGTTGCTGGGGGAGTTGAGGAAGAGGTTGCTCTCCCCCGCCTCACGGTCGCAGCCGTCCTGCAAGGTGTGAAGGACGCCTGATTTTTTCAAAACACCATACACCTCTTTCGTCGCACCGGAAACGATGAGATGCAGCCCCCGGGAGCGCATGAAAAGAATCAGATCCTCCAGCGCCAGCACGCTGGTGGCATCCAGATGCCGGGCATTCTTCAAGCGGAGGATGATGATCTTGATCGCCGGATCGGTGACACTCCTCTGGATCTGGGTGCGGAAAAGCTCCGCCGCGCCGAAGAACAGATCGCCCTCCACATGGACGATGGAAATGGCCGGGATCGGCCTCTGGCGTTTCTCGCCCATTTCCCGCAATTCCCCGGCTTCATTGAACTCGTACTCGATGAGATGGGGGCGGCTCGCCTTCCGCAGGAACAGGGTGATCGAAACGGCGACCCCGATGAAAATCGCCACATGCAGCGGCGCCAGCAGCGTGGCGACGAACGTGACGATGAGCACCCCGGCGTCATCTCCCGTGGATCGCAGGCAGATCCGGATGTTCCGCAGGTTGAACAGCGAAACGGACAACGCGATCACCACCGCCGCGAGGGCCGCCTTGGGAACGTAATCGAGCAACGGAATCCCCCACCCCGCCGACGCCGCGATGAGCAGCGCGGCCGCCGTGGTGTAGAGCCCCGCGAAAACGGAGGAAAACCTCGTCTTCGCCCCGGAGGAGTAATTGAGCATCGAGCGTGTGAGCGATCCGGAGGCGGGCATCCCCCCGGCGAACGAGCTGGCGAGATTCGCCATGCCCACGGACAGCATATCCTGGTTCACATCGGCGCGCTCCCCCGTTTTCGATGCCAGGGTTTTCGCCATGAGCGTGTTTTCCAGGGAGGCCAGAAAGGTGATTGCCAGCGCGACACCAAGAAGAGCGGAAATATCCGCGAAAATCCCCGGCCGCAAAAGCTGCGGAAGATTCGGCGCCAGATCCGCGAAGCCGAACGTGGCGAAAGTGTCCACATCCCGGAACGGAGCCACCCCCAGCCGGATCATCGCCCCGAACAGCACGGAGGAGAAAATCAAAGCGAGCGCGAACGCCGGCCACGCGGGACGCCAAAAGCGCAATCCCGCATAAATTCCCAAAGTCACCACACCGATCAGGACAGGCGCGAAATCCATGTGGTGCAGAACTTTGGCCAGGCCGAAAAGCAACCCGGCGAACGTGGAGGAACTGTCTCCATCCACGTATTCCCCCACTCCGAGGAAGGGCACCAGTTGATTGGCCATGATGAGCACCGCCGCCCCGGAAATGTAACCTACCAGCACGCTCCTCGATACATACTGAAGAAGATCCGCCACCCGGATCAGCGCCCCCGCAATCGCCAGCAGCCCCACCATGAGCACCAGCAGCGGCATCAACTCCCCCGCCCTTCCGCTCAACGCCGGATTGACCGAAAAAAAGCTGAACAGCATGAACGCCGTCGCGTTCGTCGGCCCCAGGATGGTTTGCCTGGACCCCGCGAAAAACGGAGCCACCAGAGCGGCCACCGCGGCGCAAAGAATTCCATACACCACGGGCAGGCCCGCGATCGCCGCAAAGGCCACCGCCTGCGCCACCGACAACAAGGTCACGCTCGCCGCCGCCCGGCTATCCTGCCGGAACGTCGGCAGATCATAAGAACGAAGCTCCCCGGCGAACGGAGCCCAGCTCACCCGCTCCGACGCGAAAAAATGCCGCACATCCCGGGAAACCCTGGTGAGAAAACGGCTCAATTTCATCGTCCGCCCGTGGTGGTTCATTTGAAACGGACTTTCCGGAAGAGAAACAAACCGGTGAGGACACATGCGAGGTTGGGAGCCCACAGCATCGCCGTAGCCGCGAGATCCGACTCGAAATCATCCGCCAGCACCGTGAAAAAGAAATACGCCGCCCCTAACAGAAGGCTGATGATCAGTCCGCTGGAAGTATCCTTCCGGTGCGTTTTCAGACCCAGCGGAACCGCGACAAACGCGAACGCGAAACACGCCATCGAAAACGAGTAGCGGCGCGTGATCTCGGAGCGGAACGACACCTGGCGGGAAAGGCTCAGATCCTCGTTTTCCTCCAGGAAATCGAGGATCGCCGCGTTCGTCATCGCGCTGGCCCGCGGCCTGCGCCTGCCCGGATCGCGGAGATCGATCAGCAGCGGTTCGACGTTTCCGGCAAGGGTGATTTCCACCGCCTCATCCGGTTCCGTCTTCTCCAGGCTGGCGTCCACCAGCCGGATCCGGAGCTGGCTTTTTTCGCGATCCACCTCCAGCGCCGCCTTCCGGGCATGGATGTAGAGGGTTTCATCCCCGCCATCCCGGCCAGGAAACTGATAGAGATGGAAGCCAGTCACCCACCCATTCTCCCGCCCCTCGATGAGCACTTTCATCCCGCGATCGTTGCTCAGATCCCCCTGCACCACCCCGGGCCTGAGCAGGGACTCCGGATCGCGGGCGGCGTGCTCGTAGATCAACTGGGAAACCGTGGCCTTCGCCATCGGCACGACATTCACGTTCAGCCAGAGGCTCAGGCACGACAACAAGGCCCCGATCACGAAAACCGGAGCCGCCAGCCTTCCGAGGCTCATCCCCCCCACGCGGAAACCGGTGATTTCCTGATCCGAGGAAAGCCGCCCGAACACCAGCAACACCGCGGAAAGAAACCCCCACGGCAACGTGAACATCAGCGAATAGGGCAGGACGTTGATCGCAAACCGCAGCACAAAGCCGAGGGGCGCGCGCTGCTCGACCAACAGGGGGCGGATTTTCTGGAACAGATTTCCCAGAACGAGCACGAGGCTCAGGATCGCGACCGCATACAGCGTGCCCAGAAGCACCTGCTTTCCGATGTAGCGGTCGGAGATTCGCATGTATGGAACGCACTTTGCAGTCCGCCTCCGGGACTGTCCAGAGAGGACAACCGGAAGTGCCTCCCATGTGGCGAAAAACTCCGCGGGCTCAGGCGGCCTGGATCGCGGAAACGCGGCTCAGCTCGCGCATCAGTCCGCGGGTCTCGCTCTGCCAGCGTTTCAGCACCTTCCGGGAAAGCTCGACGCGGTCCGCCATGGATTTCTCCAATTCGTGATAGTTGGCCGCCAGTTTTTCGATGAGTTCATGGAGCGCGTCCACCGCACGCTGGGTCGCTCCGGGGCCGTGCTGGCGGAGTTCCTCAAGGTGGCGCTCGGCGCGGCGGCGGGCTTCGCCCATTTCCGCGAGGAGGATTTTGGAATCGGGCACCCGGCGCAGTCCCTCGGCGAGACCGAGTTTTGAAAGAGTCCAGATCGTCCACTTGCTCGGATCCCACTGCCAGGGCTTCACGCCGTTGCGGTAGTCGTGCTGGAACTCATGGTGATAGTTGTGGTATCCCTCGCCGAAGGTGAGGAAGGCCATCACGGCGCTGTCGCGGGCGCTGTGCTTCGTCGAGTAGGGCTGCCGTCCCACGGTGTGGCAGAGCGAATTGATGAAAAACGTGCAATGCTGGGCAACCACCACGCGGGCCACGCCTGCGATCAAAAAGCCCCCCAGCGCGCCATGCACCGGGTTCAATCCCATCCAGGAATTCCAGAAATACCCGAGCACCGCGGGCAGGATGAGCCCGACCACCAGCGCGATCAGGTGGACCCAGCGGTCCTGCCACATCACGAGCTTGTCCTTGCGGAGGTCCGCCACGTTGTCCATCGGAGGCTCCGGGTTCAGCTTGAAAAGCAGCCAGCCGATGTGCGCCCAGAAGAATCCCTTGGAAATGTCGTAGGGATCCTCGTCATGATCCACATGCTTGTGGTGACGGCGGTGGTCGGAACACCAGCTCAGGCAGGAATTCTCGAACGCACACGCGCCGAAAACCAGCGTGAAAAGCTTCACCGGCGTCTTGGCCTTGAAAGCGAGATGGGAAAACAGCCGGTGGTAGCCGACGGTGATGCTCATCATCGTGGCGATCAGGAAGAACGCGAACATCCCGAACTGGAACCAGTCCAACCCGATGTGATAGAGATAAAACGGAACACCCAGAAGCGAGATGAGAGCGGTGCCGATGAGAAACGAACTGGTTTTCCAATTCACACGGGAGAAGGGAATGCGATGCATTTGGTTGGATGGATTCTTCTCCCGGGAAGTCCGCGAATGGCCGCCACAAGGCAACGACACGCGGTTCCATGGCACCGGGAGCGCCGTCAGTTAACCCACGCGATACCACTCTGCAAGCCCGCCTTTTGAATTTGGAGGAAACTTCCTTCGCCCGGAGCCTCCAAAACCGGCCGAAACCGCCACTCCCCCCCGAAGAAGAGACGCAAAACGGGTTCCGGGGTTGCGCGGCGGATGGATTGGGCAAAACTGCCCCCGCCCATGACTCCCGAATCGATCCGCGAAATTCTCCGCCAAGTCCGCTACCCCGGTTTTTCCCGGGACATCGTTTCCTTCGGCCTCGTGAAACAAATCACCTGCGATCCGGGGCAGGTGACCGTAAAAATCGAGATTCAGACGCGCGATCCCAAGGTGCCCGAGCAGATTTTCAAGGACTGCCACGCGGCGCTCGATTTCCTGCCCGGCGCCGGAACGGTGAAGGTGGACATCGAGGTGAAGGACGCGCCCGCCGCCGGTGCCACGACGGGCAAGTCATCCATCCCCGGGGTGAAGCGCATCCTCGCGGTGGCTTCGGGAAAAGGCGGCGTGGGAAAATCCACCGTGGCCGCGAACCTGGCGGTGGCGCTTGCCGCCACGGGGGCTAAGGTCGGGCTGTGCGATTGCGATCTTTACGGCCCATCCGTGGCCCAGATGTTCGGCACGCGCGAGAAACCGATGGCAAACGCGCAGGATGAGATCATCCCCATCCAGGCGCACGGGCTGAAACTGATGTCGATGGGTTTTCTTCTGGAAGACAGCTCCCCGGTCATCGTCCGGGGGCCGATGGCCACCCGCTACACCCAGCAGTTTCTCCGGCAGGTGGCATGGGAGGATCTCGATTACCTCGTGCTCGATCTGCCGCCGGGCACGGGAGACATCCAGCTCACGATCGTCCAGACGGTAGCGGTGGATGGCGCGGTGATCGTGACCACCCCGCAGGAAGTCGCGTTGATCGACGCGCGGAAAGCCGTTTCCATGTTCGCCAAGGTGAACGTGCGGATTCTCGGGTTGATCGAGAACATGTCCTGGTTCGAGGCGGACGACGGGAAACGCTACCACCTCTTCGGCAAGGAGGGGGGAGTCCGGGAAGCACAGGCGATGCGTGTGCCGTTGCTGGGACAGATCCCCATCGACGCGGAAACGGGCGCGCGCGGGGACAGCGGCGCTCCGGTGGCCTTGCTCCCTCCCGGGGAAAGCGGGGTTTCCAACGCGTTCCACGGCATCGCGGCGGCGCTCAGGGAAAAGCTGCCGGTGTGACGAAAACCGCGCAGGCGGCTCATGCGAATCTTCAAAAATCGTCCGACTCACAAAGGTGAATGAATCGAAACGCGGAGGCGCCGAGGTCGCAAAGGAAACCGCGGAGATTTGTTGAGCTACTTTGCGTTTCTCTCCGCGGCCTCCGCGTTGCTCTGCGTTTCGATGGACTTCAAAATCCTCCTTGAAGAACCGGCATCAGCCGATCCTCTCCAACAGGCTGGTGCCGGTCATTTCCTCCGGCTGCTCCAGCCCGAGCATGGCGAGCAACGTCGGGGCCACGTCGGCGAGAATGCCGTCCTTCAGGCGGAATTCCCCGGCGTCTTCCGCCACGTAGATCACCTCGACGAGATTGGTGGTGTGGGCGGTGTTGGGCGAACCGTCCGGATTTCTCATGTACTCGCAGTTTCCGTGATCGGCGGTGATGAGGAGCTTGCCGCCGAGGCGCAGCGTTTCCTCCACCACGTCCCGCACTCCGGCATCGATCGTCTCGACGGCTTTGACGGCCGCCTCGACCACGCCGGTGTGGCCCACCATGTCGGGGTTGGCGAAGTTGAGGATTACGAGATCGTAGTCCTTGAGCTTAGAAACCACGGTGGCCGTCACTTCGGGGGCGCTCATCTCCGGTTTGAAATCGTAGGTGGGGACATCCTTGGGGGAAGGGATGATGACCCGGTCCTCCCCGGGATTCGGCAGCTCCTCGCCGCCGTTGAAGAAGTAGGTGACGTGGGGATATTTCTCCGTCTCCGCGATCCGCAACTGCGTTTTGCCCGCGGCGGCCACCGTCTGGCCGAGCACGTGATCGAGCTTCTGCGGCGCGAAGACCACCGGACAGCCGTAGGTCTCATCATACTCGGTGAGCGTGACGTAGTGGACCTTCGGGTGCGCCCCCCGGTCGAACCCGTCGAAATTTTCATGAAGAAACGCATCGGAAAGCTCGCGCGCGCGGTCGGACCGGAAGTTGAAGAACAAAACCACGTCGCCGTCGCGGACGCGCTGGACATCCGGCTCCGCGAACACCATCGGAGGCATGAATTCGTCGGTCTTGTCCACGCTGTAGTGGTCGCCCACCGCCTCGCTGGCGAGAAGATCGTGATACTCCCCCTTGCCATGAACGATCGCATCCCAGGCCAGTTTCACGCGGTCCCAGCGCCGGTCGCGATCCATGGCGAAATAACGGCCCACCACGGTGGCGACGCGCGCGCCGCATTTCCCCGCCTCGTCTTCCACCAGCGCCAGGTATTTCTCCCCACCGGTCGGGGAAGTGTCCCGCCCGTCGGTAATGGCATGGATGAAAATGTCTTCCACACCGGCGTCCCTGGCCAGTTTCACCATCGCGAGAAGCTGGTCCTGATGGCTGTGCACCCCCCCGTCCGAAACGAGACCGATGAGATGCAGCCGCGAAGATTTCGCCTTCCGCAGGGCTTCGGCGAAAACCGGATTGCCGGCGAGAACGCCCTCCTCGATCGCCTTGTTGATGCGGGTGAAGTCCTGATAAACGATCCTTCCCGCCCCGAGATTGAGGTGGCCCACCTCGGAATTCCCCATCTGCCCGGACGGCAATCCCACATCCAGGCCGGAAGCGCTGAGCTTGCCCGCCGGGTATCCCGCCAGAACCTCATCATGAAACGGAGTATCCGCCAGCAGCACCGCATTTCCATCCCTCCCGGCGGTCTCCACCCCTCCCGGGTTGAGCCCCCAGCCATCGCGTATAATCAGCACCACCGGTTTCTTTGCCATAACGGAGCGCGTTTACCCCCCAACCCCGCGGGCCGCAAGTGTGGAAACCTCCCTCCGCACCCCGGCGGGTGACTTTCCCGCCACGGTGCGGCGGCTCCGGTTCCGCCTCCCGGAAAATTCGCGCTTGCAAGGCAGACGTTTCCGCATCCGTTTCCTGATCATGTCCCCGCGTCTCGGCCTCCTCACCGCGCTTCTCTCCGCCTGCTGCCTCCACGCCCGCGAGCTTCCCCCGCTCCCCGCGGAACTCGCGGACTACCAGCTCGCCCCCGCCCCGGAGCCCTCCGCCCGCCTGCAACACGGCGACCGCCTCGCGATCTGCGGGGACTCCATCACCGAGCAGCGGCAGTATTCCGTCATTCTGGAAACCTACCTCACCGCCTGCCTTCCCGAGCTCGAAATCACCTGCCGCCAATACGGATGGAGCGGCGAGCGCGCCGACGGATTCCTCCAGCGGATGGAAAGCGACGTCCTGCGCTTCCAGCCCACGCTGGCGACCACCTGCTACGGCATGAACGACTTCCGCTACGTCCCCTTTCAGGAAGACATCGCCGCGGAATACCGGGAAAACCAAACCACCATGGCCCGGCTGTTCCAGGCGAACGGCTGCCGCGTCGTCCTGGGCTCCACCGGCATCATCGACTCCGTGCCCCACTGGGTGAAAGACGCCGCCGGCACCCAGAAAGACCTCAATCTCGCGCTCAGCCGCTTCCGCAACATCACGCTGGAAATCGCACTGGCGGAAAACACCGGCTTCGCGGACATCTACCGCCCCATGTTGATCGCGGATCTCCGTGGAAAAGAAACCCACGGCGCGGATTTCAAAATCGCCGGCAAGGACGGAGTCCACCCCGGCTGGGCGGGGCACGCCATCATGGCCTACGGGTTTCTGAAAGGCCTCGGCGTCGATGGCGACCTGGGCGGAATCACCTACGACGACTCCAATGCCACGGCCACCTCCAACGGAGGCCACGAAGTCACCTCTTCGGAAAACGGCGTGATCCGTGTCCGCAGCAAGCGCCTGCCCTTCAGCCCCGGCCCGGGGGATGCGACGAAGGACGATTCCATCCGCGCCGGCATGGCCCTGCTCCCCTTCGACGACGAACTGAACCGTTTCACCTTCAAAATCGTTTCCCCCTCGTCGGCCGCCTACACCCTCACCTGGGGAAACTCCAGCAAGCGCTACACCGCGGAGGAACTCGAAGGCGGCATCAACCTCGCCAAGGACTTCCAGGATCACCCGTTGGTTTCCTCCTTCAAGAAAGTCTGGGACGCCGTGGCGGCCAAGCAGGAATACGAAACCCGCCAGATCAAGAACCTCGTGCACGGACCGGAAGGCCGGGCGGATCTCGACGCCACCTTCGCCCTCACCGAAAAGGCCCGCGACCACCACGTGAAAGCCGTCGCCTCCGCCCTCCAGCCCGCCGATCACGAAATCCGCATCGAGGTGGCCCCGTGAATCATGCCGACAGGATGAGAAACACTGTCCGGCAAAAAAGCGCGTGCCATGTGCCGTTTCCGGTATAAGAATGCCCCCATGCGCGCATTTACTGCTGTCGTCGAAAAATGCCAGGAAACCGGGCTTTTTGTTGGGTTTGTGCCCGGATTTCCCGGTGCCCACACCCAAGGCGAAAGTCTTGACGAGCTGCGGGGCAACCTTCAGGAAGTCATTTCCATGCTCCTCGAAGACGGCGAGCCTGAAATGCAATCGGAATATATTGGAAACCAGTTGGTTACGGTGTAGGCGATATGGCCCGCATTCCCGTTCTCAAGCCTACCCAGGACACCTTTCTTATTGACGGGGAACCATTTGCAGGAACACTCCATAAACACAAAATTCTTCGATCAAATGCCAAACATCATATTCATATCTAAATCATAATGAATAAAATGGGTATATTTGAATACTCCGGCCACAGACACCAACCAACTAAACCAAGCAGAAAGCAGCGGAGGCAACCGACTGAAGTCGGCGCCTAACTAACTCTCGATCTCGCAATAATAAAACCTCTTTTATAAACAATGTCCTTTATCAACGAATGCAGTCAATGTCACGACGAATTGCTGATTCCCGACGAGGCTTGCGACAGAAAGGTCCAATGCCCCACATGCGGAAATATTTTTAAATCTGAGTATAGGTATAACGCTCGCCAATTTTATCTAGAAAACGGATTCGTTAGAGAGCGCCTGTGGATAGGCGATATCGCTTCGATGTTTTTGAATTCCCTTAAGGATTGGGATATATCTAAAATGGATGACTGGAGCGTCCATGTGAGCAGTCATGATCTCAGAACTGTAGCGCTGGTTAGCTCTAGCAAAGATTTGATAAATCGAGGCATTAGGCACTACAAGCTCGGGCAGTGCGAGCATTTCAACATCTTAAAACGCAACATTTCCAACGCGATGATTACTGAGAGAATAATTCAGGGTATGGCATTTGAGATTTGTCGATTCATTGAACCAAATTGGGATCAGTTGACATCTCAAAGATGGGACGAATAGAATGATCAAACCACAGCATATACAATCAAATCCGAACAAATCGGCCCTCAAAAATCATGCTCAACAAAATATTCACCGCCTTATCAGGAGTCGCTCCTATTCCAGCCTCAGACTTTCAGCGCTTGAAGCTCCTCCGACTCATTGTTCGCTTCCGCCTCGAACGGGACACGACATCCAGAGATTTTTTTCACTCAATGAACTGTACGCCGGAAGACTTCAGCCTTGAAGAACTTTTGACGTGGCAAGAGGGCATCTTAGTAAAACTTACCGAACAACATCTATCGCACATGGATGAGTTTTACCGATCTCGACACGGATTGAGTAAAGAAGAATTTGAAACCACTCATGTCCAACTGGCTTCTACTCATTTTAATGCTACATTTAGAGACATCGGGGCCGAGTTTCCTATTGACACCGGGCTAAAAACCATTCAGGATCTGATTGCGCATTTTTTCAAACACATGCCTGAGGATATACCTCATCCATTTCCTCATCACCTGATTCCACCTGCCGTGGAATTGGTAAAGCGCTTTTATCGTCGATAAATTTATGGCCCAGAGAGGGATATTTAGATGTTTTTCGTGTTATCACTCATTTCGAGCCACGCAGGGCAGCACTATGCTTGCTGATGAGTTTTCTTGTGTGATTTGTGACTATCGGAATTTATACCCGCATACAGCTAGATTTCTTCCTATAAAATGCCGGGATTGCGACGGGGAAATGAGATCGGGGTTACCTAGAATGTGTCCAGAGTGCAAATCTCGGAATACAAAAATAGAGCGCATTGAGGCATTCATGGACTAATCGAATCCAATAAAATTACCGAAGCCGACCGCCCGGCTTTTCCCTTTACATCATTCCAGAGTTCGGTCGGATTGATCGGAGTGATTATGTTCGACAATCATTAACGACGCCAAATCCCCCTATCCCCTATCTCCCCCCTTTTCCTCCCCAAGAGTCTTTCAAAGCAACCGTGCGGTTGAAGACGGCTTTGCTTCCCGGCTGGTGATCTTCCGAATCGGCGACGAAATAGCCGATCCGCTCGAACTGGCAGGAAAACCCGGGAGCCGCACCGGCAAGGGAAGGTTCCACTTTCGCGGAAACGGTCTTGAGCGAGTCCGGATTGAGCGCGTTCACGAATCCCCCTTCCACGCCGTCGGGATCTTCCACGGTGAAAAGGCGATCGTACAAACGGACCTCCGCGTCCACGCCGCGGGCGGCGTCCACCCAATGGATCGCCGCCCTGCATTCCACGCCCTCGGGCGCGTCCACACCGGTGGTTCCGGGCAGATATTCGGCGTGGATGAGGTTCACTTTTCCCGACTCATCCTTCGCGAAACCGGTGCAACGGATGATCGGCCCGCCCCGCAGGCGCACGTGGCGGCCCGGCCCCAGACGGTAGAATTTCTTTGGCGGGTCCTCCATGAAATCGTCGCTCTCGATCCAGATTTCCCCGGTCAGTTCCACCTCGCGCGTTCCCATCTTCTCGTTCTGCGGGTGGTTGGAAATCTCCAGCCGTTCCACGCTGCCTCCGGGCCAGTTCCCGATCACGACCTTCACGGGATCGAGCACCGCCATGCGGCGCGGCACGGACGAGTTGAGGAAATCCCGGACATCGAATTCCAGCAGAGCCACATCGGTCGTGCCGTTGAATTTCGTGATGCCGATCCGCTTGCAGAAATGCCGGATGGCTTCCGGCGGATAGCCGCGCCTCCGCAGCCCGGAGATCGTCGGCAGGCGGGGATCGTCCCAGCCGTCCACATGCCCGTCGCGGACGAGCTGGAGCAGCTTGCGCTTGCTCATGACGGTGTAGTTCAGGTTGAGCCTGGCGAATTCGATCTGCCGCGGCCTGGACGGCACCGGGCAATTTTCGATCACCCAGTCATAGAGCGGGCGGTGATTCTCGAACTCCAGCGTGCAGAGCGAATGTGTGATGTGCTCGACGGCATCCTCCAGCGGATGGGCGAAGTCATACATCGGATACACGCACCACTTGTCCCCGGTGTTGTGATGGGGGGCGTGCATGATCCGGTAGAGCACCGGATCGCGGAGGTTCATGTTCGGGGACGCGAGGTCGATCTTCGCGCGGAGCACGGCCTCTCCTTCTCCGTATCCTCCGTCGCGCATGCGCGTGAAACGTTCGAGGTTTTCCTCCACCGGAGCGTCCCGGAACGGCGAGGGAGTGCCCGGCACGTTGACGTTTCCCCGGTGTTCCTTGATCTGTTCGGCCGTCTCCTCGTCCACGTACGCCTTCCCCTCGCGGATCAGATGCACCGCGCAGTCGTAAAAGGAGTCGAAGTAATCGCTGGCGAAATACAAATCCTCCTTCCAGTCGAAACCCAGCCACCGGACGTCGTTTTTGATGCTCTCGACGTATTCGGTTTCCTCCTTCTCCGGGTTCGTATCGTCGAAGCGGAGGTGGCATTTCGCGCCGGTGCCCGCGTTTTCCTCCGCGATGCCGAAGTTGAGGCAGATCGACTTCGCATGGCCGATGTGCAGGTATCCGTTCGGTTCCGGGGGGAAGCGGGTAATCGTCGTGGAGTGTTTTCCGGATGCGAGATCGCCGGCGATGATGTCCCGGATGAAGTCCGGCTTGGAATGCGGGGTGTTGGATTCGGACATGGAAAAGCCGGTCAGCGGGAAAGTTGTTCGAGCAAAGCCTGGTTCAGACGGATGCCGGCCTCGAAGTTCTCGACCGGAAAATTCTCGTTCGGCGCGTGAACCTGGGCATCCGCCAGCGCGAGCCCGAGAAGCAGGGAATCCGCTCCGAGGATGTCGCGGAAGGTCTGCACGATCGGAATGCTGCCGCCCTCGCGGATGAGCACCGGCTCGGCGCCAAAGGCATCCCGGAGCGCGGCCCGGGCGGCAAGCCCAAAGTCCGATTGGGGATCGGTGAGATACGGTTTTCCATCGTGGCCGATGTACACGTCGATCGTGACGCCCGGCGGGCAATTGGCTTCAAAATGGGCTTTCACCTTCCGCATGATGTCTTCCGGGCACTGATCGGGAACGAGCCGGAAGGAAAATTTCACGAACGCCTCCGCTGGCAGGACCGTCTTGGAACCCTCGCCCTGATAGCCACCGCCGATGCCGTTCACCTCCGCGGTCGGGCGGGCCCATGTGCGCTCCGCCGAGGAGTAACCGGCCTCTCCGAACAATCCGGGCGAGCCGGTGAGCCGCACGAAATCCTCGTCGCTCACTCCCGGCACTTTCGCCCACATTTCCCTTTCCCAGGATTCGAGGGGGCGCACGTCGTCATAAAATCCCGCCACCGCCACGCGGCCGTCCGCATCATGCAGGCCGGCGACCAATCGCGCCGCCGCCGTCGCCGGATTCGCCACCGCTCCGCCAAACAACCCCGAATGAAGATCCCCCTTCGGGCCGTGGACCGTCACCTCGCAGCAGGCGATGCCACGCAGCCCGTAGCCGAACGTCGGCATTCCGGGAGCGACCATGCCGGTGTCTGAAATCGCCACCACATCGCACCGGAGGTCTTCGCGGTGCTTTTCCAGAAAAGGCGCGAGATTCGGGCTGCCGATCTCCTCTTCCCCCTCGAACAGGAAAATGAGGTTCACCGGCAGCTCGCCTTTTTCGCGAAGCGTTTTCTCCACACCCAGAACATGCGCGAGCATCTGCCCCTTGTTGTCGGTCGCTCCGCGCGCCCAGATTTTTCCCTCGCGGATTTCAGGCTCGAAAGGCGGGCTCGTCCACAACGCCAGCGGATCCACCGGCTGCACGTCGTAGTGCCCGTAGATCAGCACGGTCCGGCGTCCTTCCACCGGCGTGTTCCGGGCGATCACCACCGGATGCCCGGGAGTATCATGGAGTTCCGCCGCCAGGCCCATGCCCGCGAGCTTGGCTTTCAGCCATTCCGCGCAGGCCCGCACATCCCCCTGATTGCGGGAGTCGGTGGAAACGCTGGGAAACCGGAGAAACGAAAACAGATCATCGAGGGCGGGGCTCACGGCGCGATGTTCATTCGCGGCACCCTCTTCCCGCAAGGCGAATTACATGGGAGAAACCCTCTCCATGAATGGCCATGGTGACTACATGGTGTGACACCAGGGAGCCGGAAATCCGCAAACTTCCATCAATCGGTTTTTCTTTCAACGTGGCAGGTTGACAAGCCCGGGGAGGGTTGACCAAGGTGCCACCCACGCAACCGGGGCAACCACCCCGCATGCGGAAAAATCCACCTCGAAGGAGTCAGCCCAGTGTTTTCAAACGAAGATTATCTCGCAGAATTGCTCGCCGAAGCAGGAATGGTGAGCGCGGAAGAAGTCGCCCAGGCGCGTGAAACGATGTCAGGAAGCGAGACGATCGTCGAGCACCTGCTCTCCCGCACCCACCTCACCGAGGAACAGGTCGCGAACACCCTCGCCGCCAACGCCGGCATCCCTTTCATCCGCCTCGGCGATGTCAGTTTCGATCCCGCCATCACGGAAAGCCTTCCGGAGGACATCGCCCGCCGCTACCGCGTCCTCCCCGTGCAGGACGACGGCCTCTATCTGACGGTCGCGATTTCCGACCCCCTCGATTTTGAAATCCTCGACAGCCTGCCTCACGTCATCGGCCGCGAGCTGAACCTTACCTGCGCCGCCTACGGCGACCTGCAGGAACACCTCCGCCAGTTTTACGGCGTGGAGGCCCCCGCCTCGCAGGGAGGCCTCACCGTCACCACCGGCGACCTGGAAGCCGGGGCCGAAGGCGATGACGCGCCCATCATCAAGCTCGTCACCCAGACGCTCACCGAAGCCTTCCGCCTCAAGGCATCCGACATCCACATCGAGCCCCTGGAAACCTCCGTCCGCATCCGCTACCGTATGGACGGCAAGCTGGTGCACGTGGACTCCCACCCGAAAAAACTCCTCCCCGCCGTGATCGCCCGCCTCAAGGTCATGAGCGGTTCCATGTCCATCGCGGAAAAACGCCTTCCCCAGGACGGCCGCATCCAGTTGAAAATGGGCGACAAGGAAGTGGACCTCCGGGTATCCTCCGTCCCCTCCAACCACGGCGAATCCATCGTCATGCGGATTCTGGACAAAACCGCGCTCATGCTCGGCCTGCCGGAACTCGGCTTCTTCTCCGACGACCAGGCCACCTTCAACCAGCTCATCGGCCTCCCCGACGGCATCCTTCTCGTCACCGGCCCCACCGGTTCCGGAAAAACGACCACTCTCTACGCCTGTCTCAACGTCATCAACCGTCCGGACAGAAAGATCATCACCGTGGAAGACCCCGTCGAATACGAGCTTCCCGGCATCAACCAGGTGATGGTGAAAGCGGACGTCGGCATGACCTTCGCCGCCGCCCTCCGCGCCATGCTCCGCCAGGCCCCGAACATCATCATGATCGGGGAAATCCGGGATGCGGAAACCGCGAACATCGCCATCAACGCATCCCTCACCGGTCACCTCGTTTTCTCCACCCTCCACACCAACGACGCACCCTCCGCCGTCGCCCGTCTCGCCGACATCGGCGTGAAACCCTTCCTCATCGCCTCCGCCGTCCGCGCGGTCCTCGCCCAGCGCCTCGTCCGCAAACTCTGTCCCGTCTGCAAATCCCCGGCGGACCTCTCCGAGAAGGAAATGCGCGCGCTCTCGCTCGACACCTCCCGCATGACCGACGCCACCATCTTCGGCCCCGTGGGCTGCGAAAAATGCCGCGGCGGAGGCCACAAAGGCCGGATGGGCATCTTTGAACTCTTCCTCATCGACGACGAGGTCCGGCAGATGATCAACACCGGCCTCACCACCACCCAGCTCCGCCGCCGCGCCCGCGAACTCGGCATGCGGACCCTCCGCGAGGACGGCATCCGCAAAATCCTCGCCGGCCTCACCTCCGCGAACGAAGTGATTCACGCCACCATGTCGGACCTCGATTGATCCACCCTTTCAAAACCCTCTCTCTCCCGTCCAATGGACCAAAAACAGATCATCGAACTCTTCCAGTCCCGCGGCCTCATCGACCGCTCCCTCGGCCAGGACATCCTCGCCGAAATCGACCACAGCGGCAAGGAAGTCGCGGAAATCCTCGCCGACTACCAGGTCATCCAGCACCGCGATGACATCTGGCCCATCGTCGCCTCCGAACTCGGAGCCGAAATGGTGGAACTCCGCAACTGGACCCCACCCGAAGCCGTTCTCAACCTCGTCCCCGCAGGCACCGCCCGCCTTCACGGCGCCTATCCCGTGAGCTTCGACGAAACCGGCCTCTACGTCGCCCTCGTCGATCCCCTCAACCCGCAAACCGTCGAAGACCTCCGCTTCGCCCTCGGCAGGGAAATCACCGTCGTCGTCGCCCCCGACTACCTCGTCGAATCCAAAATCAACGACTCTTACGGCGGCGAGGGCAAGGCGATGGAAGACATCCTCAGCCAGCTCGAACTCGGCGGAGACTCCACCAATCTCGCCGACCTCGAAGCCGAGGCCAATTCCGCCCCCATCATCCGCTACGTCGATCTCGTCCTCTATCAGGCGATCAAGGAAAAAGCCTCCGACATCCACTTCGAGCCCTTCGAGAAAGACTTCAAGATCCGCTACCGGGTCGATGGAGCCCTCTACGAAATGGCCCCCCCGCCGGTCCATCTCGCCCTGCCCATCCTCTCCCGCGTCAAGGTCATGGCGAACATGAACATCGCGGAAAAACGCATCCCGCAGGACGGCCGGATCGTCAAGCAGGTCGGCGAAAAGCAGGTCGACATGCGGGTATCCTCCCTGCCCACCCACCACGGCGAATCCGTCGTGCTCCGGGTGCTCGACCGCTCCTCGGTCAACCTTTCGCTGGAAAACCTCGGCCTCACCGACCACATCTACAACTACATCACCGAGACCATCGAGAAGCCCAACGGCATCTTCATCGTCACCGGCCCCACCGGCGCGGGAAAAACCACCACCCTCTACGCCGCCCTGCGCCGCATCAACACCATCGACGCCAAGCTCC
>CAZVSA010000050.1:0-17602 GCA_964629955.1 uncultured Luteolibacter sp.
CCGAGGCGATCTGCGTGGTGTGATTGAAAGCGGGACCGCCCTGCCCCGAATTGCCATAGCTGGCGCGGGTCTGCCAGTTCCAGGCGGGATCGCCGTCCTGATGATAGTGCAGGTAGAGCCGGTGATAGAATTCGCGGCTGATTCCGCCGAGGATGGAACTCTTGCCGAGATCCGTCCAGCCGAGTCCGCTGGTGGTCAGGCCGCCGAGGTGGGTGGTGGGCGAGATGAGAACGACGGATTTTCCGGAACGGGCGACCTGCGCCGCGGCGGCCACACCGCCGGAGGTTCCGCCGTAAACCACGACATCGTAGGAAACCGGATCGGCCTTGGCCGCGGCGAGAGGAAGGAGAAAACAAAGATAACGGAAATTCATGGGGAACAGGGTAGCGGCGAAAAGGGCGGGGTCATCTGATCTGCAAGCGATCAGGGCGTATCGAGATGGATGCGGAGGAATTTCTTTTCCGGCGGGATGCCGAGAGAGCGGTCGATGGTTTCGAGAATCGTGCCGCCGTTGCTCTTGATGGGGAGGTGGTAGTTCAACGTGGACGGGTTGGCCGGTTCGAGCGTGATGCCGCCGATCTTCACGTCCGTGATTTCCCCGTCCGAGTGGAGATTGAACCAGTGCGGATTCGCGCGGATGGCGGCGATGAGTTCCGTATCCGGGATATGGGGATCGGTGCCGAGGATCGCCTCCTGGGCATCGGTCAGACCATCGCCGTCGGTGTCGGGATCCTCCGGAGGCGTGTGGGGTGAAACAGCGGCGTAGCTGGTGCCGATGCGGATTTCATCGACGAGCGAGGCGCGGCCGTTCTGCCCGGCCACGCGGATACGGTCGAAGTGGAGCCCGCCGATGCTGGCCGAGGCGTGGGGGATGAAAGGTTCCTCGTCCAGCCGGGGGTTGAAGAACACGTCGATGCGGTCGGGCAGTTCCCCGCCCGCGCCGCCATCCGGCACGAGGTGAAGTACGGCGAATACCGGAGTTCCGATCGTGGTGGAGAAGCTGCTCGTGTGGTTGGCCGCTCCCGTCGGAGCGCGGCGGGTGAGGCGCAGATCCTTGCCCGGGGCGCCCGCGGTAACAGACTCGATGGCGAAACGCGCGTCGGCCTGGACAAGAGTGTCCTGATAGAAGGAAACGCCGAAGAACTGGCTGCTGCTGTTCTGCGGCTGGATGAGCATGGAAATCCACAACTCCCCGTCGTGCTGCCCGGTTTCGCGCCCGCTGATGGTGGTGGCGGAGCCGCCGTCCACGGTGTTCGCCGCGCCGCCCGAGGTGACGAGTTCGTTGCCGAAGACATCGGTGAAGTTCAGACCCGCCTCCGTCGCGAGGATGGGGTTTCCGGTGTCGAGCCAGGCACCGGCCCAACCGCTGCCGCCATCCTGTCCGCTGAGGTCGCCGGCGGGGTAGTCGAAGTTTTCATGGACCAGCAGCTCCGCGGAAGCGATCCCGCCCGTGAGCAGTGCGGGGAGCAGAAGGGATGGAGTCTTGTTCATCGCCGTGTTCATTTTTCCAGGGTGACGCGCAGGAAGTTTTTCCCTTCCGGAAGTTCCACCAGGCGGCTGATGGTTTCCACTTGGGGCCAGGTCAGGAGATTCTCGCTTTGCTGGATCTCAAAGGAGAAGGGGACGGGCGAGGAGCCGCTTTTCGGAATGATCACGCCGCCTTGTCCCTGTTGCAGGATGGTGTTGGAATCGTAGAGACCGAAAAAGTGCGGATGGGCCTGGATCGCGGCGAAGAGCTCGGTATTGGGCACATGAGGATCAGTGCCCAGCACGGCTTCCTCCGCGTCGCTGAGGCCGTCTCCATCGCTGTCGATCCCGGTGAGGGGCCCCGGCTCGTGTGGCGTGACGCTGGCGAAGGTCGGACCGGCGCGGAACTCGTCGAAGTGAAACGGGGCGCCGTTCTGCGCCGCAATGCGGATGTTATCGAAGTCGAAGTTGCCGCCGTTGATCGCGGCCTGGGGCAGCGAGGGGTTTCCGGACAGCAGGGGATCGACGAAGATCTCCGCAAGGTCGTTGCCGCCCGTGCCCGCACCTTTCGCGAGCCGGAGGACGATGAGGTGGGTGACGCCGAATTCCCCCCGTCCCGTGTCGATCGCGGGCGCGGGGTGGCCGAAGTAAATGGAGGGAGAGGTGGTGGTGGTCGGATTCCTGACCGCGAACAGCTCCTGGGCACCGCGATAGAAGGTCACGCCCTGGAAGAGCGCGTTGCTCTCCGGCAGGCGCCAGAGGAAGGAAACCCACACGTCGTTGAGCTGCTCCTCCAGGACACGGAAGCTTCGCGTCGTGGACGCGGCGGAGGTGTCGGCGGCGAGGCCGGAAACATGGAGTTCGTTGCCGAGAGCGTCCGTGTAGGAAAGCCCCTCGTCGTGAACGGAGGCGGACAGCACCTGTCCGTCCTCGTACCACCCGAACAACCAGCCGTTGCCTCCTTCCTGATCGGTGAGGGGTTCGGAGGCGGGATAGTCGAAGGGCTCGTATACGAGGAGTTCGGAAGCGTGCAGGGTTCCGCAGGCGGCAAGACATGCCGGAACAAGGGACAGCCGGAGACGTGGGTTTCTCATGATCGTGGAGATGGACTTGGGGAAGCGCCTCCCGGGAGGAGGGAGGCGGATTGAATCGGATTTCCGGGATTCCCGACCGCTCAACGGCGGCGGCGGAGCAGGGCAAGGAAACCGAAGGCACCGAGCAGGGCCGTGGAGGGCTCGGGGATCCGGACGATCTGGACCATGTTGAGGAAGCCGCGGGCTTCGATACCCACTCCATCCGAGGCAAGGAAGAACGATTCCCCCTCGGCGATGGTCATATCGAACGCAACGTAATTTTCGCCGTCGGTAAATTGGTCGTATTCGCCTGCATAAGCGGCGGTCGTGTAGGTGGGGTTGAGCTGGGTGCCCAGGGCGGCGAGAGAAGTGAAGTCGAAAGTCCCCGCCGACGCTCCGGCAAATCCATAAACGGCCATCGCCCCGAAATCGCCATTCCCATTCGCGGCATCATTCGAGTTCGTATTCCGCGCCATGACATAGATGCGGTATTCCCCCGCCTCCAGACCATCCAGGCGCAGGCCGATGGCACCCGCCGCAACTCCAAAGTCCGCGTTGACGGCACCAAAAAAGCCGTCCCTGCCCACGGTGCTGATGGGACCGGTATTCGATCCGTAGATCGAGCTGGCGCCGAGCAGGTTCTGCCGGCCCGCGACACCGCCACCAGTGCCCGCGAGAGCGACATTTCCGATGTTCACGGAAAAATCGATGTTGTTGCTATCGGCGGTGGTTTCCTGGCCGAAGGTCAAGGTGAGGCCGGCGGCGGCCGATCCATCGCTGAACGACAGGCTGGACGTGGTGGCCGCGTCACCGAGAGAATTCCAAGCGGTGTGGCCTCCCGGAACCGATCCGGAGGCATGTCCCGGGCTCAGGGTCTCATGGCCGGCGGTGGGGGGTGTCCCAACGCCGGAGACTCCACCGAGGTCGAGCATGATGTTTGCAGCGGAGGCGAATCCGCCGGAGAGAGCGAGGCACGCGGAGGCGAGGGGTAGGATTTTTTTCATGGGATTCTTGGATTTCGCCCGGCCCGGAAATCACGGTCTCCGATGCCCGGCATATTGTTTGAATGCCCGGATTGGCGGCGAACTTAGCAAAATTCCCGAAAAAAATTGGTATTTGGGATTCAGCCGCCCTCCGCTGATCCGGCGGACCGCGGAGAAAATTCCTCCCTCCGTGCTAATTTCCGCGCACCCGGGATCATTCTATGGCAGAAGCAAAATGATGCCCGACACCTGCCAGACCCGGGAAGAGGCCCACACCGCCGCGGTGCAGGGTCTTTTCGTGCAATACCAGCCGGCGGTGCGGAGCTACATCCTCTCGATGATTCCCGATTTCTCGCTCGCCGACGATGTGATGCAGGAGGTCTTTCTGGTCGTCACGCGCAAGGCGGCCTCCTTCGAGCTGGGCACGAGTTTCCCCGCCTGGGTGAAAACCATCGCCCGTTTCAAGGCGCTGGAGGCGATCCGTGCGAGGCGCAATCGCTTCGAGAGTCTGTCCGAAGACGTGCTCGAAGCGCTCGGCGCGGAGCAACGGGAATTCCCCGCGCAGACCGACGAACGGCTCGGCCTGCTCGCCGAGTGCATCAGGGAACTCGCCCCGCAGGCACGGCGCTCGATCGACTTCCGCTACCGCAACGACCACTTGCCGCCGGAGATCGCCGGCCTTATGGGATGCACCGTGCAATCGGTGAACGTGACGCTTTCCCGCGCCCGCTCCTTCCTGCGCGAATGCGTGCTCCGCAAAATGGCCGCCGGCATCCACTGATCCCCATGTTCGACGAAACCAGACTCGAGCGCCTCATCGCCGCCTACTTCGACCAGCAGTTGCAGGCGGAGGAAAAGCGCGAACTGGAAGCGATGCTCCTCGGCTCCTCGCGCGCACGGGGGATTTTCCTCGAACACGCCGAATGGCACGGGCTGGCCCGCGAATGGGCGCTGCGGGAAAACTCGCCGGGACTGATGGACGACGTACCTCCGGGAGACGTGAAAAAAATCGTCCGCTTCCCCCGCGGGCTCTGGCTCGGCGCGGGGCTCGCCGCCTGTCTGGCGCTCGCGTGGTCGCTTTTCCATTTCCGCGACGACACACCGGGCCATGACATCGCCGGGCACGAGGCGGACACGGCCCGCGAAGACGTGGCCATGCTCGGCCAGGCCATCGACGTCGTGTGGGAGGATGACGGGGCCTCCTTTGCCGCCGGTTCCGCCCTGCCGAAGGGCTGGCTGAAAATCCGCGAGGGCACCCTGCGGCTGGACTTTTACAGCGGAGCACGCGTTTTCCTCCAGGGCCCGGCTTCGCTCGAACTGATCTCGCAGGATCTCGCCCGGCTGGAACAGGGCAAACTGACCGCCAGCGTCCCGCCGCCGGCGGAGGGCTTCACCGTGCTGAGCGCGGACCTGCGCGTCGTGGACCGCGGGACGGAGTTCGGGATGAGCGTGAGCGGCCCCGGCGATTGCGAGGTGCATGTCTTCGACGGCGAGGTGGAGCTGCAGGGCGAAGTGCCGGAGGCAGCGGCCCGGGCGCTCTATCAGGGCGATGCCCTGTCGATCCGCGAAGGCAGGGCAACGGCCTTCCCCGCGGACCGCGGCTCCTTCACCGATCCGGCCACCTTGTTCGAGGCCGCCGCCCGCGAAATGGAGGCGCGGCGGCAGGCATGGCGCGAATCGTCCGAGGCATTCCGCTCCATGCCGGACCTTCTCGTTTACTTCGATTTCGAGGATTTGAAATCGGGCGCTTCCATCGTTCCGAACCGGGCGCTCGGCGCGGAGCCGGACAGCTTCGGCACGGTGATCGGCTGCGACCGCCTCTCCGGACGCTGGGCGGAAAAGGCCGCCTTCGGCTTCGCCAGGACCAGCGACCGCATCCGTTTCCGCGCCTCGGGAACGACGCCATCGCTCACGATGATGGCCTGGGTGCGCGTGGACAGCCTGCCGCTCGATCACAACGCGCTGCTCTCGATGGCACCCTATCAGGTGGGCGAAATTCATTGGAAGATCGATCAATCCGGCAGGCTGCTGCTCGGCCTGCGCGCCGAAACGGTTCAGGATTTCGACTCATGGGAACGCCTCGAAAGCCCGGGCATCGTGACCGAACTGGACTTCGGCCGCTGGATGCACCTTGCCACGACCATCGACGGCGAAGCGGGCGTGATGCGGCACTTCGTCAACGGCTGGGAAGTGGCCTCGGGAAACATCGTCCGCCCGACGCCCATCCGCCTCGGCATGGCGAATCTCGGCAATTTCGACGCCACGATCCAGACCGGCTTCGTGCGGAATTTCAACGGCCGCATCGACGAATTCGCGATGATCGCGCGGGCCCTGGACGCGGAGGAAATCCAGGCAATGGTGCGGGATTGATTTCCGCCGGCCAACTATCTGAAAAGTTGGAACGGCACATGGATAAGGCGAATCACGGGAAAAGGGGAGCACACGCGCCCTCGCGTGTTGTTTCCGGCGCCCCCGCCGGAAACGGGCTGACATGGCGGGGAGGTTTCCGAATTGCGGGACGGCTTGGCCGTGCCAGCCACCGAAGTTCGAGAGATGGCGACCGGTGATCGCCACCACAGTGCGTGTGCTCCCCATTCCTGACGAATCGCCATTTTCCAGGACAGCCTCTCAGCTTTTCGGCAGGAAATATCCCCTTTGTTTCTCGGAAACCGGCAGCTCCAGCTTCTCCATGACGCAAAGCATGTCCTCCCACAGCAGCCTCTTGGTGTGATTGCCGCCGCCGCTTTGCAGGAGATAGCTGGGATGATACGTCACCCGTACGGGCGTCCCGCCGAAGTCATGCCACCTCCCCCGCATCGAGCCGACGGTCCCCGCAAGCCCCAGCAAACCCTCCGCCGCGGTGCCGCCGAGAGCGATGACGCACTCCGGCCGGATGATGGAAATTTCCTCGCGGACAAATGGCAGGCAGGAAGCCATTTCCTCCGGCGTCGGCTTGCGGTTGTTCGTCGTCTGCCTCGGCATCGAAGGGCGGAACTTCACGATATTCGAGATGTAAACCTCTTCCCGCGAGAGCCCCATCGCGCGCAGGATGTCATTGAGCTTTTGGCCCGCGGGGCCGACGAAGGGCTCCCGCTCCCTTTCCTCCTGATAGCCGGGCGCTTCCCCGACGAGCATGAGGCGGGCCTCCGGATTCCCGGTGGCGAACACCATGGTGTCGCGCAGCGTGCCCAATGTCCGCGCGGGCTGCCAGTTTTCCGCCTGGCGGCGCAGGGATTCCAAACGCTCCACGCGCGTCCCCCCTTCGGCGGTGACAGCTTTCGGAAAAACCTCCGCTTCCTCTTCCGGCACCGCCGGTTCCTCCCTCACCACAGCCACCCGGGGAGCGGCAGCCGCGCGGGATTTCCCGAACAGCTCCCTCAATCCATCCCTCGCGCCCTCGTCCAGATGCACATGCGTCACCCCCCGGGCCTTCTCGGCTTCGAGATATTCGAGGAGGGAATCGATGGGGCGGGGCACCCGGCAGACCTAGCCGGAAGCGCCTCCCGATGCAACCGCCGGGTGCTTCCCACTTGCCCGGAGGAAGAATCCGCGCCAATGTCACGCCGCCTCCGTGGAAAAATCTCCCGCGGCAACCCGTTTTCCATGCACAAGACCCCAACCCCCGACCAGCTCCGCTCCGCCAGCCGGTGGTATTCCGCGCCGCGCCTCTGGAAAACCCTCCGCAAAGCCGCGGCCATCGCCGGTCGCAAAACCCTTCTCACCGCCCTCACCCTCTTCTACTGCCTGCAGGACAAGGATACCCCCGCCTGGGCCAAAGGAGTGATCGTCGGAGCCCTCGGCTACCTGATTCTTCCCATGGACCTGATCCCCGATCTGCTTCCGGGCATGGGCTACGCGGACGACTGGGGCGCGCTCGTCGCCGCGCTCGGAACCGTGGCCGCCTACATCAAGGACGAGCACAAAACGAAAGCCCACACCCAGACCAACCGTCTGCTCGGAAGCTCCCCGCCCTCCCCTCCGCCGGAATTTTTTGAATAAAATCCCCCCAAACCGGGTATCATCCGGGAGCCCCAACGTTGATCGATCCATGAAATCCGCATTTCTCACCCTCGCCGCCTTCCTTTCCGGTCTGCTGGTTTCCACCGCGAATCCCCGGATTGACGAAGCAGCCCTCGGCGAAAGCCTCGGCGGCTGGCAGAAACGCGGCAAGCAGGCCGCCGAGTATCCGCTCTCGGGAGCCACCTACCGCACCTACAAACCCGAAGTCAGCCCGACGCCGGACGGCGGGATTTTCGTCTCTCTCCGGATCGACCACGTGCGCGGCTGGCTTTCCTCCGACGACCACGCGGTGCTGGAAATCACGGTGGACGGACAGGGCCGGATCACCGCCGCGCAATCGAACATCGCCATCCAGGGACGCTCGATTTCCAGCGACGTCATCCTCGCGGGCACCGACGCCGGGCAGAAACTGACCGGCTCCGACCACGCCGACCGCGCCGTCAAAATCGGCACCGACCTCGTGGCCAATCTCTCCGCCAAGCTGCTGAGGGAAAAAATCGTGGAAGCCGGCCGCGTGTCGTTTCCCGCCGCCCTCCGGCACAACTACAACCTCCTCTTCCAATCCATCCGCGTCCCCGCCCCTCCCCCCGTGGCGATTCCCGCCGACGCGGCGACGCCGGAAGGCGAAAAAACCGCCAACGACGGCAACCCACCCTCCGCCAAGCTGGAGATCAACCCCTACGGCGGCACTCCCAAAGTGAACCTGCCCGTTACGGAGTGATCCGGTTTCAGCCGCGCGGGTGGAATTTCCGGTGCACCGCCTTCAGGCGTTTCCCCTCCACATGGGTGTAGATCTGGGTGGTGGAAATGTCGGCGTGCCCCAGTAGCTCCTGAATCACCCTCAAATCCGCCCCTCCCTCCAGCAGGTGGGTCGCGAACGAATGCCGCAGCAAATGCGGATAAACATTTTGGTCGATCCCCGCCATCGCCGCCCGCTCCTTCACGATCTGCCTCACCCGGTCCGGCGAAAGCGCCGCCCCGCGGACACTCAGGAAAATGTGCGATCCGCTGCGTTTTTTCACGAGAGACGGGCGTTCGTTTGACAAATAATCCTCGATCGCCGCCACCGCCTTCGCCCCCACCCGGACGATTCTAGTCTTGTTTCCCTTCCCCGTGACGCGGAGAAACCGTTCCTCGAAATCCAGCGCCTCCAGCCGCGCCCGGCAAAGCTCCGACAAGCGCAACCCCGACGAGTAAAACAACTCCAGAATCGCAAGATCCCTCCGGCCCAGCGGACGCGCCGGATCAATCGACTCCAGTAACCGCGCCAGCTCCGCGGCGCACAACGTATCCGGCAGGGAAAAATCCGGCCTCGGAGCCAGCAGCGGTTCCGCCGGATCCATCACCAACCCACCGGTTGATGCCATCCAACGGAAAAAAATTTTCAGGTGAACCGTCGCAATCCGCAGCGATGCCGCCGACAAACTTTCCTCCTTCCTCCACCCGAGAAACTCCGACAGCTCGTCCGTCCCCAGATCCTCCAAAGGAAGCTCCCTCGCCGCCATCCACTTCGCCAGCGCCTCCAGCGTCTGGCGCACCGACAACTGGTATGCATCGGCAAGCCCCCGCTCGATTGCCAGAAAACGGATGAATTTGTCGATGCCCCCCTGCATTACCCCGCCCGGCATACAAGATCCACGCGAATCCGCCAGCCCCATAACTGTGGCGGCGATCATCGGTCGCCGTCCAGGGCCGACGAGTCAAAAAAACAATGGATTCACCGCAAAGCCGCGAAGATCGCAAAGGGTCGCTGAGAAAAATTCCGGATGAGATCGGGAGCGGATGAGGAACGTGCCGCCTGTTTTTCCGTTTTCCGATCCTCAATTCCCCCTCTTCGCGTTCCTTTGCGACCTTCGCGGCTTTGCGGTGAAAGGAAACCCCGTCTTTTGATGCCTCGGCCCTGCGGTCGCCGTCCCGTCTGCTTGACTCTCCATCCCTGCCAGCCAGAATGACCGTCCAAATGACCCGTATCCTGATTCTCTGCGCCGCCCTGCTTGTCTGCACCTTCGCCGCCACCTCCTGCGGCCTCCCCGCGGCCCTTGTCCGATCCGCCCAGCGGATCGCGGGCTGATCACGGCGCGTGATCCACCCCCCGCTCCCTGACCTCACGGCTTCCGTCCTCCAGAACGGAAAACCGGATCCACCGGCTGTCCGGCGGCAGCAATTCCGGAAAGCGATCCGCCCACTCCACCACCACCACGCCGCCCGCTTCAAGGTATTCGTCCCACCCGAGCGCGAGCAGCTCGGCGGGTGACTCCAGGCGGTAAAAATCGAAGTGATACGTCACCAGCCCGGGCCCGTCGTATTGATGCACCAGGCCGAAGGTGGGGCTCGTCACCCCGGCATCGCTGCCGGTTCCCGCGACAAAGCCCTTGGTCCAGTGCGTTTTCCCGGCTCCCAACCCGCCCACGAGGGCGAAGACCCCGCCCGCCGCCGCCGTCCGACCGGTTTCCCGGCCCAGCGCTTCCATCGCCTCCGGCGAATCCGGCCGTGCCTCAATCAAAGGACGCATCACCGGTCTGCGGGCACCTCACTACCGGGTTCTCGGTTTCGGGATGTTGAAGAGTTCCCTCTGGGTGTAATCCCGGAGCGACATCACCTCGACATGGCCGTCCACGAAAAGGATCGGCGCCTGATCGTCGATGAGCAGCGCCTCCATCGCCGGGCCGGATATTTCCGCTCCCATGTAAGTGTATTCCACATCGTAAAACGGAGCGACGATCGGCGTCCGCGACTGATCCGAAATCGTCGCCAGCGGAATCCGCTCGCTGATGTCCCTGTCGAGATTGTCGAAAATCCTGCGGTTCATCGCGAATCCGGGATTGGTGGGCGTCCAGCCGCGGGGAGCGGCGTTTTTCTTGAGCAAGGGGTTCCGGAAAAACGGCTTCTGGTTTTCCCACCAGATCTCCTCCTTGAAGGAAGTGACGGTCGTGCCGGGAAAGATCTCGGCGAGGAGCACCTCATGCCAGATCTGCTCGACCTCCGTGCCGCTCTGGTCCTGCACCATCCCCCGCAAAGGCGGGAGCCGGAAGGAATTGTCCGCCGCATGGCTGATCATCACCTTGCCGATTTGCCCGATGTTCTGGACCGATTTGGCCGCATCCGCCCTGCGGAGCATTTTGGGGCCGAGGGCGAACGTCACGCTCGCCAGAATGGCGATGATGACGATGACAACGAGCAGCTCGACAAGTGTGAAGCCGGATTTGGATTTTAATAACCGCATGAGTTTTTCCACACTACAGTTCAGCCGCGCGGCAGCGTCAAACCGAATCTCCGCGCCGGAAAAATCACAGGCAGGCCCCGGAACCCCGGATGCTCAGTAGGAATCCGCGCGGAACCGGAAAAAGACCCGGGAAACTCCCGCCGGAGCGGCAACCTCCCTCTGCATCACCTCTCCATTTCCCGTGAACTGGCCGCCGACATCCTGCCAGGAAGCCATCCCATCAATGGAACGCGAAAGGAAATACCTCGTGCCGGAACGCGTGTGCAGGGAAAGCCCCCAGGTGGATGCGTTCACCCGGGAAACACGCGAGGTCGTATTGTCCGCGGCTCCGGGGACGTATCCGGTGAAATCGCGGCCTGTGTACCAACGGGCGAAGTTTTTGGCGGGGCCTCCGAGCGTTCCGAAGCCGGTGTTGAACACCCCCGCGGCATAGAGATCCCCGTGCGGACCGAGGCAGATCGCGTTGACGTTCTGGCTGCCCGAGCGGCCCGCACCGGAGCCCAGAGGTTTCCACGCTCCGCTGCCGTCCCACCGCGCCACCCGGAGCAGGGCGGTCCCCCTTCCCTCGCTGGCATCGAAATCCCCTCCTGCATAGAGCGTCCCATTGCCATCCAGCGCCAGAGAGAACACCCCGTCCGCATTGAACGTGGTGCCATTCGGCTGGATGAACTGGGCGTCGAAACCTCCTCCAAGGGCATTCCAGGACCCCTGATGAAACGTGGCGACATCACGCACCGCCACCGGAACACCCGCGGCGTTCACCGTGTCGAAATCGCCGCCAATATGAATGGCTCCATTCGGGCCGATCTTCACGGCACGGACGACCAGCGCGCTGCCGGCCACCCCGCCGCCGACGGGGCTCCAGGAGCTGCCGTTCCAGCGTGCGAGACCGCCGGGGAATTCTCCTCCGGCGATGAGGTTGCCGTTGGCTTCCACGGCGAGCGCCCGGACCACGCCGTTGAGGCCGTCTCCGAGGCGTTCCCATTTTTGGGTATCGAGCCGGTAGCGGCGGATGTATTTCTCGTTGTTCGGAGAACCGCCCGGACCGGTGAACTCCCCGCCCACGTAAAGAATCGAACCGTGCCGGGCGAGCGCGAGCACCCGGCCGTTGGTCGGGCCGTTCCCCTGGCCGGTGCTGACCAGTGTGGGCGCGCTGTCGGTGAGAGGGGACCAAGTTCCCGTGGATGGCTGGAACGCGGCCACTCCGGCAACCGCCGTGCCTCCGATGTTCGTCAGGTTTCCTCCGAAAAATATCTCCCCCGCGGTCCCGTTCTCGATCGCCCACACGCCACCGGCGATATTGCTGTTGACACCGGGCACCCGCTCCCAGGCTTCCGTGAGCAGATTGAAGCGGGTGATGTTCTTTTTGTTCGAGTCCCCGGCCACCGAAAGGAAAAGCCCTCCCATGTAAAGATGGTGTCCGGAGACCTTCATCACAAAGGGTTCCGAAGCGGGAACGCCGTATTCGTAAAACCAGTGCTTGTCATCGGGCAGCTGGGCCTGAAGAGGGCCTGCCACAAGCAACGCAACGGGAAGCAATCGGGGCAAAATATCCTTCATCCGTTCCACATTGGGGAAAAACTCCCATCGAATCGATCATAAAGTGACTCTTTCCATGGAAAAGCTCGCGGGCCGTCCGCTCCCGGATCCCGCGGAAACACTCCGCATAAAATTCTCCAAGGCCTTGCCCCTCCCCTCCTTTGCGTTATGGCTGGGGTGCGATGCTCGAAACACTCACCGGATGGTATCTGGGCAGGGGGATGCCTCCTGAGGCGGCCGTGGAAACGGCCTGGTGGACCAGCCTGGGGACACTCGTGGCGGCCGCCTGCATCCTGCACTTCCTTTTCAGGCTGATTGTCGTCCGGCTCGTGAAGTCGCTGGTCGGGCGGCTCAAGTTCAAGGCTCCGGCAACCGTAATCGGAGCCGGCCTGCCGCGATGGGTTTCCCACCTGATTCCCGCGATCTTTCTTCACAGCGCCGCGCCGGGCTTCCTCGGCGCGGATGCCGCGATCACTCCCGCATTGCAGGCCTTCGCGCTGCTCTACCTTCTCCTCGCCGCCGTTCTGGCGTTATACAGCCTGCTCAACGGCTTCGCCCGCCTCTACGAACAACGCCCGATGGCGCGCCGCGTCCCCGCGACGAGCTTCGTTCAGGTGGCCAAGCTGCTGATCGCCCTGGCCGCGCTGGTGCTGGCCGTGTCCATCCTGATCGACCGCTCGCCGGTCATCATCTTCAGCGGGCTGGGCGCGATGACCGCCGTCCTGCTGCTGGTGTTCAAGGACGCGATTCTCGGTTTCGTCGCAGGCATCCAGCTCGCCGCGAACCGCATGATTTCCGTGGGGGATTGGATCGAAATGCCCAAATACGGCGCGGATGGCGACGTGGAGGAAGTCGGCCTCACCACCGTCAAGGTCCGCAACTGGGACAGAACCCGCACCACCATTCCCACCTACGCCCTCATCAGCGATTCGTTCAAAAACTGGCGCGGAATGCAGGAATCCGGCGGACGGCGCATCAAGCGCTCCCTCCACATCGACATGCACCGCGTGCGCCTGCTCGACGACAAACTCCGCGCCCACCTCGAAAAAATCCGCCTGCTGGAAGACTACCTCCGCCGGAAGGACGAGGAAATCCGCGCATGGTGCGAATCCGAAGGCTACTCCGCGCGGGAGGAAGCCGGAATCAACGGGCGGCGCCTGACCAACCTCGGAACCTTCCGCGCCTACATCGAGGCCTACCTGAAAAAACATCCGAAAATCCACCAGGACATGACCCTCCTGGTCCGCCACATGCCGCCCGACGAACGCGGGCTGCCGATGGAAATCTACTGTTTCACCAACGACATCCGCTGGGCCCATTATGAAGGAATCCAATCCGACATCTTCGAGCACCTGATCGCAATGGCCGCCGAGTTCGATCTCGGCGTCTTTCAGGAACCCTCCGGCGGCGACATCCGCCACCTTGCCGGAATGAACGGGAAGAGCCGGGGCGAAGGGCGGGAGCCGGGAGTTGAAAATCAATGAAACGATGCTTGGTCATCGGCGCGCTTTGCACGCTGCCCGTCGTGATTTTTTTCAAACGGGACACCCCGCCCCAACAACTCACCGGCACGGCGATGGGATGCCGGTGGGTTCTCGAATGGCGGGACGGAGAAACGAAACCCCGGGAGCTGAAACGCGAGGTGGAGGCGGTTCTCGAACACTGGGAACAAACGCTCAGCCAATGGCGGCCGGCCTCGGATCTCTCCCGCTACAATCGCGGGGAACCCGCCACGCCGGATCTGGCACGGGTGATCGCCCTGGCCGATGAAATGAAAACCGCGACCGACGGAGCCTTCGATCATCATCTGTTGGAAAAAGTCCATGAGGCCGGCTTCGGACCCGCCGGAACCGGGATCGATCTGTCCTCCATTGGCAAAGGCTTCGCCGTGGACCGTGTGGGGGAACGCATGCGCCGGCTGGGCGTGAACGACTTCGTGTTCGCCCTTGCCGGCGAGGTTCTCGCCGGAGACGGGCCGTGGCCTGTTGGCATCGAGAAACCGGACCCATCGGTTTCGGAGAGCGGCCAAACCATCCATTTGCAAAGGAGAGCCGTGGCAACGAGCGGGAACTACCGGCAGTTCCGCCAAACCGCGCGCGGTATCGAATCCCACATCATCGATCCATCCACCGGCAGGCCGGTCATCCGCCCCTTGTCCGCGGTGACGGTGATCGCTCCGGACTGCGCGACCGCCTCCGCATGGGCGACGGCCCTCTTCGTCCTCGGTCCGGATTTCAAGGAAACCCCCGACGATCTGGAAGTCCATTGGCAGATCTCCGATCCGTGATGCAACCCGGTCCCGGAAAAACTTCGGGAAGTGCATTGGCATGAGGAAAAACCAATGGATGGCGCCGCGCCGCCGCTGTGCATTGGGATAATAGCAAACCACAATGGGAGCGCAGCGGACATGGGCAACCACCCAATCCAATCCCGAGCCAAATCGGACAAATCCCACGAATTTCCAATCGCTTGCGGAGGTTCATCCATTCATCTCCCAATACCCGGAAGACATCACCCAACCAATTCTTTATCCGTGAAATCCGTATAATCCGTGGTTAAAAATCCCCACGATCTCCTTGGCGTAGGAGTCCCGCGCATCATGCCGGAAATTCGGGTTGAAATCGCCGCTTCCCCGGGGACCATGGACGCCACGATGACGTGGCCGGATTTCACATTGAAAAATTTGCCCCGGGTGCTAGCCTTCCCGCATGGCACCGAAGAATCAGCCTTGGGTCTCGGCGGAGGAAGCGTTGGAGCAAACCCGCCGCAACCGTCAGCGCTCCGCGACACTCGAATCACGGACTGGGCCCGTGCTGCCGGAAGATGCGTTGATCAAAGCGGCTTCGGCGGGAGGCTCGCGGGTCGTCAGGTCGAAAGCGAGCTGAACGCCCTCTTTCGCGAAACACCGGAATTCGGGAGATCGCTGGCGCTGCGCCTGGCCGATTTCCATGAATCCGATTCCACCGGCCCCCTCACCTTGATCGGCGGCGGCGGCGAAGCGGTCGTATTCTTCGATTCGGAAAACCAGCGGGTCGTCAAATTGCTCGGCATGGCGGGGAAAGCCGGATTCGGCTGGAAAATCGATCACGACGCGGAAAACCGCTGGACGCTGCGGCCGGGAAAACTTGCGGAATCCCTGTTCCGTTTCCGGCTCGCGGAGCATCATTTCCCGACCGGCCTTGAACTGGATTCCATCGGCGCAAACGGAGATTTTCTCGTGCTTTCCCAGCCCTTCCTCCTCGGCGAAAACCCGGACAACGAGGCCTTGTCCGAGTGGATGGCCGATGCGGGTTGGGAGCGGTTTTCCCCGCCTTCGGAATTGCTCATGATGCAAACCCAGACTTGGAAGAAAGGCTCCGCCATCGCCACGGATGTCCGGCCCGAGAACGCCATCCTCGCCAAGTCCGACGGGCGGATTTACCCGTTCGATTTCATCCTCCATGGCGGGGATTTTTCCTGAGTGCCGGTGCGATCACCTCGCTTTGCAACGTCGGTCTGCGACCGCCGCTGATTGCAAGGCGGCCACGAGATCAACGTCACCCGGGCGGTGAGACGTTTCAGGGACCACCGGAAAGCGGCCCGGCGCTTGAAAGAGCTTGAGGCGATGCTCGGGACATCGTGAACTGAACATGGAACCTGTGAAAACAGGCGATCATGAAATCCGACGCTCCCTTCCAGCGGAAAACAAAACCCCGTCCCGGCACCCCTACCAGGACGAGGTTACTTCCTTGCAAAAAAGATCAGGTAGTCCTTCTCCGGCGGAGCAGTGTGACGGCTCCCGTCAAACTGGCGAGAAAGGCAGAGGAGGGTTCGGGAACGGCGGTCAAATTGCCGATTGAGAATACGATCCCATCACCCGCATCACCATTACGATAAGAAAAAGCCAAGGTGTCGAAGTCGGAAGTGGGTTTGAATTGGTGGACCCAGTAATGGGAGAATCCGTGTCCAATCAAAGTATCGACTCCATCCCAATTCGAAGGTGTACCCGGTGTATTGCTGGTGAAATCATTGGAGGACTGCACTAATCCAAAATACCAGTTGGAAACATCAACCGGAGTTCCCCCCAAGGAAGCGGAGATAGTAAAATCGCCGAAATCAACATCTCCAAGATAAAATACCACGTCATCGGCAAAAGTTCCGGTGTCATAGGTAAAAGTCAGATCATAACCAACTCCATTGTTTGTGCCATCGATGGTTCCAGCGAACATTACCAGAGTGGACCCACCAGTGAGAATATCGGAAAATGGAGGCAGTTCAGGTGTATAATTAGGATTTGGCCTCGGAGTGATGATGGAGTGATCGCTAGGAAATAACCCGTCAGAATTGGGAGTGAATTGAACTTCCCAGTGAATGTCGGAGTAGCCAGACCAAGTAGCGACACCTGAGAGATCGCCGTGGTTGGTCGAAGAGAAGTCGGCGAAGGATTGTGCCTTGCCGATGTAGGGGAAAGCCAGCAGCGAGGCCGCCAGCAACAGGGGGGATGTATGTGTTTTCATGTTTTCTGTTTTCAGTTTCGAGGTGAGAATCATCCATTCGGGACGTCGGCAAAAACGAAGCCGACCGGGCATGACAAGCCGCCTGAAACAAGCGGCGGTACCGGCACTTCCGGACCACGGGCGTCATTGGACGCCTCGGAAAATCCCCCACCCACAAATCCGGAGAACCACCGGAATGGGCTTGACACCAATTCGCCGGTCTTAATTAAAACGCTCGAACGCTCGAACGCTCGAACGCTCGTCAGCGGACCCTGCGGCCCGCGGCTGGCGATGGAGGAACATCAAGGGCTTCATGAATTTCAGAGGGAATTAGCGGGAGTCAGTGCAGCTGTATTATCCAAGGAAAATAGGATTTGAATAGCCATGCAAAGGGATGGTTTTTCACCATGACATCGGGAAATTCACGCATGAAGCAGTTCAATTGTATGGGTTCCTGGCTGTGGATGGGGCGCCAAGCCCAAGGGGTGGCGGTTTGCAACCGTGCCATTCGGGACAGACAAATCATTTACCCTGAATAGGAAGACACGTCGCCAGGGTCGGTCCAATCTAACAGACATTGGCGCCGACGGATTGATCGGATAGGACCGGCACATGGTGAGGCCGCTTGCGATACCAGATCGCTTCGCATGTCGGGCGTGTCCATCTCCGCCGCCGTGCATTGGGATGAAACGCGGCAACCACCTCCTGAAACAAAGGAGGGTTTTTCTCGCAAGACGACGGAGCGGGATGTAGGAATTCCGGGAAACCCAGAAAAACCCATGGACCGCCGGGAATTATTGAAAGTCATGGCGCTCACCCTCG
>CAZVSA010000051.1:0-17330 GCA_964629955.1 uncultured Luteolibacter sp.
CGGATTTCCGCTTGATGATGCCGGCAGCGATTTTCTCCATCGGATAGTAGGCGGCGGCGGCGATTTCGCCCTTGCCGTCGATGGGCTGGCCGAGGGCGTTGACGACGCGGCCGAGGACGGCTTCGCCGACAGGCACGGAGAGCAGCTTGCCGGTGGAGCGGCACTCGGCGCCTTCGGTAACGGCGGAGTAGTCGCCGAGGAGGACGACGCCGACTTCGCTTTCCTCAAGGTTGAGGGCGATGCCGGTGGCGCCGCCGTCGAACTCGATCATTTCATTGAGCGAGACGTCGGAGAGGCCTTCGACTTTTGCGACGCCGTCACCGACCTGGCGGACGGTGCCGACGTTGGTTTTTTGAACGGAGGTCGAGATTCCGGCGATCTGTTGTTCGAGTTCTTGAAGGATGCTGCTCATTGGGGCGAAAGTTTGCTAGTTTTCAGATTTCAGTTTTCAGCAAAAAGAAAGGGAGAGTCAGAAGGCTTTGGCGAGGCGGTCGAGGCGGCCCTGGACGGAGCCGTCGAAGATGTCGTCGCCGACACGGATGCGGAGCCCGCCGAGAAGGGAGGTCCGGACGTGGTATTCCACGTCGAGGTCGTTGCCGTATTTGCGGGCGAGATCGTTGAAAAGGCGCTGGCGGTTGGCGGGATCGAGTTCGACCGCGCTTTCGACGGTCACTTTGCGCTTCGCCAGATCCAGGCGGAGGAGTTTGTGCAGCGCGGCGAGGATGCCGTGGTAGTCACGGGGCTTCTCATTCGCGATGCGGGTGAAAACCGCGCGCAGCTTTTCGTTGTCGATCCGGCCGTTGGTCTGGCAGAGCCGGAACAGGCGGCGGGCGGAAGCGGCGGCGGCTTTGGTGACTTTCATGAGGGCGCGGCGGAAAGGTGGAACGATCAGCCTTCGACTTTGGCAAGCGCGTCTTCGTTGATGCGGCGCTGGTCGTCATCGGTGAGGACCTTGCCGGTGACCTGCGAGGTGGTGGCGGCGACGAGGCGGCCGAATTCCGATTTGAGTTCGGCCTGGATGGCGGCGCGCTCGGCCTGGGCGGCGGCTTCGGCTTTGGCGAGAATCTGCTGGGCGGAGGTGATCGCCTCCTGGGTCTTCTGGGCGGAAAGGAGGGAGGAGCTTTCCTTGGCTTCGTTGATGAGGCGGGTGGCTTCCTCGTTGGCCTTGGCGATGGCGGCGGCGGTGGCTGCCTCGGAATCCGCGAGCTGCTGTTCGATCCGTTTGAGGTTTTCCTCGCCGGTGATGATGTTTTGGCGGCGCTGCTCCAGCATTTCCTGAACCGGAGTGAATGCGAATTTGTAAAGAACACCGGCGAAAATCAGGAAGCCGATGGCCTGGGAGGCAAGAACCTGTCCGTGCACGCCGAACTGCTCCTTGATCGTAAGCCCGGTTTCCTTGAGACCGTCGAGGACTCCGGTTGCGGCGATAAGATTCGGGATATCCATGGAGAAAGCGGTTTGGAGAGAGCGGGTGGAACGAAAGGGAAATGGAAAATTTCCGGAGAGGCGGGGTGGCCGCCTCTCCGGGGAGGGCTTACCGGCCCATGAGAATGGTGATGATCAGCGCACCTTCGGCGAGAGCGGCGCTGATGAGGGATTGGACGAGAACCTTGCCGGAAGCTCCGGGGTTGCGGCCGACGGCTTCGGCGGCTTTGAAACCGATGAGGCCGAGGGCGAGGGTGGCGCCCAAAGCGGCGCCGGCGATACCAATGTTACCAGTCATTTTATTATTTCAGGTTGTGTTTCAGTTGGTTGAAAACCTCCGCAGTCCTGCCACGGTCCGATTTTCAAGATTCGTCAATGCGCTTCTTCCTCGTCGTGACGGCACATCAGGGCGGTGAAGACGGCGGTGAGCAGGGTGAAGACCAGGGCCTGGATCGCGCCCACCATGAGTTCGAGGAAATAGAAGGGGAGGGCCGTGAGCCAACCGAATTTGCCGCCCATGTGAGCCATCATTTCGAGAAGGGACTCACCGGCATAGATGTTTCCGTAGAGACGGAACGTCAGGGACACGGGACGGATCATGATGGAGATGACCTCCAGAAAACCGACCAGGAAGAAGATGACGATCAGAATCATCTTCATGAGGCCCTGCCCCTCGCCATGGTAAACGAAGATGTGGCTGAGAAAACCGCCCGCTCCGTTGGATTTGACGGACCAGTAGAGCCAGAGGATGAAAAAGATGCCGGAGAGAGCCAGGGTGGTGTTGAGGTCCGCGTTGGCCCCGCGGATGAGAGGGAGCCAGCCATGGCTGCCGTCGGGCTCGGTGGTGTGCCAGCCCACGGTGCCCACACCCGGAAGCAGGCCCATCCAGTTCATGGAAATGATGAAGAGGAAAACGGAGCCGAAGAACCAGAACGTGCTTCTGGCGAGATCCCGGCCGAGAATGCCCGCGAGAAAACTCTCAAGCCCCTCCACGATCGCCTCGACCAAGTTCTGGAGGCCGCTCGGGATCAGGCCGATCCTGCGGGTGGCGAGCTGGGCGATGAGAACGATGACGCCGGCCACCGCCCAGGTCGCGAGCATCGAGTTGGTGATTTTGAACCAGCCGAAGTCGAAAACCACGGGAGCATGCATCGGCAGCTCGTGATGGCCACCCTCGGCCGCAAAGGCGGTGGCGAGGCCGAAAAGCCAGATGGTCAGCGCGGAAAAAATGAATCGCATGCGGAAGGTGCCGTCGTGTCGCACGGGCGAAGGGCTATAAATGAACCGCCCCATCTTTCGCAAGACCTATTTGTGAAAAATTTCACAATCTCACTCAAGCAATTCATTGTCAGACATTTGAAACACCATCAAAGCGGCTGCCTCACTCCATGGAAAGCGATTTCGGCATCCATGCCGGTAAGCAGCCGGTTGCCCCGGAGCCCTGCGGTGGCAAGCAGGCGGAAACCACAATCCAGAGACTGGTCCAGCAACTGCTCCGCCGGCAAACAAAGACGCCCTCCCACCTCCCGGAGCTGAAACCGCACCGGGCCGATGCCATGAAATCCGCGGTAGATCACCTCCGTGCAGGCGAGGCGGTCGGCCGTGCGGAAATCGAAAAGAAAGTCATACGGTTTCCCGTGGTGGCCCAGCGCACGGGTGATGGCGGCGGCCAGCAGATCCGCTTCCAGAGGGGGCCGGAGCATCACGAGGGCGTCCACCCCGAGGGTTTCCGCGGCGGGCCGGATTTTCACCCCGTCCTTCTTCGCCTCCAGAAACCACGGCCCGTCTCCGGAACATCCCCCGGGCAGGAAAATCCCCGCCGCCGCGGCCTGCTCCGCGTTGCCCAGATAAAGCGCCGCATGCGGCCAGAAGCCGGGCAGGAAAAGATTGCTCACCGCATCGTCATGGCGGGTCACAAAGAGATCCCCCGGCTTCGCCTTTCGCAAAATCAGGGCCTGAAGCTCATTTGACACCCGTTTCGGCGCGTGGCGGGGCTTCACCCCCGGCTGCCTCATCTCCGCGATCGCCCGGCCGGAAACCTCGAAAAATCCGGCCATCACCTGCCGCCAGGCCGAACGCTGCCGCCGCAGGAGGGAAAACCACCGGTATCCGAACGCGCGCTTCAAGGCATCGCGGCGCCTGCGCTCGATCCACGGCTCCTCGCTCACGAGCAATTCCAGCATTTCCCGCCACTCCCCGTCCCCGCCGCTCCGGAGAATTTCCCCGCGGTTCGCGAAATAGAAATCCGCGGCGGCAAGAAACCGGCGCTGGTTGATCCCCGTGGCGGACCGGTAGATCCGCGTGAAACTCTTCGCCGCCAGGCCGGCCGTGATGTCCTCCTCGTCCAGCTTCTTCCAGAGCACCGGCCGCGCGGCGGCGAGATCGATCAGATAACGGGTGGCCCGCATCGCCACGCAGGCCGCGGCGAAAGCGGTGGTGAAGACCGGCAGCCTCTCCGCCCAGTCCACGCGATCCCTGCCCGCGGCGGCGCCCAGCTCCCCCACCGTTTCCAGCAGCGCCGCCCTGCGCGCCAAATACTGCGTGTACCGTAGTTTCACCCGCTCCTCGTCGTCCGGAGGGAAATATCCCCGCTGCATCGCCGCCAGGACGCTCTCCACCTCTCCCGCCAGATCCTCCGCGGAAGGCAGCGAGGCGGCCGCCGCGAGCACGGTGGAAACGCCCCGGGAAATGCTGGCGGAGGTGTGCTGCCCGGCTTCTGCCACAAGCCGCATCATGCCGCCGCGGGAAGCCCCCTGTCAACAGGCGGAGGATCTAACAGAATCAGGAAAGCCCCGGCGCGCGCCGGGAAAAAGGAAACCGCATCCCGGAAATCCCCGTAAATCCGGTGAATCCGGGGGAAACTTCCCGCCCGCCCGCGCCGGTTTTCTCTTGCCAATCCGCCCTCCCGTTCTCATTAACACTGGTGCCATGAACAAAGCTGCACTCGTAGAATCCATCCAGAAAACCCTCGGGAAAGACACCACAAAACGAGCGGCTGAAGAAGCCCTCGAAGCAGTTCTCGATTCGATCTCCAACGGAATCAAAACGGACAAGAAAGTCCAGATCATCGGCTTCGGCACCTTCGAGGTGAAGAAGCGCGCCGCCCGCCAGGGCCGCAATCCGAAAACCGGCGAGTCGATGAAAATCGCCGCTTCCCAATCCGTTGGTTTCAAACCCTCCTCGGTTCTGAAAGCCAGCCTCTGATTTTTTCCATGTGATCCAGGCGCGATCCGCTCCGGATCCATCTTGAAAACCCCGGCGGGATTGCCGGGGTTTTCAGTTTTTCAGATGGTTCAGAACCAGCCTTTGCGGCCGGTAACGTAAGTGGCGACGAATTCCTCGTCGCTCTTGGTCAGATAAATGATTCCCTCGATAAGGCCGACAATTCCGAAAAGGCCGCAGGTCACGAGGCTGACCACCAGCTGGATGACCCCTTCTTTCTGGTAGCCCAGCACAAACTTATGGGCTCCGGTCCAGCCCAAAAGGATTCCAAGGAGGCCGGCGAGCATCTTTTTTTCGGCACCGGCGGGAGGTGTCGCCGGAGTAGGAGTGACAGGTTCTGTGGACATGGTGTCATTGATTTACTAAGTCCCCCCCGCGAAAGCAAGCCACAAGCTCCATGAAACCAAGAATCACCCTCGCCGAAGCTCATTTGCCGGACGGCGGAACCCTCACCCTGCAAGAGCACGACGGACGGCGTTACCTGCTTGTCCACGGCCAGCAGATCTGCGGTCCCGCCACCCGCGCTTCGGAAGAAGAAACCGCCCGGCTGGCCTGCGCCCCGTTCCGGCCCGCCCGGCAACCGAAAATTTTCCTCGCCGGGCTCGGACTCGGGCACACCCTCGCCTCCGTCGCGCGCGAGCTGCCCCAGAAACGGGCGTCTTTCATCGTCGGCGAACCTCTCGCGGATTTGCCCCGCTGGCACCGCGAACACCTCCCGGAAAGCCCTCTCCTCACCGACAAGCGGGTGACCCTGGAAAACGATTGCGACCCCTCTTCCCTGCTTTCGCACGGCGGTTCGCTCCACGCGGTGATCCTCCACCTCGACGCTTCCCCCGCCAATCCGCGCAACAACCGCCCTTGGGCGGACGATCCGCGTTGGCTTTCCGCCTGTTATGAAGCCTTGCAGGCGGGCGGCCTGCTCGCCGTCGCGGGCTCCCGTCCGGTCCCCGGTCTCACCCGCCGCTTCCAGCGATCCGGCTTTGAAGTCGCCGAATTCACCGTCCCTTCCTCGCCCAACGCGAAAAAACCGCGTTTTCTGCCCATCTGGCTGGCGAGAAAAGGTCGAGCCGCGGATTGATCTTCCGCCGGATGCGTGTTTATCTCCCGCCGATCATGCCACGCTTCAGACCCTTGCACCTCGTCCCGGCCCTCTTCGCGGCGGCCACCCACGCCGGGGAAGTCACCATCCAGCCGCAGCCGTTCTCGGTCCGCCACACGTTCACCGCCACCGCGCTGCCCGCAAAGGAAAGCGGTCTGCTGGAACTCGCCGGGAGATCGTGGAGCGGATTCAAGATCAAGGACATCGCCGCGCATGGCAGCCGCGCCGCCAAGGGCGATTCCCTGATCGTTTTTGAAAGCGAGGGAATCGACAAACAACTCCACGACCTGCGCGGGAAAATCGCGACGGACACCCTCGCGTTGCAACAAGCCGAGCTGGACTACAAACATCTGGAGGAAACCTCCCCCAACCGGCTGGAAGCCCTCCGCCAGGCGGCGGCGATCGCCAAGGAAGAAAACGCCTATTTCCTCTCCACCCGGCGCAAAGCGAGGGAGGAAACCGCCGCGCAGACGCTGAAGCGGACCGAACAGATCCTCGGCAACCAGCAGGAAGAGCTGAGCCAGCTCACCAAAATGTACGAAGCGGACGATCTCACCGAGGAAACCGAAGAGATCATTCTGGAACGCCAGCGGCACGCGGTGGCAGCCGCCGAATTCGCCCTGCGGATGGAATTCCTCAACCACCGGCGGACGCTCGACGTCCTCCTCCCCCGCGAAGCCAAATCCCTCGCCGACAGCGAGCGGGACACCGCGCTGGCATTGGAAAAAGCGGAGGCGGAGACCCCCCGCACCCTCAAAATCAAAAAACTGGAACTTGATACGCTGAAAACCTCCCTCGCCCGCGAAAAGGAGCGGCTCGCGGATCTCGAAGCCGACCGCAAGGACTTTGAATTCAAAGCTCCGGCGGACGGCTGGTTCTACTACGGACCCATCCAGAACGGACGCTGGAACAATTCCGCGGAAACCCTCAGAACGCTGGTAAGCGGCGGCACCGTCGCCCCGCAAAGACCCTTCGCCACCTTCATCCCGGAAACCTCGGACATCACGCTGGTGGCATTCGTGGATGCAACCACCGCCCGTTCGTTGAACCCGGAAGCGGCGGGAGTGGTGAATCTCGCCGGGCGCGAGGATCTCGAAATCCCGGCCACGCTCGTTTCCCTCGCGACCACGCCCGAGCCGGACGGCACCTTCCGCGCGGACCTTGCCGCCACCTGGCCGGAAGACTTCACGCCCATTCCCGGCACCTCCGCCCAGCTCACCTTGATCGCCTACGAACAGGAAGAAGCCATCTCGGTTCCCACCAAGGCCCTGGACTTCGGCGGCACCGGCTGGACCATCGAAGTCAAGCTCGCCGACGGCAAAACCGAACGCCGCCCGGTCAAACGCGGCCGTGTTTCCGGCGACAACACCGAAATCCTCTCAGGGCTCGAAGCCGGCCAGGTGATCGTCGTTCCCTGACAAATCCCGCCCATGCTACTTTTCCGGACACTGCTGGTCTTTTCCCTCCCTTTGCTCGCGGTCCCGATCGCATCGGCGGAAGCGGAAGCGGAGAAACCTCCGGAAGCCACGCCGGAAACCATCCAGGCATCCATCACCCGCGGAGTCGATTTCCTGCTCGCGGCGCAAAACAAAAACGGCTCGTGGGGCAGTGCGACGCGCACGAAAAACCTGAACATCTACGCCCCCCTCCCCGGCGCGCATCACGCCTTCCGCGCGGGCACATCCGGCCTCGCGCTGGCCGGGCTGATCGATGCCGCGGACCCGCGCCCCGAGGCAAACGATGCCATCGAACGCGCCGCCGCATGGACCGCCGCCGAGCTGCCGAAACTCCGCCGCGCCGATCCCACCACCACTTACAACATCTGGGGGCACGCCTACGGGATGCGCGCCATTTCACGCCTCCACAAGCGCGAGACCGATCCCGTGAAAAAATCCGCATGGGTCGCTCTCGCCCAACAGCAGGCCGATCTCGCAAACCGCTATCAGGACATCAACGGCGGCTGGGGGTATCTCGATCTCTTCGACGGACTCGCCACCCAGAGGCCCTCCGGCATCACCACCTGCTTCACCACCGCCACGATGCTGCTGGCCATGGACGAAGCGCGCCGCACCATGGGAGTGAATCTCGACGAACGGATCGTCCGCCGCTCCGTTACATCCATCAACCGCCAGCGCACGCCGGATTTCGCCTACACCTATTCCCACGATCACCGCCTCCGCCCGCGCTCGCCGATCAACCGCCCCGCGGGCTCCCTCGCCCGCTCACAGGCCTGCAACGCCACGCTCCGCATTTTCGGCGAGGAAGCCGTGACCGATGCGGTCATCACGGAATGGGCCGATCGTTTTCTGGCCAGAGAAGGATTCCTCAGCATCGGCCGCAAACGCCCGGTGCCGCACGAAACGCATTTCCAGATTTCCGGCTATTTCTATTACTACGGGATTTATTATTTCACCGAAGCCGTCGCGCTTCTCCCGAAAGAAGCCCACGCCCCTTATGCAAGGCAACTGGCCGCTCTTTTGCTGGAACGGCAGGAAGCGGACGGCTCGTGGTGGGATTACCCGTTGTACGACTACCACCAACCCTACGGAACGGGCTACAGCCTGCTGGCCCTCGCCTGGTGCCGCGATGCGCTGGCCGCGGAGGCAATCGTCGATTCATGAGAACCCTCGATCCCCCCGCGACCGCGAAGGCGCTGCTTTCCTTCGATTTCGACGGCACGCTCCACCACCCCGCGGACCTCCCGCCGGTGCCGGAAGCTTTCTTCGGGCTGATCCGCCGCCTCCGCGGGGAAAAAGGCATCGTCTGGGGCATCAATACGGGGCGCTCGATGCCCCAGATGATGGAAGGATTTCTGGAAAGCCGCTTTCCGTTCCTGCCGGACTGGATCGTGGCACGGGAAAGGGAAATTTATTTCCCCAACGCCTTCGGTCGCTGGATTCCCCACGAGGAATGGAACCGCCGCTGCGAACGGGAGATCAAAGGCTTGTTCAAACGCTCGCGGGGGCTGCTGGAAACCATCCGGCACCAGATCCAGGAGCATACCGGAGCCCAATGGATCGAAATCTCGGAAGAACCCGCGGGCATCATTTCACGGACCGAAGAGGAAATGGAATGGATCGTCCAACGCATCGAGCCGCTCACCGCCGCCGAACCACAACTCGGCTGGCAGCGCAATTCGATCTACCTGCGCTTCGGTCACAAGGATTTCCAGAAAGCCAGCAGCCTCGATGAAGTGGCGAAGCAATACGAACTGGCTCCATCGGCCTGCTTCGCGATCGGGGACAGCCACAACGACATCGAGATGCTCGATCCCGCGCACGCGGCGATGATCGCCTGCCCCGCGAACGCCGTGGAAGCGATCCGCGCGAAAGTCCGCGCCTCCGGCGGCTACCTCGCCGCCGCATCCCATGGCACCGGTGCGATCGAGGCAATGGAACACTTTTCCCCGCAATTCTGAAAACGGAACGGAGCGCTGGCTGAAAGTCGGTGCTCCATTTCCAGTGCCCCTGACAAAAAAGCCCCACGACACCGGAGTGCCGCGGGGCTTTGGAATGGTCCGGGGAAAAACCCCGCAACAAAGGAGGGGGATTAATACTTCACGCCGCAGCCATACGGCTCGTTCTTGGCGTTCTCCACAGCCTTGCCGGCGAGCGTGGCATCCAACGCGTTGACGAAGAACTTCTCGGCGGTCTCCACATCGGCCTGATCGGTGGTCGCCTTCGAGTCGATGGCTCCGTTGTAAACAAGCGTGCCTTCCTTATCGATGATGAACATGTGCGGAGTCACCTTGGCATCGTAGGCTTTGCCGACCTTGCCGTCGGTGTCCGCGATGAAATGGGCGGCCTTGTTGCCTTCGCTGGAAGCGCGCTCGGCTTGCTTGGAGTTTTCCGCATGACCCTGCTGGCCTTCCGCGGAGGAGTTGATGGTCAGCCAGACCACTTCCTTCTCCGGATAGGATTCCTGGAGGGCGGGAATGTTGCCGCTCGCATAATGTTTTTTCACGAAGGGGCAGTCGAAGTTGACCCATTCAAGGACGACGATCTTGCCTTTGAAATCGGCAAGGGAAACGGATTCGCCTTTCAGGTTCTTGGCGGTGAACTCCGGAGCGGGTTGTCCGACTTCCTTGGCGTGGGCGGTGACGAGCGCGAAGGCGCTTGCGAGTGTGGCGATGGCTATTGATTTCATGGGATTGGAACTTTTTTGCGTTCAGCGACAAGCCTGCATCAGTTGGCGGATTTGTCTAATCACTTTGATGAACTTTTTTGGCATTTATTCCCCATTCATTCCCCTTCCCACGTTACAAAAAACGGAGAAACCGCCTCTTTCCCGGCGAAAACCAGCGTCAGCGACTTCAACGGGCCGGACGCATATTCGTTTTTGAGCACGACTGCCTTCCATCCGTCCCCCGACTTTTCAAATTGGATCGGAGCCGCCGGATCCAGCGCCTGCGGGGTTTCCGGAAAGACCTCGCAGGTCTCCGGATCCGCCTGGAAATCCGCTCCGGCGGTGAGCGCAAGCTCCACTCCCGCCTCCGTCTCCGTCACTTCCAGGGAAAGCCCGTCCGCCTGCCGGGGGACCGCAAGCTCCGCCTCGCGGATCGCCGCCTCATGGGAGGAAGGGGCCGCCTCCCCTTGTTTCAGCTCAAGGGAAAGCTCCGCATCCCCGGGGACGCAGGCGCTGTCATCGCAGGTGAGCCATGAAACCTTCGCCGCCAGTTTCACATCGCCCGCGGCCCCGGCGGGAGGAGTGATCGCCACGGGAAACGACACCGTTCCCTCATACCCGAAACCCGCAAGGCTGCCGGTGAGAAAACGGATGGGAACCGGCTGCTCCAATTCCCCCGCCTCCCAACCCTCGGGAAGATCCCATTTGACCGAAATTTTCATCCCGCCCTCGCCCGGGTTGCTCCAGTAGGTGTGCCATCCCTCATCGAGGACCAGGCGCAGCGCGGTGCGCACCGGAGTCCCCGCCTGATAGTTTTCCGAACCGGCGATCCATTCCGCGGTGGCATGGCCCGAGCGGACCGCGGCGGAGGAAAGGGTGCAGAGAGCGGTGAAAACGATGGAAGTCCTGGCGATCATGGCGGGGAAGATGGCAGTGTTTCACTCCGGCGCAAGCAACGGAATCCTCGCTTTCGGGCATCGGTCGATCCGGTACTGGCTGGCGCTCTGCCCCATGTGCCGGCGAAACTGCCTCGCAAAATCACTGTGATCGTAGAACCCCGCTTCCAGCGCCACGGTGGTCACCGGCAGGCGCGTCTCCACCAACAGGCGGCAGGCCTCGATCACCCGCATCCGCAGCATGAAATCGCGCGGGGTCATCTGGAACGCCGCGCGGAATTTCCGCTCGAACTGCCGCACCGACATGTGGGAAATCCGGGCGAGGGTGGAAACATCGAGCTTGTCGCGGAAGCTCGCCTTCAGGTGTTCCGCCGCGGCGGCCAGCTCCAGGTAGGGCAGCATCGCCGTCCGTTGCTCCTCATAACTGCGGATGATCCCGCAAAGCCCGCAAACCTCCCCCTGCACGTTGAACAGCGGCATTTTGTCCGTAATGAACCAATCGGGGCGTCCTTCGCTGTTCGGCCACAGCTCGATCAACCCCAGCAAGGGTTTTCCCGTGGTGAAAACCTTCACGTCGTCCCGGCGGTATTTCTCCGACAAACGCGGCGGATACATCTGGGCGTCCGTCACTCCGATCGCCTCCCTTTCCGAATCGAAGCCCAGCCGCCTCACCAGAGCCGGATTCGCGGCCATCAATCTCCCCTCCAGATTCTTCACGAAAAAAAACATACCCGGAAGATGATCGAACAAATGCCGGAACTGCCCCGGCATCAGCTGCTCCGACCATTGCTTGCTTTCGTTGCTCCTTTCCATCAGGCGGAAACATACACAAAAACCTCCGGAAACCACAAGCAAAGGTTCGTGCTTCCACAGGGCTCCCTCATTTTGACATCGAACATCGAAGAAAGTTATTCGTTATTGGTTATTGGGGGGAAGAGCTTGGGATCGGGAGTCTTTCCCAATAACAAATAACCAATAACGAATAACCTTCAACGTCCCGCACTTGCCAAACCGCCGCCGCCGCCGTGTCATTGCGCATGGATTTCCTCGAACGCGCCCGCAACGTCATCGGGATCGAAGTGGACTGCCTCCGGCAAATGGCGGACCGCCTGGGGGAAGAGCTGGCCGCCGCCGTGGAAATTCTCCGTGAAACGCTCGACCGGCGCGGAAAAATCGTGGTCGTCGGAATCGGGAAATCCGGAAACATCGGTCACAAGATCGCCGCCACCCTCAACTCCACCGGAGCTACCGCGGTGGTCCTCAATTCCCAGAACGCGCTACACGGGGATCTCGGAATCCTCTCGGACGGCGATGCGGTGGTCGTGCTCTCCTACTCCGGCGAGACCCGGGAACTGCTGGACCTGTTGCCTTTCATCAAACGCTTCGAGGTAAAACTGATCGCCCTCACCGGGAAACCGGGATCGACGCTCTCGCACTTCAGCGATGTGACCCTGGACACCTCCGTGGAACGCGAGGCCTGCCCTCTCAACCTCGCCCCCACCTCGTCCTCCACGGCCATGTTGGTGATGGGCGATGCCCTGGCGATGGTTCTGCTGGAGGCCCGGGGCTTCACTCAGGAAGACTTCGCCCGGTATCACCCGGGCGGCGCGCTGGGCCGCGCGCTCCTCACCCGCGTGGCGGACATCATGCGGACCGACGCCTCCCTGCCCACCGTCCCGGAACACGCGAACGTCCTCCAGGCGCTGGAGGCGATGAACCGCGCCCGGGCCGGAGCCTGCGTGGTGTTGGCGGAAGGCGGATTCATGGCGGGCATTTTTACCCACGGAGATTTCGCGAGATGCTTCCAGAAAGACCCGCTGCTCGGAGAAAAACCGGTCGCCGGATTCATGACCCGCAGCCCCATCACCGTGCGGGCCGGCTCGCTCGCGGTCGAGGTGTTGCGCACGATCGGAAAAAACCGCATCGACGACATCGTGGTGCTGGATGACGAAGGCAGGCCCGTGGGACTTGTGGACACGCAGGATTTCGCCCGGCTGAAACTGGTGTGATCGCACGGACCGGAAAATGAGCGGCCCCATCGCGGAAAATCCTGTTCCCGAAAACGCCCCCGCGCCGCGGAGCCTGGCGGTGATCGGCGGCGGACCCGCCGGACTGCGGGCCGCGGAAGTGGCCGCAGCCGCCGGGGCAAGCGTGACGGTTTTCGATGGCAAGCCATCCATGGGAAGAAAGCTGCTGGTGGCGGGAAAAGGCGGGCTCAATCTCACGCACGGGGAGGATTTCGAGCGCTTCCTCACCCGTTATCCGGACGGACCGTGGCGGGATCTGCTGGAAAATTTCAGTCCGGCCGGTTTGCGCGAATGGGCGACGGGGCTCGGTGTGGAGACATTCCAGGCAAGCAGCGGCAGGGTCTATCCCAAGGCGCTGAAAGCCGCTCCTTTGCTGCGGGCTTGGCTGGCAAGGTTGCGAAACGCCGGAGTCCGCTTTGCCCCAAACCACCGTCTGTCAGGAATCACACCCGGCTCGCCGCATGAGCTGTCGTTCGCCGATGGATCGATCCATCACGCCCATGCGGTGGTGCTGGCGGCCGGTGGCGGATCATGGCCGCAAACGGGATCGGACGGCGGCTGGATGCAAATTCTGGAACCTCTCGGAATTCCCGCGAAACCTCTGGCCCCGGCCAACTGCGGATGGGAACACGAATGGCCGCCGGAAGTGCTGGCCGCCGCCGAAGGCCTGCCCATCAAAAACATCCATGTCCGCGCCAATGTAGAAACCGCCGTCGGCGAGCTGATGCTCACCCGCTACGGCCTGGAGGGCGGAGCCATCTATCAGCTTGGAAGGACGCTCCGGGAAATGGAGCAACCTGCGGTGGAGATCGACTTCAAACCCACTTTCACCGAAGAAGAGCTGGTTTCAAAAATGGCTTCCGTGCGGCGGAACTTCCTCGCGGAAGCGCGGGTCCGCTGGAAGCTGGGCGCACCCGCCCACGCGATCCTGGCACGGAAAGACTGGCAGGACGCGCCCTCCCTCGCCCGGGAAACCAAGCGGTGCGTGATCCCCCTGCTGCGGCCAAGACCGATCGAAGAAGCAATTTCCTCGGCGGGCGGAATCCGCTGGGAAGCCCTCGATTCCCAACTGATGCTGCGGAAGATTCCCGGAATCTTCGTCGCGGGCGAAATGATCGACTGGGAAGCGCCGACCGGCGGCTATCTGCTCCAGGGATGCTTCGCCACCGGCACCCGCGCCGGGCAAAGCGCCGCGGAATGGCTCGCGGGAAAATGAATCGCCCGGGGCCGCCGCATCAAAAAACCAATGGATTCACCGCAAAGGCAGGGAAGAGGTTATTGGTTATTTGTGATTCGTTATTGGTGAAGAAGGTGCCTTTGCGATCCTTTGCGATCCTTTGCGATCCTTTGCGATCCTTTGCGACCTTCGCGGCTTTGCGGTAAAATAAAAATCGCAGTCTTTTGATGCGTCAGCCCTGAATGAATTCGCCGGATGGCTTGAAACAATCGGCGGATTTTCGCAGTTTCATCGTCCTCGCCATGAAATCCCTGATCGCCACCTTGTTCCTGCTCACCCCGCTGCTGCCCGCCGCCGACCTTTCCAAGGTTTCCGCGGAGATGGCCGAAGCGGCCAACGCATTCCTCCAGTCGCTCGACGAAGCCCAGACGAAAAAGGCCCGCTTTGCCTTCGATTCCGAAGAGCGCGAGAACTGGCACTTCATTCCGAAGGACCGGCTGGGGCTGCCCTACGCCGATCTGAACGACAAACAACTGGAGCTTTCCCGCAAACTCCTTTCCTCCGCGATGAGCGAAAAAGGGCTCCTGAAAGTGGAAACCATCATCCGCCTGGAAGCCTTCCTCGCCGAAGTGGAAAACAACCCCGTCTTCCGCGACGACAAGAAATACTACACCACCATCTTCGGAGAACCCGCCGCGGACGGGGAATGGGGCTGGCGCTTTGAAGGGCATCACCTGTCGTTGAACTTCACGCTCTCCGGCGGCAAGGCGATCTCGGTGACACCCACGTTTTTCGCCGCGAATCCCGCGGAAGTGCGCCAGGAGGGGAAACTGAAAGGCACCCGCCCCCTGGCCGCGGAGGAAGACCTCGCCCGGGCCCTCGCCCAGGCGCTGCACGCCGCGGGCAAGGAGATCGTTTACACCGACAAGGCTCCGAATGACATTCTGACCGGAGCGGACCGCAAGCTCCGCCAGCTCGAACCGGTGGGCGTCGGCGTCCCGGACATGACCGAAGTTCAGAAGGAAGGCCTTCTCACCCTGATCGAGGAATACGCGAACCGTTTCCGCCCGGAATTGGCCGGAGACCAGATGGGCAAAATCAAAGCCGATCTGGAAAACCTCCGCTTCGGCTGGGCGGGAGGACTGGAGCCGGATCAGGGATACTATTACCGGATCCAGGGGACCGATTTCCTCATCGAAGTGGCGAACGTCCAGAACAACGCCAACCACATCCACGCGGTGTGGCGCGACCGCAAGGGCGACTTCGGGCGCGATGTGTTAGGCCATCACCACAAGGATCACAAACACTGACAACAGTGGATGAATCGAAACGCGGAGGCGCGGAGGTCGCGGAGGAAAACGCAAAGTTACTCATACGATAACGATTCAGCACTGGAGCAAGAAATTCCAACAACTTGAACCGATTCAGATGAAACCAACCGCAGAGATGCAAAGAAGGGAAGGGGTTATTGGTTATTGGTGAAGAAATTGGCTCAGCGTTTCTCTCCGCGGCCTCCGCGCCTTTGCGTTTCGATTAAAAGCACCTGAATCATTCCCTCATACGAATCTCCGCGATTTCCTCCGCGACCTCCGCGCCTCCGCGTTTCGATGGATTCCAAAAGACCCTTTGCAAGAGCCACCCTGATTCCAGGAACCGGCGTCACCGCCATTCGAGAAACTCCCGGAAACGCGGGAGGACCTTCTGGAACAACGAATTTTTCCCGCCACGGGAAAGCTGGAGTCCGACAAGTTGCGCGGGCTCATCCGGGTCCGCGGGGGAAAAGGAATTCGCCGAATACCCGGGGCTGTCGATTTCCCGGAAAACGTGCGGGGAACCCGCTTCCCGGCTGACGCGCACCGCGAGCCCGCCGGAGCGGAGTTCCAGCAATCCGAGCGGAGCCGATCCTTCCTCCGCCACCAGCACCCCGGATTTTTCCCCGGATTTGCTCCCGAAGGAAAAGCAATCCCCTTCGCGGGACAACGGTTGCCAGCCCGCCTGGATGGAAAGCCACGCCAACAACTGCAACGCGGAATTCCGGTGCGCCGGGTGATGGACGATCCGGACTTCCCCGATCTCCGGCAATGCCTCCTGGGCGATGGGATCATCGAACAACCCCGCCAGGCCGACCCGGAACTGCCAGCTCCTTGTCCATGCGAGATCCTGGAGAATCAGTTCGGCATTCGTCTGCCCCGCCTCCCCGATCTTCGCAAAACCCGCCGCGGGATCTTCCCAGCCGGAACTGTCGACGATCAGCCGGTTCATCACGCTCACCAGCCGCTCGGTGAAGACATCGGACAGCTCCCCCTGCCACCAGAACACCAGCGGCAGATCGGAGTTGAGGTGGGAGAAAACCGTGTTCCGGAAACGCCCCGTCACCCGGCCGGTGAGATGAAAGGCGATCTGCTCGCAGCAGACGGACTTTTTCCCATGGGCAAGATGGCAGTGCGCCGTGATCCACGCCCGCAACCCGGGCTCGGGAATCGAGCGGTCGATCTCCACCAGAATCGCGCGGCAGGCATGCTCGCGGGTGAGATCCCGGACGATGGCGGAGTTCTCCAGCAAGCCGCCCCGCCTCTCCGAATACACCACGAGGTTCATCAGAGATGCATTGGTCTGCGCGTCGTCCTGCTCCCACAGCTTGCGGAGCTCCTTGTCGATTTCGGAGATGGGCACCTCCGTGCCGAGTTCGTGGAATGAGGGATGGATGGCGGTGGTCATGCGGAGTCGGCGGGACGACGGTGTGCCATCGCCGCCAGCGTGTCACTTTCAAAGGCAAGGCGCGATCGCCCTGCCCGGGATCGGTCGATCTATCCCGAAGATCCGTCCCGGACCGCCGCATCGAATCCCTTTTGGATCTCCATGAAAAAGGTGGCCGGCTTGATCCCGAAAGCGCGCGCGATCCTGAACAATGTATCCAGCCCCGGAGTCCGCAGGCCGCGCTCAAGCAGGGAAATGTAGCTTTGTTCCAACCCCGCCGCACCCGCCAGTTCCTCCTGGGTCATCCCCGCAACGCGCCGCCGCCGTCCGAGCGCGGCGGCAAAAACATCGCGGAGGATGAATGATTCGTCCAAAGCCCCATTTTGTAGCAATCGGCCTTGCCCCCGGTCTTGATTACAATAGTCATTTTTTCTGATTTTTTTCCTTGGTGTTGAAAGTGTTTTCCTTCACCTACCCTCCTCAACCCGAACTCTCCTCCCGGTGATCCTGATGAAACCAAATCCATTCCCCGCCCTATGCCGCGCCGTCCTGCTCACGGCATGCCTCCCCAGTCTCCTCCACGCGGAGCAAACCCCCGCCTCCGGCCCCGTCCGCACCCACATCCCCCATGAAACCGTCGGCACTCCTCCGCAACCCCCGCC
>CAZVSA010000052.1:0-17232 GCA_964629955.1 uncultured Luteolibacter sp.
CGAGTTCGAGTTTGTCCACGGCTTGCTCGCGGGTGAGCACTTCGGTGATGCCGTCCCGGGCGAAAAGAAACTCCCCCACGGCTGTGCGGGTCGAGGGATCTTCGAGATGCACCATGACCAGCGAGCCCAGCGCGCCGTGATGGACGACGTAGGGATCGGTGATCGGACAGATCACGCGGATGCCTTCGCCGAATTTCTCCCGCAGCAGCGATTCAACGAAGATGACCTTTGGATTTCCCGCTGCGTCGTTTTTCGCGTTCATGCCGTGGTCGGCGGTCAGGGCGACGGTGCAGCCCGCGTCCAACAAACGGCCGATGGCGGCGTCGATCTTCGCGTGGAAGTCGAGGATCTCCGGCGCTTCGGGGCCGAACTTGTGCTGCATGAAATCGGTGGTGGAGAGATAGAGAAAATCCGCGACGCCCCGCTCGGCCAGCGCGGCACCGGCTTCGAGAACATAAACCGAAGCCTCGCCCGAGTAGATTTCCGGCCGCGGCCTACCGATGATGGCGGTGGCGTTGTCGATGCCGTGGGTTTCCTTCCTCGCTTCATCGACTTTCTCTGAGGAGAAGACGATGCCGCCGCGCTCCACCACGCCGTCGCCGAGCAGGGTGCGGAGTTTTTCCTTGGCGGTAATGAAAGCTACCCTGCGCCCGGCGTCGGCCGCGGCGGTGAGGATGGTGTTGCAACGGCGGAATTCGGGACCGTTCGTCATCACCTCTTCGCCGGTCCCGGGATTGAGGAAGAAGTTTCCGCAGATGCCATGCACGCGCGGCGGCACGCCGGTGACGATGGAGGTGTTGTTGACGTTGGTGAAGGAGGGCAGCGCGCCGCGGACGATGCCGCGCCAGCCGTCGCGGGCCATCGCGGCGAGGCGGGGCATTTTGCCGCGGGCGATGGCGGTGCTCAGATACTCGTCGGCGCAGCCGTCCAGACAGATGACGGCGATGGAATTTGCCGGCAGCGGATAGCCGCGGCCGTTGACTTCAAAGGAAGGCATGGTCCTGGAAATTGGGTGTGGTGACTGCTTTCCTGTCAGGTGCCACGGTATTTTCGTCAATCCAATTTGTTGTTTTTCAAGAAACAAAATTATCGAATCATGATGTGTGAGCCAAATACCGGTGAGGGCTTCCTGTTCCCTCCGGCTCCCGCGGAGGTGGCGTCACATCGGCCGCCCGAGGAAAACGCAGAGAATCTTCGCGTCCTTCGCGCCCGGATTGAACACCCGGTGGTCCACTTCGGCGTCGAAGTAAGCGGCGTCGCCTTCCTTCAGCGTGTGCACATCGCCGTTGTATTCAAAGGACACGCCGCCCTTGAGCACGATGAGGAATTCCTCGCCTTCGTGCGGCATGGCTTCCCGGCGGCCTCCTCCGGCGGGAATGTCCAGCACGAAGGGATCCATGTTCCGGTCGGGCCGGCCGTGGGCGAGGGCGAAGTAGTTGATGTCCGACTGGTCGCGATCGCGTTCGATCTCCCTGCGGTCGGCCACGCGCACGATGCTGAGCTTGGGCTTTTCGTCGAGGCCCTCGAAAAGTTCGGAGAGACTCATGCCAAGCGCTTCGCAAAGCTTGGCCAGAGTCGGCAGCGAGGGCGTGACGCGGAAATTCTCCACTTTGGAAAGCAGTCCTTTCCCGAGCCCTGAAATTTCAGCGACACGGTCGAGGGTGTAGCCCTTCGACATGCGAACGGCTTTGATCCGGGATGCCAGTTCGACCAGGTTCATTTTTTCCGGGGAGACCATCACCAACAGTGGGGCCACGGTCAAGAGTCCGTGAAAGGCCATGAAGACCAGCCCACCGTTGGCGGCATTCAAGTTTGTCAGGGCTCGTTGCCCTCCACCCTGAAAAAGCGCCTGGGATCCTCCGATGCCGGCACCTGCAGCTGAAACCGTCCGCCGCTCGCGCCCGCTGAAACGCCGGACGTTGCGGGAACAAGCGGGCTCCATTCTTCGAGCATCGTCGAAACGGCCGGTTTCAGCAGGAGCGTCAAGGTGTTGTCCGCCTCGTTGCGGGCGAGAACCGTGCCTCCGGGACTTCCGGGAGGAAGGTTTTCGAGAATGTAGTTCACCACCGCAAGCTGGCTTGTCAGGGGATCGGTCATGGTGATCCGGACCTCCGAGAAGTCGTCGATTCCATCGCCATCGGTATCGGCGTTTCCGGGATCGGTATGATAGAGGACCAGTTCCTCGTAGTTCGTGAGGCCGTCTCCGTCGTCGTCATCGGTGTCCTGTTGGAAGTTCGCGACAACGTCGATGGAGCCAGTCGCCGTGAAGGAGAAGGACTCCCCCTCGTTTGCGAACGGATCGCTCCACCCGGCAAAAACATGTCCCGGATTGGCGAATCCATCCACAAAGACGGCATCTCCAATATCGTACATTCCCGTGCCGAAGGCGTATCCCATCGTGTGATCGGATGAACGGACGCCGATGAAGGCTTTTCCGACGGAGGCCGGATCCGCATCGATCGCTAGGGATGCCATGCCGCGTTCGTGAAGTTCCCGGGCTTCGACGCCGGTGAGGGTTCTATCCCAAACCGCCACTTCGTCGAGCATGCCATCGAAGATCCGGTGGTTGTCGCGGTTCGCCCCGAAGTTCAGGAAAGTGAAGTCCATGCTTGCCGTCGGGGCGCCGGCGGTCCCCTGCAAAGCGCCATTCAGGTAGACGGTGAGCGTGGTGGTCGTTCCGTTGGAAGCGAAAGTGTGGACGACATGATGCCAGGTGCCGGTGGCCAGGTTTCCTCCACCTGGTACGATATTGCTATTGTTCGCCCCGACGAATGAGTTGAAGACCGAACCATTCGCATCGGAGGTTCCGAAAGATACGTCGAAGTTGACGGCAGCGCCGCCCGGACCGGATTCAAAAACGAAGTCGCGCAACGTGGTTTCTCCGCCCTCGGTGTTATCGGAGTCCGGCGCCAGGTGAAACCAGACGGAAACGGAGAAGTCCGTGCCGAGTGTGCCGGCGTTCAGGGTGGGAACCGTGAACCAGCCGCTGCCTGCTCCCGGGCCCGTGTCGTCCTTGGCGATATTCAAGGCCTTGCCGACGAGGAGAGTCGAGCGGTCGGTCGAGCTTGTCGCATCCGCACCGGGAAATTCCCCGTTTCCGGCGAATCCGGAGCCCGAGCCGAAGCTCGCGCCGTTGCCGTGGATGCCATTGTGGGTGGCTCCTTCCCCCACGAGGTTCCTGAGTCCATCATCCCCCGTTTCCTCGAAGTTGTAGTAAGCGACGAGATTGGAGAGAAGGTCCGCCCTGGCGGCGGAGAATGGAACAAAGGAAACCAATGCGAGCCAGGCGATTCGGGAATGCTTCATCGATGTGGATGTTTGGGATGGAGAGACAGGCGGGCCGCTTTTACCGGGACCCGCCGCATGGTCCGGTTCAGCGCGTGCGGCGGCGCAGCAGCGCCAGCATGCCGAGGCCGCCCAGCAGGGCCGTGGATGGTTCGGGGATCGCCAGTCCGGCGAGACCGCGCTGATAAACGCTATCGGCGCTCGATCCGGTATTGGCGTTGTTGATTTCGGCCGCGGAAAGAGTGCGGTTCCAAACGGCGACTTCGTCGAGCATGCCGTCGAAGACGCGCTGGCTGTCGCGATTCACCCCGAAGTTCATCGAGGTGAAGTCCATGTTGCTTGTCGCCGTGCTGGCGGTGCCGAGGAAGACGCCGTCAACATAAACCGTCAACGTGGTGGTGGCGCCGTTGGAGGAGAACGCGTGAACCACGTTGTGCCAGTCCCCTATGGTCAGATTGTCGCCGCCGGCGACCGTTTGCGGAGGCTCTATGCTGGTACCGATGAAGGAATTGAAGAGGGAACCGTGCGGATCGGACGTGCCGTAGGAGACATCGTACTGCCCGCCCCCGGGTCCGACCGATTCAAAAACGAAGTCCCGCAGGATGTTGACATCGCTTCCCGTGTTGTCCGCGTCCGGAGAAAGGTGGAACCACGCGGAAACAGTGAAATTGGGGCCGAGATTGGCGGCACTGAGTCCCGCCACATTGAACTGGCCGGTGCCGGCGCTGACCCCGGCGTTGTTCTTGGCGATATTCAAGGCGTTGCCAACAAGCAGTTGCGAACGGTCGGTCGTGTTTGTGGCGTTGGAGCCCGCATAGGCGGCATTGCCCGAGAAGCCGGCCCCGGTACCGGAGATGCCCGTGCCATTGATGTATGTCCCATTGTATGCCGGGCCGCCGCCGACCTGGTTGGCGATACCGTTGGTACCGGTTTCTTCAAAGTTGTAGTAGGCGACCAGGCCCGTGGTCAGGGCGGAGTGGGCGCAGGGGGAAAGGGCGGCGAAGGCCCCGAGGAGGATCGTTCTTTTCATTGCTTGGATAGGTGTCTGGTTTCTTGTCCTGGATGGGAGATCAGGGTTTTTGCCCGATGATGATGTAGCTGTTCACCGTGCTCGACGGGGCCGGGAAGGTGACGATCCATCCGTCCGGCGACGGCACGATGGAGGCGGTGGGATCGCTCAAGTCGATGGACTGCCAGATCGAGCGGTTCGGAGAACCGCTGAGACCGAGCGACAGGGTGATCGCTCCGGTGGAGGGATCCCGTGTAATGCCGAGGGGCGAAAGGGCGATCGCTCCGGCGGCATCCGGGGAGAGGTTGTTCCTGACGAAGGAGACGAGAGCTTCATCGCTCGCTTTCGGATCGGTGCCGGTGATGAAAATTTCGTCACCATCAGGGATCATGTCCCCATCCGTATCCGGATTCGCGGGGTCCGTGCCGTAGATGACGATCTCCTCGTAATTGGTAAGGCCATCGTTATCGTCGTCATTCATGTCTTCGACGAAGATGGCGGTGGAAACCTCATTCGCATTGGCGGTGTGGGTGAAGGATGCCGGCTGGCCGATGAAGGAGCCTTCCCAGTCGCTGAAGAGATAGCCCGGGGAAGCGGTGGCGGAGATCTGGACCTGCTGGCCGATGTCGTACACCCCGGCTCCGGTGACCGATCCTGCCGCCGCAGGGCTGGCGGACAGGGTGACGCTGACCTTTTCCACGGTCAGATCGGAGCCCTGGCTGCCGCGTGAGAAAACCTCAAACGCTTCCGTCCCGGACAAGGTCCGGTCCCAGATGGCAACCTCGTCGATCGATCCGATGAACCAGCGGTCGTTCGCGTCGCGATAGGTGCCGACATGAAAACCGTTGGCCCACCCGAGGGTGCCGCCCACGGGAACCATGAAGGTGTTGGTGAGCGCGCCGTTGATGTACACCAGGATGGAGCCCGTCTCACCGGCCGTCGCGGGGGTGAAGGCAAGGATCACATGGTTCCAGGTGGCGGCGGTCGCGTTGTCGGCGATCTCGTGGGTGCCGGATACAGGGCCCCCAATCACATCGGAGAAGCTCTGATGGTTGGTGTTCGCCGTGTTGCCCGCTTCGCGCAGTCCGAAGGATATGGGATAGCTGCCGGATGTTTCAAAGACGAAAAAGCGCGTGTCGCCCGTCGGGGCGATGTCGGCGCGGTACCAGGAACTCACCGACCAGGGTTGGTTCGGATCCACGATGCTGGTGACATCCATGTAAGCTCCGGAACCGTTCAATTGGAGGGCGCCCGAGCCCACCTTCGCGGTGGCCCCGATGCTGGCGCCGCCCAGCAGGCTGCCGTCGTAGGCCGCTCCTCCGGAGGCCGCGGCGTGGTTGGCGGCTCCTTCTTCAAAGTTCCAGTAGGCGACAAGATTGTCGGTGATCGCGGCTTGGGCGGAGAGGATGCCGGCAAGTGCGGCAACGGAATATGAAACGAAGGTTTTCATGACGGGATGGAAGCGCGAGTTGAGCGGTATTGATGTTTCGTTGGAGTTTTCAGTTTCTCGGATGAAACACCGTGATGCATTCGGCGGCCGGGAAGCCGGATGGTCGGGCAGACACGAGGGAGGGTTTGGAGTGGATCGGAGAGAATTTGCAGAATGGCCGGAAGACCGGGAAATCTCTTTGGGATACGGAATCGAAGTTTCACCATGAATGTTTCTATTTCAATCAAAAAGTTTCCTTAAATCAACTTTGTCACATTCCGCTCCCCGGTCGGCGCGGAATTCAATGCTCCGCATCGAAGCGGAAGAACCATGGAGCGTCCCCCGGCGCGGGAAAGTTGAACAGGAATTCGTTGGAGAGGATCCCGCCGGTGATGCCGGCTCCGGGAACCAGCGGGCTCCATTCCAGAAGGTCTCCGCTGGTTTGGCCGATGAGCCGGAAGCTGAGGCTGTCCAGGGAGGGATGGCGGTGGATCAGGGGGGCGATCAGCGCGCCCGGATTCACGAGCTGGCGCAGGTAGTCGTATTTGGCCGAATCGTCCATCAGCGGGTGGGTGCCGACGGCCCGCTCCAGCCAGGCGGGGACCGAGTCGCCGTCGAGATCCGCGAGCGCATCGGCGGGATCATTGGGATCGAGCCCGTGAAGGATTTCCCACCAGTCCTCCAGTGTGTCGCCGTCGCTGTCGGCCGCGGAGACCTCGGTGGGCAGGGCCCGGGGCATGCCGGAATGATGGAGCGCCGCGATTTCTTCCGGAGCAAGCGCGCGCGACCACAAGGCGATCTCGTCTAACAGGCCATCGTAGTTCCTCCCTGTGCCGTCGCGGTGGCCGCCGATGATCAGGCCTCCGGTTTCCGCCGCGGGCCCGGGAACGGGCAGGACGTGGGCGGCGACTTCTCCACCATCGACGTAGAGGCGCAGGTGCGTGCTGTCGAAGGTCATCGCCACGTGCGCCCAGCGCCCGGTGAAAAGCGCGCGGTCGAGTTCGCAGGCGAAAGGGCCCTGGCCGATCGGCGTCGGTGCGGCGGTGCTTGCGGCGCCGGCGGGCTGGAGTGTGGAGGTGTGCAATTCGAGGTTGATCTTTCCGGCATCGGAGCCGGCGCTGCGGAACCCGATCGAAAGCACATAGCCCGGAGCCGTGCTGCCGCCGAGCGAGCTTTCCAGCAGGAAGTGGCGGTCGGAACTGCCGTGGGCGGGCAGTGTGGCCGGCTTGCACCAGAGGGATACGCTGTGGGCCGCGCTGTTGTCATGGAGGGGATTGCGGCCGGCCCGCTCCGGCAGAGGCGGGGAGTCGTCGAGCGTTTGGCGGCCGATACGGAGGTATTGCTGCGAAGCGCGGGAAAACGACACCGCCCCGCCGCGCAGACCGCCGTCGGCAACCAGCGAGGCGCCGTTCACCGCCGTGGCGTCGAAGCGCTCGCCGAGGACGGCTTGGTTCCCGAGATCTCCGTCGAACGACCACCAGGCACGCAGATCGCGGCCGAGGCCTGCACCTTCTTTGGGTGCGAGATTGTCGTAGGGAATCACCACTTCGCGCTGGATGATGCCGTTGGCGAGGTGGAAACGCGCCGTCAGCACCGGCGGATTCGCGCGGGTGTCCGCGGTGAGAGTCATGAACTGCCGGGGCTCCTGCGACGACCATTCGAGGTTCGGATGGATGACATCGAGGCTGGGGATGACTCCGGTGTGCGCCGGCGAAGTCACGAAGTCGTGCAGGTCGTAGCCGATCCGCTGCCGGTGGATGAGGTGGCGCGAGACATGGATGTCGCCGCCCATCAGCACGACGCCCGGGATGGATTTCGAGCGGATGAAATCGTAGAGCGCATCCCGCTCGTACCAGTAGGTGAACATGTCGTCGTTCTCGGAGTTTTTCTTGTCCACCCATATCTGTCCCATCGTCAGCACCTTGAATGGCGCCCGCGAGGCCTCCAGCGCCTGCTGGATCCAGGTCCATTGCTCCGGGCCGAAGCAGGTCTTCTTCGAGGGGTCCACCGGCGAAGGACCGGTCTGCGACCACCAGCGCGGATCGAGCAGGAAGATCTCCATCACGCCCAGATCGATCTTGTGATAGACGCCCTCGACGCCGGTGCCGAATTGATCGTGGGCACGATATTCCACGAAGGCCCGGCGGGTGTTCTCGCGGCGGTCGGCGGCATTCACACCGTTGCCGTTGTTTAGGCCGAAGTCGTGGTCGTCCCAGGTGCCCACCGCCGGGGTGCCGCGGATCAGCGATGTCATGAACGGCGTATCGAGAAACGCGCGGTGCTTCAGGCGGCTGGTGGCCAGATCGATGACATCGATATAGGGAGTGTCGCCGCCGAGGATGAGCTGATCGACTCCGAGTGCGCCGATGCGTTCCCACACCGGCTCCGAGGTGTTGTTGGCACAGGAGACGAAGGCCGCCGTGACCACTCCCTGCGTGCCGGTGGTCATGCGGGTCTTGAAACGAAGCCCATCGGCCGGACCGGCCAGTTCCACCGGAGATTCACCGGACAAATCCTCGATTTTGTAAGTATACGCCGTCGCCGCATTCAGTCCGGTGACGTGGAATTTCGCCACATGATCGTTCTCATCGTCGCTTTCCGCCGTGCTGGTGGCCACAATCTTCTGCTCCGCGTCGAGCACGCTCAGGCGCAACGGTTTCTCCACGGCGCCGGGGCGATAGAGGAACCAGGCTTCGGTGGTTTTCACGGTGCCGACCATGGGGCCGGTCTGGGCGGCGGCGGGCAGTACGGCCGCGGCGAGCAGCAGAGTATGAAAGAATGTCCGTATGCAGGAGAAGGGTTTCATTGGGAAGGCGATGGGGATTCGCTGTGGAGCAGATGCCCGCGGTAGGGCGGATGGGGTGGCAAGGGAGGAGCGGCGTGATTCCAGTCGGGAAACCAGGAACGCATCTTCCAGGTGTCCGGCGTGCCGGTCGGAACGAAGGGGAAGCTCTCCCCCCGCTCGCGCATCTCAAGCAGCGTGCGGTCGGTGAAGGCATCCATCAGCGCGGTCAGGTCTTCGACCTCCTGATCCGTCAGACCGAGGTCGCCGAGATCCTCGCGATTCACCGTTTCGGGGTAATCGGTCGGCCCCCAGCGTTCCGGTTCCAGATCGCGGCGGTTGTAGAACTCCATCACCTCCCGCAGCGTGGCAACCGAACCGTTGTGAAAATAGGGCGCGGTCAGCGCGATGTTCCGCAAGCCCGGCGCGCGGAACTGGCCGAGTTCTTCATCGGCGAGGGTATGGCCGCCGAGCCCCGGATCCTTTTCGCCGCACGAGGGCACCCCGAGATTGTCGTAGCCGAAATCGCTGAGCAGCGGCTGCGGCCATGAGGTGGCGTGGAGGAAGTGACAATCGGCGCACTTGCCCTTGTCCCGGAAGACCTCCAGCCCGCGCTTCTCCTGATCGGTCAGGGCATCCTCATCGCCGGCGAGGTAATCGTCGATCCGCGCATCGAAGGGCCGGAACATCGGCTCCTTCAGGAACTCGACCAGCGCACGGTACGTGCGGTGAGCCACCTTCGCATCGTCGGCCCACTCCTCTTCGGTCATGCCGTCCTTCAGGCGGCCGGCGTATTCCGCCTCGCGCAGCTTCGCGGCCAGCTCGGCCTCGCTGCCGACGTTCATTTCCGCATGGTTGAAGAACGGCTTGCTCACCTGCTCATGGAGCGTGCGGGCGCTGCCGTCCTGAAAAAGCCCTCCCTGCCAGACCCATTCCTGATTGCCGTCGTCGTCGAGCAGATCCTCCTGATCCATGTTCGGGATCAGCGCGGCGTACATCAGGCTCGTCGCATTCCTCGTGCCGATGCTGCCCGGCCTTGCTCCCGCCGAAAGCGACCGCGGATCGGCGAAGGCGGCCTCCGGCACATGGCAGCCCACACAGCCCAGCCCGGGCGGATTGGAAAGACCGGTATCGAGAAAAATCTCCCGGCCTACAACCGCCAGCCCGGCCTGGCTCCCGGCATCCCCGGCCGGGCCGGAGGGCCGCGCCACGGAGGCAACCGCCGCCGCCGCGAGGAATACGGCGGCGGCGGCGATTTGTCGGTTTCCGGAAAGCAAAGACATGGCGGCAACTTTTGGCGGCAGAAATAGCGATAGTTTCTCTGAATGCAACAAAATAGTTTCCAAGAAACTTTCGCCTTGGTGCACGGACTCCTGCGGGCTACAGCATTCCGGTGCGCCGGTTGCAGCAGCCATGATCGAAACCCAACACGCCGGAAACTTCGCTGGAGCGCGGGTGAAAACACTCGTCGCCGTGATGTTCTGCTATCTGTTTTACTACACCGGCCGCCAGAACTTCGGCTTCGCCATTCCCGGGATGTCGGAGGAACTCGGCCTGAGCAAGACGCAGCTCGGCTGGTGCGGAGCGGCCATGCTGTGGGCCTATGCCATCGGCCAGGCGATCAACGGCCAGCTTGCCGACCGCTTCGGCGGCCGCAGCCTGATGACCCTGGGCGGCCTGCTTTCCTTTGTCATGAACTGGATCACCAGCTTTGCCGGCGGATTGGCCGGCGTGCTGGTGCCGTGGGCGGGCAACGGTTTCGTCCAGTCGATGGGCTGGGCTCCGGGCAGCCGCATCCTTTCCAACTGGTGGGACCGCGTCCACCGCGGCCGGGTCTATGGATGGTATGTCTTCGCCGCCGGCATGTCGTCGGTGGTCACCTTCGTCATGGCCGCCATTCTGGTCGATTTCGGCTGGCGCTGGATTTTCCGGGGGCCGGTGGTGCTCATGCTGCTGGGTTGCCTGGTCTTCTGGCTGGTGATCCGGGAAAGGCCGTCGAAGGCGGGTTTTGAAGATCTGCCGGAGGAGCCCGCGACCGCCCGGGAGCAGTTCCACCCCGAGCGCCATCTGACCTGGTGGGAACGCTACCGCTGCGGCTTCGCCTGCGTGCCTTTTCTGTTCGGCTGCGCGGCGATCGGCTTCCAGAATCTCGCCCGCTACGGCCTGCTGGTGTGGGTGCCGGTGCATTTCCTGGGGGAAAGCTGGAGGGACTCGCCGCAGAAATGGGTGTCCATCGCGCTGCCCGTCGGCATGGCTCTCGGAGCGGTCTCCGCAGGGTGGATCTCCGACCGGATCTTCGGCGGCCGGCGCGCCGCTCCGGTGATTCTCTTCCTGCTGTGCGCCGCGGTCTGCGCCAGCGGCATGGCGGCTCTCAACCACGGCTCCGCCCTCGCGCTGCCATTGCTTTTTCTGACGGGCTTCTTCGTCTATGGCCCGCAGTCCGCGTTCTGGGCGCTGTGTCCCGATCTGCTCGGCAAACGCCTCGCCGGCACCGGCACCGGGATGATGAACTTTTTCGCATATCTCTTCGCGGGTCTCGGCGAGCCGCTGATCGGCCATCTCATCGAGTCGAGGGGTTCGACCCACATGGTCTTCCCCGTCGTGGCTGTCGCCTGCGGTCTGGGCGCGCTGCTCATGTCTTTCATCCGTAAACAAGCATGAACACCGAACGTTCCAGCGCGCGGGCTCTGGCGGCCGTCTTCTCCGGTCACGGCCAGCCCTTCCGCCTCGAAGAATTTCCGATCCCCGCGCCCGGCCACGGTGAAATTCTGGTGGAAATCACCTGCAGCACCATATGCGGCAGCGACCTGCACACCTGGCACGGGCGGCGCCAGGAACCGGTGCCCTGCGTGCTCGGGCATGAAATCGTCGGCCGCATCGCCGCCTTCGGGCCCGGCTCTCCCCGCACCGACCTGCGCGGCGAACCGCTGGCGGAGGGAGACCGCATCACCTGGACGCTCGCGGCATCCTGCGGCGCATGCTTTTTCTGCCGCAACGACCTGCCGCAGAAATGCGAACACCTTTTCAAATACGGCCACAGCTCGATCCGGCCTGGCCGTGAATTCAGCGGCGGCTTCGCCGAGTGTTGCCTGCTCGCGGCCGGCACCGGCATCGTGAAGCTCCCCGACGGGATGGCGGACACGCTCGCCGCTCCCGCCAACTGCGCCGTGGCCACCGTGGCCGCCGCTTTCCGCCTGACCGGGCCCGTGGAAGGCGCCACCGTCGCCATCCTCGGCTGCGGCGTGCTCGGCCTCACCGCCGCCGCCATGGCCCGCCGTCTCGGGGCTTCGGAAATCGTCACCTGCGACGTGGCTCCCGCCCGCGGCGGGATCGCCCGGGAATTCGGCTCGCGGACCTTCTGCCTGCCCGCCGATCTGCTGTCCGAGCTCCGCGATCTCACTCACGGTCGCGGCGCGGATGTGACCATGGAATTCTCCGGCTCCCCCGCCGCGGTTGCGGGAGCCATTGCCGCCACCCGCACCGGCGGCGTCTCCATCATTGCCGGCACCACGACCCCCGGCAGCAAAGTCGAAATCGATTCCAACGATCTCGTCCGGCGCATGCTCACCCTCCGCGGGCTGCACAACTACGCGCCGGACGACCTCGTCACCGCCATTGATTTCCTCGGCGCGGCATCCGGAGACGTTCCCTTCGATTCCCTGCTGGGCGGTCATTTCCCGCTCGTGGAAATCGAAGCCGCTTTCGCATCCTCGACCGCCCTGCCCGGAACGCGCGTGGCGGTGATCCCCTGATCCGGTTCATCGGATACGGTCCGGGATTTGATCCGCGCCATGCGCCGGGATTGCCAAATGATACCAAATTTCAGAGATAAGGTGACTTTTTACAGCATTTTATGAAAAGTCGTGGCCGTTTTTTGTGTGATCACGTTTCGAGGCGTATGAATTCAAGGAGCGTGGGCGTCCCGCCCACATTCCTGCTCAAGTGGGCGGGACGCCCACGCTCCTTGACTCGTGACGGAGCCGCTGGTGTCCCCGGTATGCGGCCACAGTATTTCACAAAACGCTGTAAGACTTTCGATTTCAAAACCACGCATCATCCCCGGGGAAAGCGCTTCTTCAACGAGACCCAGTGATCCTCGATCCGCTTCACCGAGACCTTCCCCTGCAACGGCACATCCGGCGCGAATATCGAAATCCGCAATTCCTCCAGCATCCAGCCATGATTCCATAGTTCGGGATTGTCCGGCATCTCCATCCATTTCGCGAACCACGGCTCCCACAAACTTCTCACTCGCTCCATCTTCTCCAGATCCTTGATGATCGGGAGCGACTGCAAGCGCCCTATCCGCGACCGGATCGCCCGCAGCCTTCTCGGGTAATCCACCAGATTCGGGAAACCCGCCCTCCACGCGAAGCGTTGCCGCAGCAACCAGGAAAGCTCTTCTTCCAGATCCCCCGCCACCTCTCCCAGATTCCGGTCCGCCCGGTTCTTCGCCACGAATTCATGGATCTCCGGGAGAAGCTCCATGATCGAATCCATGGCACCACCGGTCTTCACCGCGGATTCATGCCAGAGCCCCCGCGCCTTTTCTGTTAGCTTGTGAAAATCCCCGGGAGAACGGGGAAAACTCCCCCCGGCGGCTCCCTCCGCCGTCAGCAGGATCAAATCATCCAAAGAGGTTCCACCGGCTCCAAGGCGCGGCAGCTCCACTTTCGCCATCAGTCCCAGCGGAAACTTTTTCTTCAGATAGGCCACCTGATCCGGATGTGCCATCCACAGCAATCTCGCGCCACCCGCCCGGTGGGATTCCGCTGCCTCTTCGGGAGAAGAAAACGCCCTGATTCCCACGGAATCCCCCTCGTCCACCAGCGCCGGGTAAGCCTGCCCGCCGGGAGTTTCCACGTGTTCCGGAAGGATTTCCCCGTCCCACACACTCATACCGCGCCGTTCCACATTCGCGGTGGCCGCCGCCTCGAAACGGACACGCATGCGGTCCGCCAGCCGGAACTTCAAATCCCGGACATCATATCCGAACGCCAGCTCCTCCCCTTCATCGTCGCAAATCCATATCTTCGTCACCAGCTCGGGCGGCAGCCGGTTTACGTCGAATTCCGAAACCGGCACATGCGCTCCCGCCACCTCTTTCGCGTGCTCCGCCAACGCCTGGAGAATCGGCCGATCCTTCGGCGCGAACATCCATAACTCCGCGAAACCATCCGCCAATGCCCCGATCGGCTGGCAAATGCGCCGGAAATCCTTCGGCAAGGATCTCAGCAGGATCTCCGCCCGTTCCCGCAAATGCCCATCCACTCCCCAACCCGGAAGCCAGTCCGGCAGCCCGGGCAACTGGTCCACATGAACCCCCAATGTCACCCCGTCGTCCCTTTCCCCCGGAGCGGCATGATAATAAATGGCATATTCCGCTCCTTCGTGAACAAGAACATCCGGAAACCCTTCCAAACCGGCATCCCGGGGATCTTCGTCCATCACATCCCCGGCCGACATCATCAGCTTGTCCTCGTTCCCTTCCAACCATTTGTGAAACGCCGCCGCCGTATGAATCTCATGCGGAATCCTCTCCTCGAAAAAACGAAGAACCGCATCCTCGCTCCACAATCCCCCCGGGCGTCTCAACTTGTGTTCGATCGCCGCGATCTCCTCTTTCAGTTCCTCGAAACGCTCCAGAAACCTGACACGTCTCCGCAATCCACCGCCTAACAGACCCTCCCGCAGAAAAATCCCGTGCGCCGCCTTCGCATCCACCCGGCCGTAATGCACCCGCCTGCCCGCCACCACCGGCAGCCCCCCGCAGATCACCGTTTCCTTCCCATACACCGCCCCCTGATTCTCATCCCAGTGAGCCTCGCCGTATTTGCTTTTGCACAGATGAGGAGCCACTTCCTCCACCCATTGCGGATCGATTCTCGCCACGCGCCGCGCCCACAGGCGCGAGGTCTCCACCAGCTCCATCGCCATCACCCACTCCCAGCGCTTTCCGGCATTGAACAATCCCGACCCCGGAAAAATCGCGAAAAAACCTCCCCCCGCGCTGCGATACGATTTCGATTCCCGGTCCCACAGCCCGAACTGCCTCGGCACGCCCGCCAGGAGCGCCTTGTGAAAAACGGCATAACTCCCCGTGCCCGACAATGACTCTCCGATCCGCGGAATCCTGATCTTCCACTCCCGTTCCAGAAGCTCCTCCAGCTCGTCCCGCACGTTCGACCACTCGATCACGCGGCGGGCATTCAGAAACACCGGACCCGCATACTTGCGGAGCGCGTTGCGTTTCCAGCGGCCCTTCTCATCACGGAACCGGCATACGTCCAGCCAGATCCTCAGAATTCCCATGAAATCGCTGTCGCCATCCTTCCACTTCGCATGCGCCGCATCCGCCTCGCGGGTTTTCTCCGCCGGACGTTCCCGGGGATCCTCCGACTCCAGCGCCGCCACCACCGGAAGAACCTCGGCCAGACACCCCGCCTTCCGGGCCTCAATCAACATCCTCCCCAGCCGCGGGTCCACGGGCAGCCGCGCCATCTGCCGCCCCGTTTCCGTTAGATTCTTCTCCTTGTCCAGCGCCTCCACCTCGCGGAGCGTCCGGTATCCCTCCGCGATCGCCTTGGGAGCGGGGGGATCGAGAAAAGGAAACTCCCCGATCTCCGGCAGTCCCAGCGATTTCATCCGGAGAATCACCCCCGCCAGCGAGCTGCGCCGGATCTCCGGATCGGTGAACTCCGGGCGCTCCTCCAGATCCACATCCTCGTAGAGCCTCACGCATATTCCTTCCCGCAGCCGTCCGCAGCGTCCCTTGCGCTGCCGCGCGCTCGCCCGGCTCACGGGCTCCACCTGCAACCTCTGCACCCCTTTGGCCGGACTCCACCGGCTCACCCGTGCCAATCCGGAATCCACCACGCACGCGATCCGCGGAATTGTCAGGGAAGTTTCCGCCACATTCGTGGCCAGGATCAGACGCCGCTGCCTTCCCGGATGGAAGACCCGCTGTTGATCGGCCAACCCCAGCCGCGCGAACAAGGGAAGCACCTCCGTTCCCGGATAACCGCGCCCCTCCAGCACCTCCGCGCACTCCCGGATTTCCCGTTCTCCCGGAAGGAAAATCAGCACGTCGCCCCCCGGCTCCATTTCGTTCAATTCCTCCACCGCCCTCGCCACATGGCGCGCGAGTTCCGCATCGTCCTGCGGCGGCAGGAAAAACTCGGTCACGGGAAACATCCTTCCGGGAGCCTCGATCACCGGGGCCGGAACCCCTCCCATCGCGAAAAACGACGAGAACGATCCCGCGTCCAGAGTGGCCGAAGAAATGACCAGCCTGAAATCCTCCCGCCGTTCCAGAACACTCTTCAGATAACCTAACAGAAAATCGATGTTCAGCGAACGTTCATGCGCCTCATCGAGAATCAGAGCCCCGTATTGCAAAAGATCCCGGTCGCCCTGCGTTTCCGCGAGGAGAATCCCGTCCGTCATGAACTTGATTTTCGTTCCACGCGAAGTCCGGTCGTCGAACCGCACCTGATACCCCACAAATTCCCCCAGGGGAACGTTCAATTCCTCCGCCACCCGTTTCGCCACACTCGCCGCCGCGATCCGCCGGGGCTGCGTGCAGCCCACCCTGCCGCCCCGCGGACCCAGCGCCTCCGCCACCATCTTGGGAAGCTGCGTGGTTTTCCCCGACCCCGTATCGCTCACCACCACGATCACCCTGTGATTTCGCACCGCCTCCAGGATCTCCTCCCGGTGCTCCACCACCGGCAACTCCGCCGGGTAGTTCCATTTTTCCAGGAATGCACTCATCCTTTCCTTGGCCGTCATGAGACCGTTCGCAGCGGCGGGAACGATTATTCGAGCCGCGAGATCCGCAGCCTTTCCACCGCCACCAGGGAGCGGAAATTCGCATAATCCTCTTCCGGGGTGCCGGAAAAAAGCCGGTAGGTGTATTTCCTCCAATGGCGGATTTCCTCCATGGCGTTGGTCATCCGCAGGGCGATCACTTCCGGGCTGTCGGTGCCGCGGCTTTGGAGGCGGGCGAGCAGCTCCCGCTCGCTTTCCGGCATCAGAAAGAGATCCACGAAGGCACGGCGGATCTCCGGATCCGGACAGGAACGCACCTGGTCCGCTCCCTGGACGTCGAGGTCCATGACGACATCGATGCCCCCTGCGAGGTGGCTGATCACCTCCGAGCGGAGAGTCCCGTAGAGATTTCCGTGGACGGTGGCGTGTTCGAGGAAATCCCCGGCGGCAAGCCGCCCGCGGAACGATTCCTCATCGAGAAAATGATAGTCCCGGCCGTCGATTTCACCGGGACGCGGGGGCCGTGTGGTGCAGGAAATGGAGTAACGCACTTCCCCTTCCCGGGCGAGACGGTGGCACAGCGTGGTTTTTCCGATCCCCGAGGGGCCGGAAACGACAAGGAGAATGCCGGAGCGGAAAGCCATGTGCGGACTGTGTATGCCCGACCACGAAGCGGAATCGAGAAATTCCTCGCATGATTTTCAAGATCCGGTTTTCCCATGAAGACGACAGCGGCGGTTGGAAGCGGGGAATTTCAAAAGGAAACGGGGCCACCTCATTTTGGTGAATTCCCGCCCACACCATCGACGGGGACGATGAACCGAAATGTCGGCGGGTGTCGCAAAATGGACATTCACCTGGATTGCGGAAAATAATGCTTGTCACCCGGCAGGGCTCTTGCGTTCCTGTCCGGGTCCGCTCCGGCGGATGAGGATTCGTAGTCCTGCACAGAGCGGT
>CAZVSA010000053.1:0-1927 GCA_964629955.1 uncultured Luteolibacter sp.
CTGATGGCCGAGGGCCGGGCCGTTGATCTTCATGAAGGTGAGACCGAGGCGGTCGGAAACATACTCCATCAGCGTCGTCTTCCCGTAACCCGGAGGAGAAACAAGCAGCAGCAAGCCCGAGCGGTCCGTCCGCGAATCCGCGCCCGCCGTGCCGATCTGCTTCGCCAGATTCGCGCCGATGAGCGGCAGATAGACGTCGTTGACCAGCCGGTTTCTCACAAACGAACTCATCACCGTGGCCTTGAACTCCTCCAGACGAAGGGAGGAGCGCCTTGCATCCACCAACTGCTGTTTCAGTCTCGTGGCGTTTTCAAAACGGGGAACGGTTTCCCTCGCGAAATACGACAAGCGTTCGCGGAAAGCATGGTAATCGGTTTCGTAAACACCGCCGTCGCGGATCACTCCGTGCTGCCCGCGCAGGCCCTCAACCCGGATGAGCGAAGAAGTATCCACCACAAAACGGTGCTCGATGCCCCCGTGCAGCCAATGCGCCGCCGCTTCGGCGACCCACGCGAGAGGAGGCGTGCGCCCCTGCGTTCCGGCATCCCCGGAAGACGTCCGGAGCTGCCCCCCCATCCAATCGAAAATCACCAGAAAACGCCGCTCCACATCATCCGACGCCAGCTTCAGCGAATCCGCGAAATGACCGGCCGCATGGCGGGTATCCAGCGCCAGCTTGAACTCCGCGGTGAACTCCGCCGCTTCCGGAGAACTCACAAAATGCCCTCCTTCCGCAATTTCCTCGAACAGATAGTCCGAGCATTCTCCCGCCAGATTCGATGTCTCCACACCCTGCCCGGCCGGAACGATCAAAGACGCCGCGGAGGAATTTTCCAAAAACGCGGCCAGCGCATCGCGAAGCACCCGCTTCAATGGATGGTCTCCCTTGGGATCGGCGGAAAAACTCCGGCGCATGACCCCGTGCGCTTCGATCAACGATTGCAATTTCGCCCCCTCCCCGCCGCCGCGAAAAACCTCCCAGAACAAAATCGCCAGCGCCCGCGAGCGCGGTCCGTGGCGCAACAACCCGAGGGCATCATGCACCGGCCGGATCGCATCTAACAACCGCGCCGCGTCCTCGTCGTGAACTCCCTTGATGTAGCCCTCCGAATACCTCGGAGCCATGAAGGCATGGACCGCGGCGAGATCCGATCCCTCCGCGCCGTCCTCGATCATCCGGTACGCCAGCCACTCCGCGCGATAGACCGCGCGGTTCTCGCTGATCACCTCCTGGCCCCACACATCCCCCAAATCCGCCAGCCGCCCGTCATCGACCGGCTCGAAAAACGCGGTCCCGGACAAATGATAACACATCTCCCCATCCCGGGAGACCATGGACAGCTCCAGCGGCTGCGTGTTCACGGAAAACGCATGACGGCCGAACTGGATGATCCCCGGCCCGCCGGCGTAGAGTTCCTTGCGGTCTTTCAGTTGCCTGGCAGCCTCGTCCTGCAACGTCCGCAGGCGCGTCTGCAAATCATCCGCCTTCACCACATCCCCGATGTCCCGCAGCTCCGCGATGATGTCGCGGAGCTTTGAAATCATGAGATCTCCGGCGAAGTAGCCGTTGATCGCGTTGATGTCATCGAGGCTGTCCGCGCGATGCCGCACCCCGCCGAGAATCCGTTCGGCGGATTTCAGCAGATTTTCCGCACGGCGGTTTCTTTGCTCCACCAGCGCCTGCTTCCTGCCCTCGAACGCCTCGTACACTTCCTCCCTCTTGCGGGCCAGTTCGTCGATGTATTCATCGAAGTCCGCGAAACGCCCTTCCAGCTCCTCCACCTGCACCATCACCTTGGTGAGGTATTCGTCGCACTTCGCGGCGCTGTCGCAGAGATCCAGAAAATTGACCACCGACTGGGCGAGCAGATTCATCTGGGCGCCGAACTGCGCGACGCCCTCCACCTGCGCCGGGAGTTGGCGCAGG
>CAZVSA010000053.1:1937-12309 GCA_964629955.1 uncultured Luteolibacter sp.
TCCACCTGCGCCAACTCCCGGCGCTTCGATCTCAAACCGGCCCGGACACCATTGAGCGTGGCGTAGAGCGAGGAAACGTTCTCGATGATGGCCGTCGTCCGGGTGGCATCGTCGATACGCAGGTTCCCCACGATGTCGATCAACAGCTCCAGCTCCGCACCCGCTTCGTCGAGCCCCTTCGCCACCTCATCCGCCTCGGCGGTCCGGGTGATTTCCTGAACGGACTTCCGCCGCGCCTCGATCGCATTCCGATAGGGATCGAGCGCCACATCCCTCAGCAGAAACTCCGCCGTTTGGGATGAAACCGCTTCCGTGGCGGCCGCCACCCGCTGGTCGAGATCGTCGATCGTTTCATGGTCCGCATAACGCAGCTCGCGCAGACCGATGATCTCGCCGCGCCGCAGGCGCAGCTCCGCCAGATGCTGCACGAATCCCCGGATGTCCTCCGGCGACGAGTGGCGCACGGCGGCCAGCAGCTTCCCGGCGGCCTCGCGCACTTCCTCCGTGCGCTCCGCCGTGGACTGGCGGAGCCGCTGGACTTTGTCGAACTCGTCGATGGCCGCATTGGCCGCGTCGTGGATCGCTTCGAGCGGTTCCGCCAGATTCCTTGTTTCCTCCTGCCGGAGCCAGAAATAGGCATCGGCCACCTCGCGGCTGCGCTTTACCAGATCGAGATACACATCCGCGTAGGCATCTCCTTTCCCTAACAGAATCAGAATCTCCCTGATTTCCGCCATGCCGCGGACCAGATCCGCGTTCCCGATCTTGAAGAGCAGGGAATCCCGTTTCTCCTCCGGGACCGATGTGCCGGAGCCGGAAACATACGGCGTCTGCCAGATTTGCAGCGCGTGGTGCTTCTGCGCCTGATCGTTCGTCTGGAAGCAGATCATTTTCCCCTCCGTATCCAGCCCGAAGCCGTTGACCACCTGCGGGGTTTCCACGGTCTGGGCGATCACGTTGTAGGAAAAAAGGACATAGTGCCCGCTGGCGCGCTGATAGAACACGAAGAACGTGTCCTCGCCGTTGCCCGAAGCGATGCGCCGCTCGAAACGGAGATTGGAGACCCCGGTCTGGAACGTCCGGAGTTCCCCCGTCGCCAGCAGGTATCCATCGGCAAAGATGATCCCCTGATCTTCCGGAAGCAAAACGCAGGACTGCCCGATCCCGTCGAGGCGATGCACCGTCCTCGTTTTTTCATTGAACACCAGATAGCGGTGCAGCTCCTCGCGATACGGAAGAATCCGCAGCACGATCAACGAGCCGAGAATGGCATAGTGAATCTCCGCGTCGTCCAGCGTCTGGTCGGAATCGACAACCGGCTCCTCATAGATCCCCTTTCCGCTGCTGGTGTTGTCCTCCACCTTGATCGTGAGATCGCCGCCGACGGTTTCCACGAACACGCGGTCCTCGATGGAAACATGAGGATGCTCGCCGTGCCGCTGCATGTCGCGGTGGGCGCGTTTCCACTCGAACTCGACCAACTCGGGGTAGCGGGCCTCGTGCTCGGACCGGTTCCCCTGATACTCCAGCGTCCCATCCCCCCGGATCAACCACTTGAAGGTCTTGAAGTCGTCCTCGGTTCTGCCGATCCGCATCTTCATGTGCAGATGCGGGCCGATCAGCATGAACTTGGTGAAAACCGTGCTCCGGTAGTACCGGAACAGCGTGCCGAAGTCCTCCAGAAACGCGGGATCCCCCAGAATTTCCTCCAGCGGAACCTGATGGAAATTCAGTTCGTCATCGAGCTGATAGGCGTCGAAAACATCCTGAAGGTCCGTCGTCTGCTTGAGGCCGAACTGGATGTTGTAGCCGAGCAGATAGCGCCCGGCCCCCAGGGAAACGATGTCCCTGGGCACGCAGTTGTGCGCCGTGGAAACATGCCCGGTGGATCGCAGCTCCGTCTTGATGGAGCCGAAAACCTCCTGGCGGTCGGCATTGAGGGACTCCAGCCGTTCGCGCAGCACGATGGCGTGCTGTTCCAGACGGGCACGGATGACCTCGTAGGCTCCGCCTTCGAGTTGTTGGGGGGAATCGCTCATTGGAGAAGAAGGTAAACCACGGAAATCACCGGGCCGGGTTGTGGCGCGGGCATTCTGCCCGCAGCCTGATCCAACGAAGGCTTCGGCGACATCCGAAAAGAGATGAGGTTCATGCCGCCTGCCCGGCGAACGGGGAGCGCCGGTGTCCCGTTCCCCATCCTGCGGAACGGTTTCGACCGACCGGAGTGCGATGAAGCCACCCGATTCCCTCGTGTGAAAGAGGGTGTTCCAGGCAAGCTCGTCATGCGAATTTCAGCTTTCCGGAAAAGGGGGAATGGCAGCGGGCAGAATGCCCGCGCCACGGTTTTCACAACCCCGGCCTCCAAACCAGGAAACCCACAGCCTTTCTCCCGATAAACCTCGAAGCACGCTCCCAGGATCGCATGTGTTTCTTCCTGGAACAGCAAAGCCATTTTTCCGTGTCTTCCGTGTTTTCCGTGGTTGATATGATTTCATGTTCATTTCAGCAACGAAGACGCCTTGGCATCGGCCAGGCCGAAACGGTCGGCGGCTCCGAGCAGGCCGATGATCTTCTGGCGCGTCTCGCCGGTCGCGGTGCCGACGAGCTTGCCGAGCAGCGCCGATACCGTGAGGTTTCTGACATCCTCGGTGGAGACCCCGAAGTCCTCGATCCAGGTGCCGATCTGGGCTTTGAAATACTCGGGATCGCCGTTGAAGAAGGTTTCCTTCACATCGTTGAGCACCTGGCTGTTGTCCACGGCGCGATCGATGACCTTGCCGGTGGTGATGGCGTTGGTGATGCGGTCGAAGAACTGCGATTCGCCGCCGACGATGTCGATCTTCGCGGAGCGGAGCGCCTCGCCGATGACCACGGCCTGCTGTTCCGCGATCTGGCGCTGGACGTCGATCCGGGCGAGTTCGATGGTTTTGTCCTTTTCGAGTTCGAGTTTGAATTCCTCGTGACCCTGGCCGGCTTCCTCGAAGAGTTTCATGGCGTCGGCCTTCTGGCGGATGGCATCGGCATCGGCGCCACCTCTGGCGAGCAGCACCTCGGCATCGGCGCTGCCTTTCGCGCGGATCACTTCGGCCTCGCCCATTCCGATGGCGGCGGATTCCTTCGCGATGGCGTCGGCAAGAACCGTCTTGGCTTCGGCTTCCTTGACCGATGCGGATTGCTCGGCTTCGGCGAGGATGATGCGTTCCTCGGCTTTGAGTTTCGCGGCCTGGCGGTTCGCCTCGGCGGCGGTGGTGACGGAGAACGCTTCCTGCTCGGCCTTGTACTGGGCCGCTTGTTTGAGGGCTTCCGCTTCCTTGATCTGCTGGATGAGGTTTTCCTGCGCGGAGGCTTCGGCGTGGGTGACGGCGACCTTTTTCTCACGGTCGGCGGTGGCGAAGGCCTCGGTGTCCTTCATGCGCTGTTGTTCCTCGACAACGGTTTTCTCGACGGCGACGCGCTCGCGGATGACCTCCTGGATTTCCTTGCGCTGCTGCTCTACCGCCTTTTCGGCCTCGATCTGCTTGAGCTGGGTGATCCGCTCGCGTTCAATCTGCTCGATCATGCGCTCGCGCTCGACGCGCTCGAGTTCCACGCCGTCGGTGCGCTCCTTGTTGCGCTGGGCGACAAGGACCTGGCGCTGCTTGTTTTCCTCGGCGATGGCCAGTTCCTCGTCCGCGGTGATGCGGGCGATGTTGGCCTTGCGGCGTTCCTCCTCGCGGACCTTGGCGGATTCCGCTTCCTCGCGGGACTGCACGGTGGAGACTTCGCGCTGCTGGCGGGCTTCGGTTTCGGCGAGCTGGCGTTCGAGTTCGAGAATCGCCTCGCGGGCCTCGACGTCCTGCTGCTTGATGGCCTTTTCCTTGTCGCGCTGGATCTTGTTGGAGAGCTTCGCCTGCTCGGCGGTGAGCTGGGTGATTTTTTTGATCCCCTCGGCATCGAGGATGTTGTCGGGATCGAGCATCTCGATGGGAGTTTGCTCCAGATAGTCGATCGCGGCGTCCTCCAGAACGTATCCGTTGAGGTCGGTGCCGATGACCTTGAGGATCGCATCGCGGAACTTGTCGCGATCTTCATAGAGCTGGGTGAAGAGGAAACGCTTGCCGACGGTTTTGAGCGCTTCGGAGAATTTCGCATCGAACAGCGCGCGGATCTCCGGCTCGCTGGAGGCCCTCTGGCAGCCGATGGACTCGGCGACCTTGAGAACGTCCTGCTCCACATTGCTGATGCGGACGAAAAAGACCACCTTGATGTCCGCCCGCATGTTGTCCTGGCAGATCAGCCCGTTCTTGCCGGTGCGGTCCACCTCGATGCGTTTCACCGAAATATCGATGATCTCGGAGCGGTGGATGATGGGGATCACGAATCCGCCGTTGAAGATCACCTTGGTTCGCGCGCCGCCGGTCCTTACCAGCGCCCGGCCCTTTTCCACCTTCCGGTAACACGTGAGCAGGAGCCAGATGAACCCGACCAGGATCAGGATGAGAATGACAGCGGCCACTCCCAGGCCCGCACCCGCCAGTTGCGCCAGCGGAAATGCGGATGGGATGGGGAAGAGTTCTACGGGTGTTTTCATAAGTGGTATGGGGATCAGACGGAAATTTCGGGGGTTGTGGAGGGAATCGGCCGCACCAGATAGACTCCGGTGGCTTCATCGCAGGAAATCACAAGCACTTCGGTGCCGCGGGGAACCGGATCGCCGCCTTCGGAAAGACGCGCGTTGAGAATGGCGGGAGCGCCGTCGCTCCTGAACACCTCGACCTGCCCATAGCGATCCGTAAGCTCGATCGAGCGGACGATTCCCGACTCGCCGATCACGGGCTTGGCGTTTTCCGCCTCTTTCAGGCGGCGCATGAAGGGAACCAGCGGCTGGGTCACAAGCTTGGTGACCACGATCCCGGCAACGAGAGCCACCAGGAAATACCCCGATGCAAGCAGGAAACTTTGCCCGGGATTGAAATAATAATTCACCATGATGGAAGTGAGCCACATCGCGAGAACCAGGACGCTGAGCACGACCGTGAGCGGCACGAACCCGGCATTCACCAGGCGGAGCATCGCGCCGGGAACATCCCCGATGCTGCCCGGATCTCCGTCCAGCGCCGCGTCATCGGGCATGTCGAGGTCAAAGCTGTCGATCCCGAACACGCCGAGCAACGTGAACAGCCAGAACGCGACCACAGCCCCCAGGGCGATGGTTAGAGGAAGATTATAGGGCAGAAGAGCCTGTTCCCAAAGTTCCTTCATGGCCCGACGTTATGGGAAAAGTTCCGCGCATGGCAATCTGTTCCGCTATGGAATTCCAGGCCGCGTTTGTAATGCCGTTTGCATGACGGCTTTGCTCCAGTCACTTCATCGCGCTCCCGGCCACGGCGCTTCCGGAGGATTTTTTCCGGAACAAGGCACGGCGTTGAGGACCGGATCGCCAGACAAACACCTCTCACAAGCCCGGATTGCCGCCGGAATGAGGCGACCCTGCCGGGAGCCATCCCCTCCGCGCTCCGGTTGTGGCTTTGCCAACCCGCTTCCCCCCGATACAGGAGCCCTGCCCTCATCCCGCGTCATTTGGCATTCGCCATCCGCGGAAAAATCGTTACCTTCGCGTCATGTCAAACCGTTCCAACGAAGCGCATCGCGAACGCTGGGAGGCAAGGGGGCGGAAGGTCGCGCGGCAGGTGAACCTCGCATGGTGGATGGAAACCTTGTCCGCGCCGATGTTGGTCGCGGCATTGATCGGCGCGGCCGGCCTGCTGGTGATCCGCAGGGAAATCGAAGCCGCCGCAGGATGGCCCGCGGGAGTGGCCGCCGCCGGGATCGTCATTTTGCTCGGGACCGCCTGCTGGCTGGTGGCACGGCGCAAATTTGAAACACCGGAGCAGGCGCTGGTCCGCATCGAAGCGGCGATGCATCTCCGCAACGGCTTGACGGCCGCCCGGGCCGGAGTCGCCCCGTGGCCCTCTCCCCCTGCGGAATATCACGCGGGTTTGAAGTGGCATTGGCCCCGCCTTCTCGCCCCCTCCCTCGGTGCGCTCGCGCTGTGGGCGTCCGGAGTTTTCATTCCAGTCATCGCCCGCGGGCAAAGCGGGCACGACGGCCCCGGCGAACCGCAGGCATGGTCGCAGCTCGATTCCGAACTCGCGCACCTCGCGCGGGAAGAAGTGGTGGATGAGAAATACATCGAGGAAACCCGGAAAAAACTCGAAGAGCTTCGTTCCCAGAAAGAGGAACAGTGGTTCAGCCACTCCTCGCTCGAAGCCACCGATTCCCTGAAAAAAGCCCATCGCTCGGAAGCGGAGCGTCTGGAGCAGGCCCTCGACAAAGCGGAAAACGCCCTGAAAGAGCTTGAGGAAAATGCCGCCGCCCTCGGCCAGGAACAAAAAGACCGCCTGCTCGATCAGCTCGATGAGGCAATGCAAGGGCTGCAAAACGGCGCGATGAAACCGAACCCCCAACTTTTGGAGCAATTGAAACAGCTCGATCCGAAAAACCCCGGAAAACTCGACCCCACCCAAATGGAACAACTCCGCGAAAACATGCGGCGGCACGCGGAGGCCATGAAGAATGCCAAGGGCGAAGAAGGCGGAGATTGGACCGACGAGCTGCTTTCCGGCGATTCGCAGGGCGATTGCGAGGGAGGAAATTGCGGGGACGACTGCGGCGACGATTGCGAACAAGGGCGCGGCGATGGAGGTGTCGGACGCGGGGGCGAGCACTCGCCGGGCGTTCTCGGCAGGGAACGCGAACGCCTCGACAGCGGCGATCTCACCGGCCTGGAGGCGGCGGATCTCTCCCGCGCCCTGCCCGGCGATCTTCTGGAACTACAGTCCGGTGAACACGATGTGAACGAATCCCCCGCCCGCATCACGGAGGGAGGAGCCCTGGACGGAACCGGCAGCGGAGGCGACCGCGTGTGGCGGGACTCCCTCGACCCCGCGGAGCAAGGCGCGCTGAAGCGCTTCTTCGAGTAGCGGCAGGGCGGGTTCCCGGCGCACCCGCCTGTCGCCCCACCCGATTTTTTTCGTGCCACGGCGGCTTTTGCCATCTTCACTCCCCGCGCTGCTTGATGCCGGACAAATCCCCAGAAGAAACGCTGCTGCTCGTCGATCCCGATCACGATTTCCTTGATTGGGCTACGAAACATCTGGCTGCAAAAGATCTCCGCGTGTTGCGTTGTGACAACGCATCGAACGCCATCAAGGTGGTGGAGAAAACTCCGGTGGACGTGGTGGTCGCGGCGATGGACCTCCAGCCGTTCGACGGCCTGGACCTCCTCGGGCGCATTCTCCAGCAAAGCCCCCAGACCCTCGTCGTTCTCACCGCCGGTTTCCCCTCCACGGGGCAGATCATCGAGGCCACCCAGAAAGGCGCGCACGACGTCCTGCGCAAGGAATCGCTCGTTTTTGAACTCCGCCCGGTGGTGGAGTCCGCCCTCCAGACACAGGAAGACCGCCGCAGCGCCGGCCAGCCGGACGCCGAGCTGCCCACCATCGACGGCCGGGTAAAGATCATCGGCGTCTCCCGTGCGCTTCAGGACGTTTTCAAAATCGTGGGCCGGGTCGCCCGCTCCGACGCGCCCGTTCTCATCGCCGGGGAAAGCGGCACGGGCAAGGAACTCGTCGCCAAAGCCGTCCACGAATACAGTCCCCGCCGCCAGCGCGAGCTGATCACCATCAACTGCGGCGCGATTCCCGAAAACCTGCTGGAAAGCGAGCTTTTCGGCCATGAAAAAGGATCGTTCACCGGCGCGATCGCACGCCGGGCCGGACGCTTCGAGCAGGCGGATGGCGGCACGCTCTTTCTCGACGAAATCGGCGACATGCCGCTCTCCATCCAGGTGAAGCTTCTCCGCGTCCTCCAGGATGGGTCCTTCTCCCGCGTGGGCGCCAATGACACGCTGACCACCGATGTCCGCATCGTGGCCGCCACCCACAAGAACCTCTCCGCCGAAGTCGCCGCCGGGCGTTTCCGGGAAGATCTTTACTACCGGCTCAACGTCGTGGAGATCCGCATCCCCGCCCTGCGGGAGCGCCCGGAAGACATCCCGCTGCTGGCGGAATATTTCCTCCAGCGGATCACCCGGAAAAACGGCATGGCCCGCATCCGGATCTCCGCCGAGGCCATCACCGCTCTGCAAACCCACAACTGGCCGGGAAACGTCCGGGAACTGGAAAACACCATTGCCCGCGCCTGCGCCCTCGCATCGTCGAACATCCTCCTGCCCGCGGACATTCCGCTCGCCACCGCCCCGGACAAATCCGCGATAGGAATGGCCCGGGCGCTCGACCAGATGATCAATTCCGCGCCCACCGGGGTTCATCTCATCGACTGGCTGTCCAAAGAAGTCGCCGGGCATGTCCTGGATCGCTCGAACGGCGACCTCAAGACCGCCTCCACCACCCTGGGAGTGGAGGTTCCCGAACTCAAAAAACTGCTCTCGCGGTAACCCTGCCATGCTCCATTTCATCGATCATCCCCTCATCATCGATGAACTGACCCGTCTCCGCGACCCCGCCTGCCCCCCTCCGGAATTCCGCCGGCGCGTGCGGAGGATCGCCTCCCTGCTGGTCCCCGCCGTCACCTCGGATCTGGAAACCATCGTGGTGGAATGCAACACCCCGCTGGAAATCACGGCGGGCCGCAAATTGAAACGGGGGATCGTCCTGGTCCCGATCCTGCGTGCGGGGCTGGGATTTCTCGACGGTTTCCTCGATCTCATCCCCAATGCCTCGGTGGCCCACATCGGCTTGGCGCGGAACGAAACCACCCTGCGCCCGGAACCCTACTACATGAAACATCCCGACGGGCTCGAAGACCAGGAAGTCATCATCCTGGACCCGATGCTCGCCACCGGCGGCTCCGCCGTGGAAGCCGTCCGCTGCCTGAAGGATGCCGGTGCCGTGTCGATCCGCTTCGCCTGCCTCCTCGCGGCCCCGGAAGGCATCGCCACGCTGAGGGACGCCTGCCCGGACGTGCCGATTTTCACCGCGGCGGTGGACCGCTGCCTGAACGAGCGCGGCTACATCCTCCCCGGACTCGGAGACGCCGGCGACCGCCTGTTCGGCACCGGCGCGTGATCGGAGTCTTCCCCAATAACAAATAACCAGCCTCTTCCACTTCGACGTTCAATGTTGGACGTTCGATGTTCGATGCTCAATGTTGCCCCGGTGATTTCTCCCGCCGCTGTCATAGCCTCCGTCCTCCCGGTCTACCTGCTGATCGTCGCGGGGGCGGTTCTCCGGAAAACCGGAATCCTGCGCCCCCATCACGATGAGGGCATCATGCGGGTGGTTTTCACCGTGATGCTGCCCTGCTTCATCCTCGACAAGATTCTCGGCAACGAGGTGCTTCGCAGTGGTGGTGTGATCGTATGGGCCATCGGGCTCGGCTTCTGCCTGATGGCCGCGGGAATCGCCATCGGCTGGATGGTCGGACGACTGATGGGGCTGGAGCGCGGCACCGGCATGCGCACCTTCGCCCTCGCCTCCGGCTGCCAGAACTATGGTTTCACTGCCATTCCCGTCGTGGAAATCCTGTGGGGAGGCGGTGCGCTCGCCCTGCTCTTCGCCCACAACATCGGCGTGGAAATCATGATATGGACCGTCGGCGTCCTCATCATGAGCGGGGAGCGGGGAATTTCGTGGAGCAAGCTCCTCAACGGCCCCGTCATCGCCTCCACTCTCGGCATCCTTCTCGTCGTGCTGGGAATCGACGACAAAATCACGGGACCGCCCCGCGTGGCGATGTCCACCATCGGCATCGGAGCCTTTCCCCTCGCCATTCTCATCACCGGCTGCTCGATGATGGATCTCGTGGGCTCGGAACGCCCGAACTGGAAAATCATCGTGGGTTCCGCTCTGGTCCGTCTGGCGCTCGCTCCCTTCGTCATCCTTTGCGCCGCGAAATACCTTCCCATCGCCACCGAGCTGAAACAGGTGCTGCTGGTGCAGGCCGCCATGCCCTCCGCGCTCGTCCCCATCCTGCTCGCCCGCATCTACGGCGGCCGTCCCGTCGTCGCCGTGCAGGTGGTCATCGGCACCACCGCGCTCAGCCTGCTCACCCTCCCGTGGATCATCACCTGGGGCGCCCGCTGGCTCGATTTGAAACCGATGTTGCCATGAGCTGCCGGTTGACCCTTAGATTGGGGACGTGAAAGCCATAGGAGCCCGCCAGTTTCTGCCCGTTGCCGATCCGGATTGCCTCGTCGAATTCGAGACGCCGGTGCCGCAACCCGGCCCGATGGACCTCCTCGTCCGCGTGGAAGCCGTCGCCATCAATCCCGTGGACACCAAGGTCCGCAAGTTGCTCGGCGATGAAATCCAGGATCCTCCCCGCATCCTCGGCTGGGACGCCGCCGGGGTGGCTTCCACCACCCCGGCGG
>CAZVSA010000053.1:12319-13355 GCA_964629955.1 uncultured Luteolibacter sp.
GACGTGACCGGATTCCAACCGGGAGACGAGGTGTTCTACGCGGGAAACATCATGAAACCCGGCTGCAACTCCGAATACCAGACCGTCGATGCGCGTCTCGTGGCGAAAAAGCCCGCGAGCTGGTCGATGGCGGATGCCGCCGCCCTCCCGCTGGCCGCCATCACCGCCTGGGAACTTCTCTTCGAGCGCATGGGAATCGATCCCGATGGCGCGGACCGCGGCAAGGAACTCCTCGTCATCAACGGAGGCGGCGGCGTGGGCTCCGCCTTGATTCCGCTGGCCGCGGCCGCGGGACTGCAAGTCATCGCAACCGCCTCCCGGCCTGAAACCCGGACCTGGTGCGCCCGCCTCGGAGCCGGAGAGATCCTCAACCACCGGGAAAACCTGCTCCCGCAGGCGGAAGCCCTCGGCATTTCCGGTTTCCCGTTCATCGCCAACCTCCACGACACGGAAAACTACTGGGAAACCACCTGCGATCTCCTCGCCCCGCTCGGCACCCTCGGCCTCCTCGTGGAAACGAAGAACCCGCTCCACATCGGCAATCCCTTCCGGCTCAAAAGTCCGCGCATCGTCTGGGAATACATGGGCACCCGCTCCCGCTTCGCCACACCCTGCATGCACCTCCAGGGAGAAATCCTCCGGACCATTTCCCGGCGCTGCGATGCGGGGGAATTCCCGAAAATCACCACCCGCGTCTTCGACCGGATTTCCGCCGGAAACCTCCGCGAAGCCCACGCCGCCATGGAATCCGGCACCGCCCACGGCAAATGGGTCCTCCAAGGATGGTCCTGAACCATGAACAACATGACCGCCAGCACCGACACCTTCCCCATCCGCACCCGCGGCAAGGGCACCTACGAAATCACCGGGGAAATCACCGCCATCGTTTCCCGCTCCGGGATCCGGAACGGCACCGTCACCGTTTTCGTCCGCCACACCAGCGCCAGCCTCGTGATCATGGAAAACGCCGACCCCAGCGCGCGCCGCGACCTCGAAATGTTTTTCGAGAAACTCGTACCGGAAAACACCCCCTGGT
>CAZVSA010000053.1:13365-17220 GCA_964629955.1 uncultured Luteolibacter sp.
CGAGGTCATCCCGATCATCGACGGAAAAATGACTCTCGGCACCTGGCAGGGCATCTTCCTCTTCGAGCACCGCAAAGACCCCCACCACCGCGACATCGCCGTCAGCGTGGTCGGCGTATGACCCCCCTCCCCTTCCCCATGTCCGATCCCGTCTCCACCCTCATCGAACTCGCCATCGCCGAAGACGTCGGTAGCGGCGATGTCACCTCACTTTATTTCATCCCGGAAAATCGCCTCGGGCGCGCCTTCGTCGCCGTTCGCAAGGACGGCGTCGTGTCCGGCGTGGAAATCGCCGCACGGGTTTTCACCACCATCGACCCCACCCTCGATGTGGAAATTCTCGTGCCCGATGGCAGCCGGGTCGCCGCCGGAGCCCTTCTCCTCCGCATAGAAGGCCCCGCACGTTCCATCCTCACGGCCGAGCGCACCGCGCTGAATTTCCTCCAGCGCCTCAGCGGAATCGCCACCCTCACCGCCCGGCACGTCGAGGAAATCCGCAGCACCTCCGCCCGCATCCTCGACACCCGCAAAACCACCCCCGGATACCGCGCCCTCGAAAAACAAGCGGTGCTTCACGGCGGAGGAACCAATCACCGCATGGGCCTCTACGACCGCGCCATGGTCAAAGACAACCACCTCGTCGCGGAAGGCGGACTGCCCGCCCTGCAGGAAGCCATCCACCGTCTCAAGAACGACCACCCCGCCGTGGAAGTCGAACTTGAGGCCGACAACCTCGCCCAGGTCCGGGACTTCCTCACCCTCGACGGCGTGGACCACCTCCTCCTCGACAACATGGATGAGGAGCAACTGCGGGAAGCCGTCGCCGAACGCGGAGAAACCCGATCAAAACCGCTCCTCGAAGCCAGCGGCGGCGTCACCCTCGACACCCTCCGCGCCATCGCGGAAACCGGCGTGGACTTCATCTCCGTCGGCGCGCTCACCCATTCCGCCCCCGCCCTCGACATCGGCCTGGATTTCGACCTCGGCGCGACGTGATCCGCCCGGGCACCGCAAAATCTCCATTCCTGAACAGGGCTCCCTCCCGAGGAACTGGAAGTGTGATGCGCCTCGGTGCTTGGGTATCCCGGAGGGATGAAAGCTTGTAGCCGGTGGTTGAGCGCAGCGACACCACCGGACGCAAATCCCCAATGATCCGCATCTCAAAGGGATGCCAGCGGGATGCGACGGCAAGTTCCTCCCGATTCCACACCCGGCGCAGTGCGGGTTCCGGTGCTCATTTTTGAAAACGGAATTTCAATGGCCGCTCCTCTTCAAGTGCCTGCCGGGAGATTCAAGAATGGCTGATATCCCTGCCTCGACGACTTCTGTAAACTCAATGCCCAACCGGTATCGTCTCTCCTCATACCAGATGCCGGCTTCCTCGTATTCCGCCAAGGCATCCGGGTGAAACTCAAACGTCATGACACGGAACGCCGCTGGATGGATTGACGAACCTGCCTCAGTGCGTCAGAGCTTGGGATGCCTTTGACTGTTCCAAACTCCAATTCGTCGGCTCTGCTTGCAGCCACGCCAACCTGAGCCTCAAAAATGTCCTTATCGGGCGGGACGCTTTCCAAAAGCCGTTCCGCGAGTAAAATCCTGCTCTCCTCCGTGAGGCACAAAGCATCTTCAAAGACCCGATCAACGGTGACTGACATGCTGGAAAAATACCGAAGGAGTTGCAAAAATGCAAGGTGTGAAACCGTGTAGAGAGATGCGAATCTTCGTAAATTCAGGCTGACGAGGCGGCTTGACTGTTTCTCGCCGGAAAATTGCCACTCCCCGCCAACGATGAGCTCCACCACTCGCATCATCATATCCTGATGCAACGATTTGTTTCTTGCCGCCACCCTCCCCCGGCTTAGGCTCATGCATGCCGCAACCCGACCCCACGCCCGATCTCCAACGCGCTCTCGCCGACCGCATTCTGGTCCTCGACGGAGCCATGGGCACGACCATCCGTTCCTACGGGCTGGATGAATCGCAAGCTCGCGGCGGGCGTTTTGCCAAAAACGACAAGGACCTCCTCAACAACGGCGACATCCTCTCCATCACTCGCCCGGACGTCATCGGAGACATCCACAAACGTTTCTACGAAGCCGGTTCCGACATTTGCGAAACCAACACCTTCTCCGCCACCGGCATCGCCCAAAGCGAATTCTTCATCGAAGACCCGCGCGAGCACGGCGGGCGCAAAGACCCCGAATTCTTCCAGAAAATCCTCGAAGATTCTTTTCTCAACGACCTCGCCCGGGAAATGAACATCGAATCCTCCCGCCTCTGCCGGAAATGGGCGGACGACATCGGCAGCGACACCGGACGCCGCCGCTACGTCGCCGGAGCCATCGGGCCGCTCACCGTCTCCCTCACCAACTCCCCCGACGCGAACGATCCATCCTTCCGCGTCGTCACCTTCGATCAGGTGCTCGCCGCCTACAAACATCAAATCCGCGCCCTCATCGAAGGCGGCTGCGACATCCTGATGATCGAAACCATCTTCGACTCCCTCAACGCCAAAGCCGCCGCCGTAGCCGTGCGCGAGGTCTTCGACAAAGATGGCGGAAACCTTCCCGTCATCATTTCCGCAGCGGTCGGCCTCGGCGGGGAAACCATGATTTCCGCCCAGAAAACCGAGGCTCTCTGGAACGCCTTCGCCCACATCAAGCCGCTCGCCATCGGCCTCAACTGCTCGCTCGGCCCCGACCTCATGCGTCCGCACTTGGAAGAGCTCTCCAACTGCGCCGCCGCCCCCGTTTCCTGTTACCCCAACGCCGGCCTGCCCAACCCCCTCGCCCCCACCGGATTCGATCTGGAGCCGCAACACATGCACGATTTCATGGCCGAATTCGTCAAAGCCGGACTTCTCAACCTCGCCGGCGGCTGCTGCGGCAACACCCCCGAACACATCGCCGCCATCGCCAAAGCCGTCGCCAACCACGCTCCGCGTGAAGTTCCAGTCATTGAATGAGTTCAACCGCAGAGACGCAAAGGTCGCGAAGGATCGCAAAGCTTGGTTTCAAATCATGAAAGATCAACTCAACCATCTTTCCAAAGAAATCATCGGGGCGGCCATCGAAGTTCACCGTGATCTTGGTCCCGGACTTCTCGAAATGACCTATGAGTTGAGTCTTCAACATGAATTGCAAATTCAAGGCTATACCGTGGAGCGTCAGGTTCATTTACCGATCCATTACAAAGGCTTGGTCGTTCCGGATGCCTATCGGATCGATTTGCTCGTGGAAAATTTGCTGGTCGTTGAGCTGAAGACAATCGAAACGCTTCTCCCAATTCACTCAGCTCAAGTTCTCACCTACTTGCGAATGTCCGGGAAACATCTGGGCCTTCTCATCAATTTTCACACCATTCGCCTTGCGGATGGGATCAAGCGCCTCGTCCACAACTTCCCTTCCTGATATTTCCTCCATCTCAACTTCGCGTCTCTTTGCGACCTTTGCGTCTCAGCGGTAATCCTCTTCACTTCCATGCCCACCATCCCCCGCGCACTCCGCCTCTCCGGCACCGAGGCCTACAACCACACCGCCGACAAACGCTTCCTCATGATCGGCGAGCGCACCAACGTCGCCGGTTCCCCGCAATTCGCGAAACTCGTCCGCGCCGGAAATCTAGAAGCCGCCGTGGAAGTCGCCCGCCAGCAGGTGGAAAACGGCGCGAACGTCATCGACATCTGCTTCGACGACGGCCTCATCGACGGCAAGGAGATGATGGGAAAATTCCTCCGCCTCCTCCAGGGCGAGCCGGACGTGGCCCGCGTGCCGATCATGGTGGACTCCTCCAAATGGGAGATCCTCGAAGAAGGACTCAAATACCTCCAGGGCAAAGGCATCGTGAACTCGA
>CAZVSA010000054.1:0-17212 GCA_964629955.1 uncultured Luteolibacter sp.
CGCCCGCGACGAAGCCTACCTCGAACAGCTCCTATCCCTAATGTAGGGGCCCTGGAATGGTTTGGCTGGAAAAAACCTTGACGTGCAGTTCCCAAAGGAAAGAAATGTCGAACAAGCCGCGCCATGACAACCCCTGCCAGCTGCTCGGTTTCTATGATTTTCTTTAATAACAACCTCCAGCCCGTAATCAACATCCGCCCCCGCTGGGGGCGGATGCATGCGCTCTACGTTCGGAAAAAACTAAAAGATACCACAATGAAAGCTACTAAATTGTTAACACTCGTTTTCGCAACGGCTTTATATGGGTGCGGCAGCGATGATCCAAAGGATATTTCCAGCATTGAAGATGCTCAGAAATTTTTGATAGGAACTTGGACCCAAACAGGACAGGAAGCACAGAACCACCTAGGAACTCTTTGGACCAAATGGGAAGTGAAGCCGGGTGGTAAACTTGATGTATACGAGGCCCAAGCGAACAGCGATAATTGGGGGAAGCCAAAAGAACTCACCTATCAAGTGATCACCGAGAAGTTTAAAAACACTGGCAAGCGATTCTTTGCACTTGAACCAAGTTATAGCTACCCAGCTGTAATTATGCCTAACGGAAATCTACATCTACAGGTCCCAAAGATGACTGTGCTTAATGTGACAGGTGGTGGTTACACTATGAAGTTTGTGCGTGGTGACAAGAATCCTTTTGATAAATAATCATACAATCCCATTCGTCAGAATAATGAACCCTATAATAGACAGCATTACAGAGATTCATCAACGTCTATGGCGACCCGGGCAAGATGTCTCTAGCGCCACTAAGTTAGCCATAAAAATCACACGTGACTGGCAAGCGGAAATCACCAAAAAACACCCCTATTTTATTGCAGAATATCCTATCGAAGCACTTAATGAAAAGATCGACCTATACGACACAACAAATTATATTGCGTATGAGCTTAAAGTTTCTCAGAATAACACGCATATGGAATTTTACCGAGACGTATTCAAGGTAATCATTCATAATGAGACATCTCGTGTTAAGATCGTAAAGCTGATTTTTATTTCTCCAGAAGATGGCATCGTTAGATTACAAAAAGGTTTGGGTTTGGCGGCTTCTAGAATTGGCAAGAAACTTGGGTTCGAGATCGTCACTCATGGCATCAAACAAGCCGAAGTCGCTGGAGGCAACTCCGCTGCACTTCGTGCCTTACCTTAATCTCGTTGGTGGCGGTTTTTTGCATATAACAAAAGAGCCGCCGGTGGATGCCGGCGGCTCGCAATCGTGGTCTGGTTTTCCTTGGGGCCGGGTTTATTGGGCTCCGGGGATTTCGATGCGGTAGAACTGCTTGTCCCCGTCTTTGGGGATGGTCAGTTGCAGGTTGCCCGCGGGGATCCAATCGTCCTCCAGCGTGCCGGATTTGAGCACGGGCAGGCTGAGGTTGACGTTCGCGCCCTGTGCTTCGATGAGCACCTGGTTGGCGGCGCGGAGGTCCTGGATGCTGTCCGCGGTGTAGAAGCCCTGGCTGGCGAGGAATTGCGAGACGAGGGCGGTTTGCGAGACGTTTTTGTCGAAACCGTAGTCGACGAGGAGGTCTTCGAGGAAGTCGCTCAGGCCGTCTCCGTCGGAATCGACGAAGGCGGGAAGCGGCAGCGGCCCCTCCGCGCGCTCGGCGGTGATGTTTCCGTCGCTGCCGATGGTGACGGTGAAGACGTAGGTGCCGGGCTGGCCCGCGGTGAGGCGCTGGATGTCCACGGATACGGAATCTCCGGTTTTTCCGAAGTTGTTCTGGATGCCGCCGTTCCAGATTCCGAAGCCCGCGCCGGGCACGGGGTTCCATTTCGTCCACGAGTTGTTCCAGGCCACCGGGTGGTCGTTGCGGTCAAGAACGGCCATGCCATCGGTGTTGAGGGTGAGGGTTTCTCCGGAGGAGGGGGATTGGAAGATTCTCTTCAATCCGAAGAAGTTCGTGCCTCCGGCTCCGAGGGTGGAGGCGCCCCAGGCGGGCCAGGCGCCCGCGCCACCGGGACCGGCGGCGGCTTTGGAGACGTACCAGGTCTGGGTGGGGTCTTGTCCCGCGCCGGGCGGCTGTGTGATTTGCGGGTGGAGGTGATCGCGGTTGCCGGCGACTCCGAACCAGAGGTCGGCGCGCTCGAACCAGTCGGAGCCGTAGGTTTCCTCAAGGGTGGCGGAGATGTTGCCTTTGGGGCCGAGGTTTCCGCCGTTGAGGTAGTCGGTGGTTTTGCCGAGGTTGACGAAGACGTTCTGATTCACGCCGGTGCCGCCGGCGGCCTGGATGCCGAGAATCAGTTCGTCGTTTTCGAGCGTGAAGGGATCGGCCTTCAGCGCGGATTGGGAGGCTCCCATCAGGACAAGTCCTGTGGCGAGGGAGCGGAAGCATGAGTGTTTCATGAAGATATGGGTATGAATTTGATGAAATCGTAATTCGGGTTGCATCCGCGGGAGCTGCCCGGCGGATGGCGGGGGTTACAGGGGGGCGACGAGGCCTCCGTCTCCGCCGGAGCGTTCGACATTCATCGAGGGGATGGGGATGCCGGCGTTGCCCATGTTGTCGGGGATGGCTTCGCGCAGCTCTTCGTCGAAGAGGAGTTCCTCGGGGGTGGCGCCGTCGGCCAGATACAGTTGCTGGTAGCCCCAGAGGGTGTAGGAGCCGTTCCTGACATTTTCCACGGAGTAGCGGACGCCATTGTAGGTCAGCGCGCGCGCGCCTTCCCCGCCGGAGGAGGTGCCGTCGCTTTCATTGTAACCGGTGGCGGCGATGGCGTCGGAGATGGTGAGGTAGCTGAGGAAGGCGAATCCACTTCCCGGGCGCGTGAGGAGGTCGCGGACGCCGGAGTTGCTGGAGTGTCCTCCGTTGCCGGCGGGAGCGAAGACGGTGGGGGTGCCGGTGAGGGTGCCGGTGAGGCGGTCTCCGGTGAAGGCGCAGTTGAATTGGACGACGGGTGTGAATGCGCCGTATTGGGTTTCCGCGAGGATGGTGGCGCGGGTGCCGGAGCCGTCGTTCCGGCCGGTTGCGTAGAGCGTGGTGGTGTCGGCCGGGTTTCCGGTGATGAAGGATGCGGTGATGAAGCCGTTTTTCCAGAGGGCGTTGTGGGTCTGGGTGCTGATGTTGGTGATGGCGGAGGGGGAGCCCTCGCCGCCGACGAACATGAAGGGAACCACGCCGACGGGGCCGCCTCCAAGGGGGGCGGTGGGGCGGGTGGAGAGGAGCTGGTCCACGTCGGAGAAGGCCCAGCGGGGGATTCCGTTTTCAAAGACGTTCGGGTTCGGCTCGTCTCCGCCGGGAACGTTGGTGCCGCCGAGGGAGGTGGGGACGTCGGCTTCCGAGGATTTGAGAAGCTGCACGGGCGTGCCGTCGGCGATCGCGGCGATGCCGGCGGTGGAACCGCTCCAGGAGGTGCGGACGGTGTAGGGCTGGCCGTTGATGGTGCCTTTGAAAATGGCTCTGTTGGATCCGCTCAATCCCTGGGTGCCGGTATAGGCGTAGGATACGTTTCCGGCGCCTCCGAGGAGTTCGAGGATGGAGTTGTGCGAAGCGGAACGGAACGCGGTGGCTCCGGTGAGATTGACGACCGTCTGGGAGGACGCGAAGGACGCGCCAACGAGTGTGACGAGGCCGGCGAGGAAGGTGGCTTTCAGTTTCATGGTTTCTATATGTTTTCGGGATTGGTCGGATGATGGATTTGCAGTGGGCGGCGCAGTTCACAGTTAGTACGGAGCCCGCGTCCGGAGACTGTGGGTGCGGGAAGGGGGGGACAATCAGGTGATTGCAACGTTTGTGTCACAAGGGGCGCGGCGGGAGGGGTGGCGACCGGTGATCGCCACTACATTGGGATGCGGCGACCGGTGATCGCCGTTACATTGGCGGCGGGTGATCGCCGCTACTCCTCTTCCTCTTCTTCGTCCGCCGCGCCGCCGTAGCCGATGACTTCCACGGTGAGGAGCGAGGGAAGATCCCGGGTTTCCATTTCCTGTTGTTCGGTTTCCCGGTTTTCGACGGGAGCGGAGGAAGCGGCGGTGTTGGCGCTGGAGGCGGCGGCAACCGCGGCGACGCTGGGGCTGCTGACGGATGCCGCGCCTCCGGTGGTGGAACCTCCGGCGGAGATGTTGCCGGCGTTGACCACCTGGGTGGCGGCGAGGTTGATGTTTCCGGAAACGCGGATGCCGCCGTCTCCGGCGTCGATGATTCCCGAGGGGGCGATGAGGTCCACGTCGCCGGGTTTCACTCCTGCGACGGTGGCGAGCACGCCGATGCCGCCGCCGGTGGCGAGACCGGCGAGGTCGGTTTCCACGGAGGCGCTCTGCGGATCGATGACGACCCGCGTGGGGGGGGCGGACTGGATGGTGCGGGACGAGGAGCCGGCGGCGATGTCGCCATTGGTGGACCAGATGATGGCATCGCCTCCGCGAAGGGTGAAGATCCGGCCGATCCCGATGTCCACGCTTTGGCCGGTGAAGAGGGAGACGTTTCCTCCGGATTCGGTGATGATGCCGGGCGGGGTGAGGGGGTTGCCGAGGGTGGTGTTTGCCATGGCCAGGCCGCCGCCGGGGACGAGGATGGAGATGTCGCCGCCGCTGCGCGTCCTGATGTCGCGGGCGCGGGTGAGGATTTCCCCCTGCCATGCGGAGGGGTTTTCGCCGAAGAGGGCCTTGATGGCCGCCATGCCGCGGTCGTAGTTGCCGAAGCCTTCGCTTTCCGGGTTGTTGAAATCGCGTCCGGTGTCCCGGAGAATCCGGTAAAACACCTTGATGGCGAGCGCGGCTTGTTCTTCGCCGGAGAGGGTGTCGAAATCGACGCCGGGCGCGATGTCATCCAGCCAGGCCGCGCCTTCGGGAGTTAGAATAAAGCCGTCGAGGAAGGCGGGGAAATCCAGCGAGCCGCCGGAGAGGGAGGAGGCGGGGCGGATGCCGGCGGCGATCAGGAGGTCCGCGCCGTGGGAGGGAAGGTAGGGGTTGCGGAGGTTGCCGATGCTGGTGATGCCGGTGCCGGTTCCGTTGGGGTTGTTGGGACCGATTCCGAGGTCGAGGTTTCTTCCGGCAAGGACCTGGAGCGTGCCGGGCCCGGAGATCTGGATGTCGCCCGCGAGGGGTGCGGCTCCGGGAACGGGGGCGTTGCCGGGCGAGCGGGAGAGCAGGCGCAGGGGGCTGTTGGAGTTGTAGGCGATGATGTCTCTTCCGGCGGAGACGATGCTGGTGTCGGTGGCTGCGAGGTTCTGGATGTAGAAGGAAACGTCCGTGATGTCTTGTCCCGCGATGATGTGCGTTTGCTTGGGGGCGAAGAGGGTGATGCCGCTGAGGTTTCCATCGAGCGTGTAGATCCGCACCGGTTCCTCGTCGTTGAGATGGAGGAGCCCCGGAGCGTGGCGGGCTTGTTTGGTTTGCGAGACGGCGTTGATTCCGGTGAAGGAGCCGGATTCGGTGAAGAGGTTGGAAAGCAGCGAAAGGACGTTGGCCTGGGTGTTGATGTTGAGCGAGGCGGTGGAGCCGAACAGTCCGTAGGGGGTCAAGGGGCTGGTGACCGAAGGCGCGGAGGCGGGGTTGGCGTCGGAGAGATTGATGGTGGATGCGGTCCACGCGCGGGTGCTGCGTCCGGGGATGAGGGTGTTGCTGAGGCCGGTGGATTGCAGGCCGGAGATGCCGGAGACGCTGAAGAGTTCGAGCTGCCCGGTGGCCGAGGGGAAGAGGGTGATGTTGCCGGCGAGGTTCAGATTTCCCGAGAGGGAGTTGAGGCTGAGGTTGGGGGCGGCGAGGGACAGCGAGGGTGTGAGAGGTGCGATCGCCGTTTCGGTGAGGCGCAGCCATGGCTGGGACCAGGCGGTGGAGTTGTTGGTGTTGGTCAGGAGGTTCTGGGATTCCAGCCAGGCGTGGAGAACGGGGCGGGAGGTGCTGGTGTTGGGGATCGTGACCGCGTTTCTCAAGGTGACATCGCCGCCGAGGGAGGTGACGGTGACGCCGCTGTTTTCGGAGAAGGTGTTGAAAAACGTTTTGTACCAGAAGCGGTTGTTGAGTCCCTGTGGCAGGAGGAAGGGATTGGTGGCGGGGCCGATGAGGATGTCGCCCCGGGCGGTGACATCGAAGGTGGATTTCCCTACAAACAGGAGGGTGGGAATCCATGTCTGTGGATCGAGCCTCTGCGCGTTGGGATTGTTGAGATTGCCGACCAGACCGGAGGATGGGGAGCGCGTGGCGTTGGTGGTGATGTTCCGGCCCGCTTCGAGGGCGCCGGCTCCGCGCTCGACGTAGTAGATTCCTCCGCTGATGTCGTTCCCGGCGGTGACGGTGAGATTTCCGCCGCCGAGTTCCAGCAGGGAGACGGCGTCCGGCCTGCCCATGGGGGCGCGGGCGTTGGTGGGGATGACGGCATCGACGTTGCTGATGTCGTTCCCGGCGGCGAGGCTGACATTGCCGCCGCCGAGTGCTCCGACGCCCTGGAAGAAATTGCTGAAATCGATCCACCAGGTGGTGGAGGCGGCGGGGTCCTCAATGATCCGTGGAGCGGTGCCGATGGTAATGCCGCCGAAGTTCCCGCCGGCATCGACATGGGAGCGGCGGTGGAGCCAGTTGTTGGGAAGCTGGCGGGAGGAGTCGTCGATCAAGCCGGAGTTGTTGCTGGTTTTGCGTTCGATATTTCCGCCCGCGGAGATGGTGACGTTGCCGCCGGCCATGCTGTATTGGGCTTCGTAGTTCTGTTGGAACGCGCCGAGGCCGCTTTGCAGGGGAGGCAGGACCAGATTGAGGATGGGAGTGATGAAATCTCCGGCCGAACGGATGGAGTTGGGATCTGCGACCTGTGTTCCCGCCGTGTAGATGGAGGCGAAGGGGTTGAGGAAGCGGACGTGGTTGGCGGCGTTGACCTCGATGTCTCCGGAGCCGGTTCGGATGACCTGGAAGTTGTTTCCGATGATGGAGGAGGTGACGGCGTTCTGGCCTCCGGAGGCGGTGGCTCCGCCCATGTTTTTTCCGATCCGGATCGTCCCGGTTTCTCCTTGCAGGGAAGCGGCGGGCAGGATTTCGCGGAAGGAAACGGCGGAGAAATCCGCCCCGGCGGTGAGGTGGTAGGACCACGATTGCGCGTTGGCGGGGAGCAGCGGGTTGTGGGCGAGCAATGGGGAGAGCCAGAGGCTGGGGCCGCCGGAGAAGCCGTCGCTCAGCGCGTTGTGGAAGATGAGATCTTCCGCGGCCCGGAGGGTGAGGACGCCCGCCGCGCTCCGCGGGCCGAAGCGGAAGGAGGCGAGGTTCCAATCGCTGGTGGCGGTGGAGTTCGTGGCCCCGAGGGTGAGGCTGCCGGTGCGGTTGATGATTTCCGCGCCGGGTGTGAGGATCAGATCGAGAGTGGGGTTCAGCGCGGTGAGGCGGGCGAGCATCGCGTCGTAGCCGGGGCTCGCGGTTCCGGCGATGCCGAGGAATGCGGCGGCGTCATCGCGGATCGAATTCTGCACGGCGGTGGTGATGATGCCCGTGCCGGTGAGATCGTAGAGGCGGTAGCCTTCGACGGTGATTTTGGACGCTCCGGTGATGGAGCCGCCGATGGCGGCGATCCGGAGATCGTCGTTGCCGGTGGTGCGTGGCGCACGGAGATGGAGCGAGCCGGTGAATTGCCCGAGAGATTGGCTGTCCGCTTCATTGGATGCGACGCCGAGGTCGATGGAAGATCCTGTCCGGAGATCGAGCAACGCGGAGGGGTCGATGATTCCGTCGCGGTGCGCGCCCGCTTCGAGAGCGATGGCTCCGCCTTTGCCCGCGGAGTCGAAATTTTCGGCGGCGACGGTCAGGGAAGCGCCGTCGTCGAGGATGAGGCTGCCATGGGCTTTGAGATCGATGGTTCCGCCGGTGCGGCCCGATGCGTCGATGGTTCCGCGGACGAGGATGCCGCCGGAGTCGGCTGCCACCCGGTAGTGGTGCGAGCGAGCAGATCCATCGATCAGGACGTCGCCCTGCCGGATCCGGTAATCGCGGAGGAAGGTGAAATGGCCGGCGTTGAGAGTGGCATCGAGGGCTGCAAGGTTGCCATCCGCGATGGTCGCGGCGTCGAGGCTGAAGGTTCCCGCTCTGCTGCCCGGAGAAGCGGTGGCCCGGATGGTGCCGTTGAGATCGAAGGCTCCCCCGGGTGTGGAGACGTGGATGGCTCCGGCGTTTCCGCCGCCGGACGGAGCGGAAACGGAAAGATCGGCGGCGTTCGCGAGCCGCACCGATCCGCTGTCCGCGATCAGGTGGATGATGCCGCCATTGGTGTGGCGGACGACGTCGATGAACGTGCGGCCGGTTCCGTCGAGGTCGATTCTGGCGGGGCCTCCGTGACCGATGAGAAGATCTCCGGATGTGGCGCGCAGCGTGAGCTGTCCGGAGGGGAGGGCGATGTCTCCGTTGATTTCGACATGGCCGCCTTCGAGAAGAAGGGTCGCGCCGAGTCCTCCGGAAACCACTTGGGAATTTTCCCCGGTTCGTTGATCGAGCCTCAGCAGGCCGCTGGCGGAGATCGCGTGGTTGGATGCCTGCGCGCCGGTGAGCAGGCGGCTGTGGAGTACGATGTCTCCCGTACCACGGAAGGAGCCCGTGCCGGAAAACAGGATGCCGTGATCGGCCGTGAAGGATACGTTCGCGAAACCGTCGGCCACGATCGAGTGGTCGCCGAGGGTGATCCGGTCGGCGTCGAAGCTGAGAACGCCGTCGAGGGCGGAGGGGGTTGGGGCGGCGGGTTCGCGATTGGCTGTGTTTTCGACAAGCAGCCCGGCGGCGGAGAAGGTGGCGGTTCCACCGTTCTGGTTGTAGCCGCGGATGGTGGCGGCCTGCAACGCGAGGCTTTCAAAGGAGCGGGAACCGATTTGCCCGGTGCCGTAAACATCGAGAGACGAATAGCTCAGCAGCGAAAGCTTTCGCGCGGAGGATTGGATGCTTTCCAGAGCTTCGCCGGAGAGCACGAGGCCGGTGGTGGGATTCACCGTGCCCGGCTGGTCCAGCAGGATGCTGATCCTGCCGCTGTGCAGCGAAACCGAGCGGCCATGCAGAATGGCGGCGGGGTCCAGCGAGGTTGCGTGGGTGGAATCGAGAATGATGCTTCCTCCGGCGATGGAGGCGTCCCTGCCGATGGACAGTGCGGGAGTGGCGGAGGTGGAAACTCCATGGCGGAGGATGGAACCCGAGTCGTTCCGGCTTGCGCGGACGAGGACGCCGTCCCCGCTTCCGGCGGAGTCCTCCAAGCCGATCGACAAGCGGTCCAGTGCGCCCGCTCCTTCGGTGGAGTGAATTTCCGAGCCGTCCGCCAACGTGAGGCTTTCGCGGGCGGCGAGGACGATGTCGGGCCCGGCCAGCGGGGTTCCCGCGTTGTCGAGGGTGAGATTGCGGGTGGTGACGGTCAGGGTGGCGCCTTCGGGGGTGAAATTTCTGAGACCTCCGATGACGAGGCTTTCCGCGCCGAAGCTGTTGAGGACATCCGCGCCGAGGACCAGCCCGCCGGTGTTGCCTCCGGTGCCGGTGGCGTTGATGAGGATGTTCACCGGGCTGCTGATGTCGATGAGGCTGCCGCGTCCGTTTTCCGGTGTGAGGGATTTCACGCTGCCGGAGATCGCGAGGCCGGTGGTGGACGCGAAGGAGAGATATCCGGCGTCCATCGGGAGCCTCGGCACGGCGAGCCCGTGCGTGGTTGCGGTGCGGCGGAACGTTTCGTTTGCGAGAGCATCGTGGTATTCCGAGCGGTTCCGGACCACGGAGGCGGGTGCCACCTCGAAACGGGAAATCACGGTGGGTTCCGTGACGGGGGAAGCGAGGTGGTTCGCGCGGTAGCCGGATACGAGGTGGGAGCCGTCCGCCAGACGGATACTTCCCACGGGAGTCCCGGATCGCGGCGTCACAAGGAAAGCGCCGGGCAGCAGCGCATATCGTGCGGGCAGAAGGGTGTAGGTTCCGGCGGGCAGGCCGGAGCCGGCGGCGAGGGTGATCCGGTCCCCGGCGCGCAGGGAGGAATTCACGTAGCCGGGGTGCCCGCTGTCCGCGCTGAAAGGAGCGTAGGGGGCGTGATCGAAGCCGTAGCCGGGAATGACCGCGAAGCTCCCGGAGGATGCGAGGAGGTCGTTCCGGCCGCCATTTCCCTCCACCCAGCGGAAGGCGTAGAGATCGCCGCCGCCGGAGATGTCGATGAGCGAGCCTTCCTCGGTCCGGACATCGGCGGCGGAGAGATTGACGGCTTTCGCCGGAGGGCCTGTTAGAGAAATGTCAACTCCGTGGGGATCGATCCATGAGTTGCCGTCGGGGCTGAAACCGTAGGGGATCGTGAGGGCTTCTCCGGTGATGGGATCGATGGCGGAAACGTTGATCACGCCGGTAGAGGAAATCCGGAGGCGGGAGGTAACCGGGCTTGGCAGGAGGTTTCCCGCGACGGGGTTTGCCGGGCCGTCGCCATCGCCGTTCCAGCCGAGATTGACGGTTCCCATCGGGGCGGTGAGGCGTCCGCCGTGCTCGATGATGGAGGCGATGGCGGTGAGCGTTCCTCCAGCGGTGAGCGGGAGCGGGCGGAGATCCCCCTGGCGGAAGATGATGGAGCCGGGCCTCGTGCCGTCGCCCGTGTGATCGTAGGCGAAGATGTGAAACGTGCTGGCGGTGGTGGGGTAGATCTGGCCTGCGGTGAAATCGAGGTTTCCCGCGGCCTGCAAAGTGCCATTGCCACGGATGTCTCCCGCGGGGGCGAGGAAGGACGCACTTCCGATTTGTTGGAGCGAGAGCGTGCCGACGTCGATGAGCCCGCCGCTCAGTTTGAGATTTCCGCTGCCATGAATGGGGGCGAAATGATGACGGGAATCTCCGACTCCCGGAACCGTTAGAGTGAAAAGATCGATGACTTCGCCGGGGGCCGCGGGGGGGCGGAACGATTGGCCGACGTAAATATGAGGCGCGGTTACGCTGACATTTCCCGTGGCCTCGATGACTCCGCTGGTGGCGAGCCGGATGTGGCCGGAAGCCGCGAGATTCACATCACCCTCGAAGCGGACGTTTCCTCCCAGCGTGAGCGAGTGGAATCCTCCGGATGCGGCGGAATCGATGGTGAAGATGCCGAGCCCGGGAAGCGGCGCGCCATTTTCTCCGAGCGACGGACTCCCCACTGCCTGCGAAGCGCCCGGCCCCTGAAAGACTAATCCTCCCTGCCTGACCACGAGGTTGATGTCGGCCGAGGTGAACGAGGCTCCCGGCTCGACATATCTGCCGGAGGAAACGTTCAGGGAGCCGCCCGTTGCGGTTTCGCCGCCCGCATGGCCGATGAGGGTGGCATCGGTGTGGAGCATCCGGCTTCCCGCGAGGGTGATCGATCCCGCGTTCGAGGAGAGCGGGACCGGTACGGTGATTCTGCCGTTGATCGAGTTCAGCTCCGCGGGGTCGAGCGAGAGCGAGGAGGGCGGCAGATCGAACACGCCGGAGGCGCCGGAAACGTCCAGCACCGCGCCGCGCTGTGCGACGATGTTTCCCGCCACGTTGATGCTTCCCCCCGCCAGCACTTTTCCCTCGCGGAGGTCCAGCGGGTTGGAAAGCAGCACGACTTTGCCCGCGGTGGAAAGCGATGCGGTCCCGCCGATCAGCACGGTGGGGAGGAGCGGCGCGTCTCCGATGGAGGGAAACGATGCCGCTCCGGAAATTTGAATGGAGCCGCCGGGTGCGAGAACCGAGCCATGGATGCTGACGGTCTGCCCGGAGAAGGTGACGCTTCCCAGCCCGTCCGTGAGGATGGAGCTGCCACGGTCCATCACCACATCACCCCGGGATTGGATGGTGCTGGTGAACGGATCGCTCACCCCGGTGGCGCGGAACGTCAGATGAGCGGGGGAGCGGACCCCTTCCTCAAGCACCATCGGGTCGCTGAACGCGAAACCTCCGTCCATGGTGAACGTGGCCCGCCTGCTTGCCACGACGGGAGCGATGACCGTGCCTTCCGCGATGCGAAGCCCGGGGATGTATTGGTCCGGGGTGCCGGTGGCCAGACCGGCTCCGGCGAGGTTGTAACTTCCAAATCCTCCCTGATGGAAAAACAACGGATCGAGCAGCGTCACCCGGGCATCGCCGGGAACGCCTCCGATCTGGATGGCGGGGGCGGTGAGGGAAAGCAAGCCGGCCGTTGCCCCGGAGTAGCCGTGCAATGCGGCGTCCATGCGGAACTCTCCTCCGGACAGCGAGGAGACATTCGGGTCCCTGCCGACATTCAGCCTGAGCGATCCGGCGTTGCCATAGCGGATCGCGCCGCCGGGCGTGGCGACGGCTCCGCCGGACACATCGATGAGGCCGCCTTCATCTAACAGAACGCTGTAACCCTGGATGAAAACCGACCCTCCATCGAGGAAGAGCGGACGAAAACCGGAACCGGCCGCGGTGAGACGGTCGTCCACCAGCGCCCCCGCCGTGGTGATGACGCCGGAGCCGCCCAGACGGAAAATCCCGCGGTCCTCTTCCGGCTGCGGAGAGGTGGTGACGGTGGTGTTGGAAAGGAGATTGACCGTCGAAAGCGGAAGATTCGCGGTGGTGAAGGAGAGGGAGCCTCCCGTTGCGATCAGGGAACCGTCGATGGTGATGTTAGAAGCATGGAACGCGAGCGAGCTGCCGGAGACCGCAGTGAACGTCACATCCTCCGGCAGGAGAATGCCGCCGTCGGGGTTGCGGATGGTGATGGATCCGAATCCACCGGAGGTGAGTTGGCCGGGACTGAGCACCACCAGCTCGCGACGGTCCGCGCGCAGATCCGCCGGGTTTCCGCCGGAATCCACGAGGAAGGGGTCCGCGGGCGTTTGGTCCTTGTCATCCTGAATGACGATCACGGGAGCGGCCGGCGCGAAGATTGGCAGGCTCGGGTAGCCGGTGTCGCGGGCGGTGAAGGAAAGGGACAACGAGGCGGGAGCCGGAGGAGCCTGCTGCTGGCGGGAACCGGGAAGCGTTCTTCCCGCGAAGGCTCCGTCGAGCGCCATGGACGGCGCGGTGAAGGAGAGCGAGCCTCCGCCCGCGCCCGTTAGATGGGCCGCTTCGTAGCGCCTCCCGTCCGGAGCGATGGGTTTCTGGAAAATCCCGGTGATTCCCCATCTCTCGCTGAAAACGATCGACCGGTTGTCGTAGATGCCGATGTAGACCTGATCCGGCCGGGCGTCCCTGATGTCCACGATGCGGCCGTCCGCGGTGATCAGGCGGCTGGTCTGAACCATCCCGCCGGTGTAGGCGATGGAGCCTCCGGAGACATCGATGAGCGAGCCCTGCTGCATCACCACCGACGAGCCCGCGCTGATGTTCACCGAGCCGCCGCCGACGGTGAGTTCGCCCACTCTCCGCTGGATGAGATTGGCGAATCCGGAAACGTCCGCGAGGGGCGTGCCGATCCATGTTTCCCCGTTGAAGACGCCCGTGTCGCGGATGTCGACGGAGATCGTCTGGTTTCTCAGGCTGCCGAGCCGCTGGAGCGGAGAGTTCGCGAGTTCCGCTCCCCGCAGATCCACGGAAACGATGTTTTGTGAAACGGGAACCCGGACGTCGCGCGAGCCGGAAACATCGATCAGCGAGTCGTGATCGAAGTAAACCTGTCCCGCCGATTGGACGAAGCGGGAGATCGGATTCGCGCCGCCGCTGAGAAGCCACTCCCCGGCGGAGAGATCCACCACGGCGTTCGGAGCGTGGAGGATCGAGCCCTTGCCAAGATGAATGGCGCGTCCGGTGACGTTGACACGGGAGCGCAGCGCGAGCTCGGTGCCGATGGTGGTTTCCCCGCTTTCCAGTTCCGGCAGAATGCGGATCACGCTGCCTTCCCCGAGGGTCACGGTGCCGGAGTCGCGGAACAAAAACGGCGCGTTGGCCGCCGAGCTGCCCGTGTTCGGGATGGCGTTGTAATTGGCGAGAAGGTCCACCCGCCCGTTGAGGGACACGGAGGTGGTGGCATCGAGCACGCCAAGCTGGTTCACGCTGCTGCCGGCGAGGGTGATGTTGCCCCGGGGGGATTTGATGATGCCGGCGTTGGTGGCGGTTCCCCCATAGCCGCCCACCGACCCGATGGAAACATCCAGACCGCGCAGGCTCGGATCGGAAGCATCATGGCCGGTGAAACCCACCTGGAGGCCCGCGGCGAGAATCGTCTGGCCGTCCGGTGTGGAAATGGAGCCTTCGTTCGTGACGTTCGGACCGATCAGGGCGATGCGCCCGCCGATTCCGGCGTCATTGGTGGGGCTGTTCAAAACCGCGCCTTCCTCGACGTGGATGTCCCCGTAACGGCCGGTCGCCGGATTGGGCGGCTGGGGATGAAACGCGGGGGTCCCGTTGGTTCCGGCGGGAAGATCGAGTCCGGAGAAAAGAAACTGGGAGTCCGGATTGTTCAACAGGCCACGCTCGATCAGGTTCGTGTTGACCGGAAGCGAGGAAACCGTGAGGCCCCGCACATTGACCTGGCTGGCACCTCCGAAGACGACCCCGTTGCGGTTCATTACGAAAACCTGCCCCTGCGCCTCGATGGAACCGAGGATCCGGGTGGGGTTCGCGCCGGGATCGTTCACGAAGTTGAATGCGGTCCACTGGCCGGCGTTTTCCCCGGCGGCGGATTGGTCGAACTTCAGGGTGGTTTCCTTGCCGACGTTGAAGGTCTGCCAGTTCAGCAACGCCTGCTGGGCGGTTTGCGTCACCTTTACCTCCGTCCTGCCATTCGCGGCGGATTGCACGGGCCGCTCCGCGCCGGTCCAGAGGGCCGGGTTTCCGACCGCGCCCGGATCGGGCTGGAGGCCGCCCGGGCCGAGGCCGTCCGGAACCACGGGCAAAATGTTTCCGGTGCCGGAGGGATTCGTGTTGGCGCGGCCGGGGCTGTTGCCCGCGATCTCCCGGGCGGCGAGCTGCATCGCCTCCACCGACTGGATGGCCATGCTCGTGCGGGCGAGCGTGTCGTTGGGATTGGAGGGAGCGGCGATGGGAGGCGGTGTGTTTCCGATCGTTGGAGGTGCGCCTTGGGGGGCGCTTCCCGTTCTCCCGCCGCGCAGGATGTCTCCGGCGTGGCTTTCGAGCGTGCCGCCGCATGCCAGGGTGATCACCAGCGCGGCGCGCGGGAAACACCATGGGCGCAGGAACGGATTGCGGCGTGGCTTCATGTGCGGGCGGAAATGCTATTGCCCTGCCGGTGCGGTTTCCGGGCGGATGCGGTTATCGTCGATCTTGTCCTTGTAGTCCTGAACGATGGTTTCCAGACGGGCGCGGGTGATGCGGGTGAACGGTTCGCGGGCGGCGAGCGCCTTTCCGGTACTATATTCCTCGTAGCGTTTGAGGATTTCCAGCGCAGTGCCGTGGAGCTGGAGATTCTGCGAACGATGATCCCGGACGCGGGCCTGCAAAACGGATTTCTCGTCCGCGAGGCGCGCGCGCTCGGCTTCCTTCGCCCGGGCGAACGCCTCCGCCTTGGCGTAGCCTTCCTTCCACTTCGCGAGGGATTCCGTCAGGCGGTTCACTTCCGCCTGGAGGGCCTCGTTTTTGGCGTTCAGTTCCGCTTCGGTTTTGCGCGAGGCGGCCTGATCGTCCATCGACTGCCGGGTGATTTTCTCCAACGCGGCGGTCAGCTCCGCGACTTTGGCTTCGGAGATGGCGTGGGCGGCTTCCAGCTCCGCCTTCTCCGTTTGCGCGGTGCGGAGTTGGAGCATCGAGTTGCGCAGAGCCTCGCGGAGCTTCGCTTCGCCCGGCGACACTTCCTGGGCGGCAAGCACCGGGGCGAGGTGGAGGGCGAGCAGGATTGGGAACGTTTTCATGGAAGAGTGGGAGAAGTGCCGAGTGATCAGTGATCAGTGATCAGAGATCAGAGAAGAGGTTGGCGGGTGGAGTTGGTTGGGAGATTGCGAACCGGATTTTCCAATAACTAATAACTTATAACTTATAACCCATAACTCAAAACTTGGCGTTGATATCGATTTGGAGGACGTCGCTCTTGAGGGTGGGGCCATCCACCTGATCGGAACTCATCCAGCGCGCGCCGAGGCGGACGGATGGGGAAAGCGCGTACACGGAGCCGATGGTGAAACCCTTGACGTTGGTGCCCCCTCCGCCGAAGTCCGAGTCGGTGAAGGCGTCCATCACCGCGTCGGACTCGACGTAGCGGTAGCCGAGGAACGCGGCCCAGTCGCCCCTTTGGTCGAGCGCGGGCTTTCCGGCTGTTAGATTGACGAAGAAGGCGTTGTCGCCGCCGTAGTCGGTGACGGCGAGGCGATTGCGCTCGTAAGCGATGTTTTTGATGTATTCGCCCATCAGGCTGATGCGGAACGGTTCGTATCCGTCGTAGTCGAGCTTTCCGGTGACGGAGATGTTGCGGAACGGTGACGCGAGGCCGAAGTATTGGAACTGGTTGCGTGTGCCGAAATCGTTGCTTGCATCGGGAATGATGTTTCGCAGGGGAATGTAGGTGTTGCCTTTCTGGGCGAAGGACGGGCGCGTGGCATCGGTGTCCCCGGCATCGCCGGAGGAGAGCGGGATGTAGGGGGTGGACCGTTTTCCCTGGACTCCGCGGAAGTCATGGTAGGCAACGGCGAACTTCGCGTTCAGGCCGTCCGTGATCTTCCACTCGATGCCGGCTTGCGCGCCATAGAGCCATTTGTCCGTGCTTTCAAATTTGTCCGGCCGGTTGGTGGCGAAGTTGAAATCGGTGTTGAAGATGGGGAATGCGCCCGCGGTGAAGAATCCGCCGATGTTGTCCGCGATGCCGAATTTCGTCTTCGCGGCGAATCCGTCGAGGCCCACGTCGTCGTCCCACAACACATCCGAAGCGAAGAAGGGGTTGTCGAAGCGGCCGGCGTGCAGATCGAGCTGCCATGCATCGGGTTCCTCGTGGTGCCAGGTGAGGAAACCGCGGTCGAGCCAGACGTTGTATTTGGAAAAATTCCCCCCGGAGGAGCCGAAGGTCTGATTGGTGGAAACCGGCGACGCACCGTCTCCCGTGGCGAGCCGCAGCCCCGCGCTGAAGCCTTCCTCCAAGGTGATGCCGGCTCCGATCCGGCCACGGAAGCGGATGCGGTCCCTGTCCTGATCCACGTTGTGCTGGGGGGAGAACTGGGTGCCGGAAATGTCGAACGGGCTGCCGGTGTTGATCGCGTTGAAATTGGGGAAAGCGCCGGTGTTGTCGTTTCCATCGGAGAAAAACGTCCCGTCGTAACGGGTTCTGAGATCTCCGAAAATTTCGTATTTCCCGATCCAGCCGGGGAGGTCCCGCCTGGTTCCCCAGCCTTC
>CAZVSA010000055.1:0-17122 GCA_964629955.1 uncultured Luteolibacter sp.
CACAAATGGAAAACCAATGAAAGTAAGCGCGATGGTAACGCCCAGCGAACTGTAGGCGCCTCCAAACCGCGCCAGGGTATCGACCTGCTCGCCCAGCCAGCCGCCGGGCTGCCAGGTTTCCTGAACCCATCGCGCCACGGAGACAATTCTGCGGCCAATCCATCCGTCATTTCCATAAATGGCCGTCAGAGTGATGCCCGCGACGGCCGTGGGCAGGGCGAAAGGCAGATCGACGACGGCATCGAGAAAACGCCGTCCCGGAAACCGGTAGCGGACGAGCACCCACGCGACCAACAGCCCGAGCACCACGCTGACGGCGGCGGCGGCGGCGCTCGCGCCGAAGGTCAGCTTCGCCGCGGCAAGCACACGGGGCATGGTGAGAATGGTCCACCACTCCTTGGGGCCAAGGCCCGCCGCCTTGATGAACAGGGCGACGAGTGGAATCAAAATGATCAGACTCAACCAGGTGATGGTGATTCCAAGGGACAGGCCGAGGCCCGGGATGACACGGTTTCTGCGCATGAAACGGGTAAAGTGAAGGGAACAGGAAAAGAGACCCGCCCGAGGTCCGGAAGACCGGCGGATCTTCGCATCATCTCACGCCCGACACCTGGTCGAAGGTCCCGTTGTCCTCGAAGTGAACCCGCTGCGCCTCGGCCCATCCGCCGAAATGCTCGTCCACCGTGACCAATGGAATGTCGCGGAGCTTGTCGCTGTATCTGGCGAGAATCTCCTTGTTGCGGGGACGGTAAAAATGCTTTCCGGCAAGATCCTGGCCGACATCGGAATAGAGGAATTCCAGATAAGCCCGGGCGACTTCCAGCTTTCCGCCCCGTTCCGCGTTTTTCTCCACCACCGCGACCGGAGGCTCCGCGAGAATGCTCAGCGAGGGGTAAACGACATCGGTTTCGCCGGGAAACTCCTTCTCGATGAGATATGCCTCGTTTTCCCAGGAAAGGAACACATCCCCGATCTTGCGCTGGGCGAAAGTCGTGGTGGAACCGCGCGCGCCCGCATCGAGAACCGGCACGTTTTTGATGAGCTTTGTCATATAATCGAGGATCTGCGCCTGATCCCCGCCGAACTCCTTCTCCGCCCAGGCCCAGGCGGCGAGATAGTTCCAGCGGGCTCCCCCGGATGTTTTCGGATTCGGCGTGATCACACCCACCCCCTCCTTGGCGAGATCCCCCCAGTCCTGGACGCCCTTTGGATTTCCTTTCCGGACCACGAACACGATGGTCGAGGTGTAGGGGGAGCTGTTCTCCGGCAGTTTGCTCTGCCAGTTTTCCGGAAGCAGCCCGGCCGCCCGCGAGATGATGTCGATGTCACCGGCGAGGGCGAGGGTGACCACGTCCGCATGCTGGCCGTCGATCACGGCACGGGCTTGTTTTCCCGATCCTCCGTGGGATTGGGTGATCCGAAGCTCCCCGTTTCCATCGTTCGCCCACTTTTCGATGAAAACCTTGTTGATGTCGTCATAAAACTCACGGGTTGGGTCATAGGAGACGTTCTGGAGTTCAACGCCCGTGTTCTTTTTGGTGCATCCGGGCAACGCGAGCAAACCGGCGAAAGCGAGTGGAAAAAGCAGTGCTGTTTTCATGGGATCATTGGTGGTGGTGTATGATTGATTCGGATTTTCGCGTGCAAAATTCAGGGAACGTAAATCTGGTCGAAGATGCCTCCGTCGGCGAAGTGGACCCGCTGGGCTTCTTCCCAGCCGCCGAAATCCGCGATGGTTGCAAGTTCGATGTCGGGAAAAGTCGCGGCATATTTCTCCGCGGCCCGCGGATCGCGGGGACGGTAGAAATGTTTTCCGGCGAGATCCTGTCCCTCGGGAGTATAAAGAAACTCAAGATATGCCTTCGCGGCCTCCGCGGTCCCCCGGCGGGCGGCGGTTTTCTCCACAATCGCGACCGGCGGCTCGGCGAGGATGCTGATGGAAGGATATACGATTTCCGTTTGCCCGGGGAATTCCTTCTCGATGAGATGCGCTTCGTTCTCCCAGGAAAGGAGCACATCGCCGATGCCCCGCTGCGCGAAGGTGGTGGTGGAGCCCCGCGCGCCGGAATCCAGCACCGGCACATTCTGATAGAGTTTGGTGATGAATTCCCTGGGAGTGATTTCATCGCCTCCTTTTCTCTCCGCCCATGCCCATCCGGCGAGATACACCCAGCGGGGCGCTCCGCCTGTCTTGGGATTCGGCGTGATGATCTGCGTTCCGTCCTTCACGAGATCCCCCCAATCCTGAATTCCCTTCGGATTTCCCTTCCGGACGACGAAAACGATGGTGGAGGTGTAGGGAGAGCTGTTGTCCGGAAACTTCCTCTGCCAGTCGGCGGGGAGCAAATCGCCTTTCTCGTGGATGACATCGATGTCCAGCGCGAGCGCGAGGGTGACCACATCGGCGGGCTGGCCGTCGATGACCGCGCGGGCCTGTTTGCCCGATCCGCCGTGGGACTGGGTGATCGTGATTTTTCCCTTCCCTTCGGCGGCCCATTTCTCGGCGAACACCGCGTTGAACTCTTCATAGAATTCCCGCGTCGGATCGTAGGAAACATTCTGAAGTTCGATTCCGGAACCCGCGCCTTTCTCCCCGCAACCGGGCAGGACAAGCACGCCGCAGGCCGCGGCGAGAAACGTGAACAATGTCTTTTGCACAGGTGAAAGGGGAGGTTTGTTTTTCCACTCAGGATTCGAGTGATCCTTCGAGCGTGGCCAGGGCGTTTTTGAGATCTTCGGCGGTTTCCGCATTCTGGAAATGAGTCAGGCCGCCCTTGTGAAGCACGCGGGCCAGACGGGCAAGGCCATGAAGATGCGAGCGGTCGTCCGGAGTACAAAGCAGGAAGAACAACGACGTTCCCTCCCCGTCCTCGGCCCCGAAATCAACGGGAGTCCTGGTCCGGAGAAAACAAACGAACTGCCTGGAAATCGCGGACGGAACGGGACGCCGGGGATGACAGAGCGCCACACCCCCCGGAAGGGCCGTGCTGCACAACGCCTCGCGGTCCACAAGCGAAGCGAGGAGAAAATCCCGGTCCAGCAAAAGGCCCGTGGCATCGGCAAGGTCCACGAGCGTGCGGAGAACTTCCTGCTTGGAGCCGATTTCAAGATCCAGGGCGATTCCCTTCAACGGCAGGCGCGAGGCAAGGCGGTCGCTGCGGCGGGTCGCGAAGGTTCCGTCCTCCAGAAGGTTCGATTCCAGATTCCCCTCAAGATCCGACACCCGGGCCGAATCAAGGGTGTGAATCTTCTGCTGGAGCCAATCCACGATCTCATCGCGGCGGAAGCGGAGCTGCCCGTCCACCTCGATGGAAGGCAGGCGCTCGCCGCGGACCAGGCCTTCCACGAATCTCGTGGACCACCCGAAGGATGATGCCAGCTCTCCGATGGTGACGGAATCTTTCAAAAGGGTTCCTTTGGGATCGTTTGGTATTGTCATTGGATTGATTGGAGCGGGGTTCAAAAGGAAAACCGGATGCCGGTAAAATAAGTGAAACCATCATAATCGCCGCCGTTGCCGCCGCCATCGAGATCCGCGTATTCCACACCGGCCATGAGCTTCAGCTTGTTGCCATGGATGAAGTATTGGGAACCCAGATAGAACGAATGATATTCCTCCCCGCGGCCTCCGCCATCGAGCCCGGGAGCGGCGCTTTCATAACGGGTCTGGCGGATGACACGGTCCGGTCCGCCGCCGCTTGAGAATCCATATCTTCCCACGAGCTGGAGACGTTTTGGAATGACATCAAAGGACGGCTGGATGAAAAAACCGGAGACCGCTCCATCCTTGCCTGATCCGCCGGAAGCGTGATAGCCTTCCACAACGATCTCCCATGCATCCTTCCTCCCCCAGAACGTGAGGGAGACAATATCATCGTAGCGGTTGAGAAGAAGATCCCCGGCGTCATGGTTGCTGTGAAGCCAGTCGATCCGGAAATCGGCCCGGTCCCATCCGAAACAGCCCTTCGCATCATACCCGATCCCCGCACCGTGGCTGAAGCCGCCGCCGAAAGAACCGAACTCGCGGTCCGTGTCGTTTGAATAAACACCGGCCTGCCATGAGAACTCCGAAACCTTTCCTTCAAAGGTGAGCCCCGTCGCGCGGTCGATCCTCAGCTGGTTGAAGATCTGCGACCGCTCGAAAACAGGCTGCGCGTTCGTGGACTGGAGCCAGTCGTAATGGCCGATCAGCGGCTTGGTGCGGCCGGCGGTGATGGAAAGAGCTTTGGACGGTTTCCACCTCACGTAGGCGTCGACGAGGCGGTCATACACATCCCTGAAACCATCGTTGCTCTGGAAATCCGCCCGCAGCTCGACCTTCCGGTCAAAGAGCGCGGCGTCAAAACCGAAGCGCGAACGCCGGTCCTCCCAATCATCCGCCCGCCCCTGGCGGGAGTCCACCCGGTAGTATTGTCCATGATAGCGGCCGCGCAGCTTGAACTCCTGAAGGATCGGATTGGAATCGTCTTCATGGAGGGTGAAAGCCTTCCACGCGGCGTCATGGGACGCCGTTTCCGATTCCGGGGGAGTGCCGAAGGGATCGAATGCCATGGATTTTCCTGTTAGCGCGAGAATGGCCCCCGCAAAGGAAAGCGAGCATGCCGTTGGGAGTTTTCGGGTGTGTTTTGGCCGAAGGGCGGAAATTGATTTCTTCCCCACGCCCGTGGTCCGGGTGGTGGTTTTCATGATATGGGAATTCTCCCGGATTCAGCGGCGGGTCTCCTTGGTGAGGAGTTGCGCCGCCAGGGAGGACGGAGGATGTTTGAACAAATGGGACCACCTTGGGAATATGGACGGTGAAGGGCGGAACCCGGCTCGTGCGGGCGGTGTTCCGGCTTTCTGTTTTCCAGATCCCTCCGGTGGTCCGGCAGGTCTCTTCAATAGGGAATGCAGGGCGGATCTTCCGATCCGTTACGGGGTTGTTTGCAGTTTGTCAGGACGACGAGGCGGACTCGTCACGGTGGGCGGGAAACCGCGTTTTCTCAAGGCTTTCGACCTGAGTGACGCGCCCATCATGGACGACGATCTGAACGGAGCCGAAACGAAGGTCCGCGACCTTCTTTCGGACAACATCCAGCCAATCGGCCGAGGATGAGGATGCCGCCTGGGGGAGTTCATTGGTTTTCTGGGTCATCGCTGGAAGCAGTGGCAAGTTGGGAAAGTCCTATGAGGAATCCGTCCTCCGGATTCGCTTTGCCGCGGACGGGAGCGGCGTTGATTTTGGAACCGGCAAGGGCGGAGAACGGCGGGGCGATGCCATCACGGCGCATCTTCCGCAGGGTGACCTCCACCACCTGGCCGAGAGTGTAACGGTCGAGGATCGCGGAAATTGCATTTCTCACGTCGATCATGAGCATGCGGAGGCCGCAATGGTCTTCATCAGGACAGGTGCACTTCTGGTAGGCGAACTCGCTGGCACAGCAAATGGGCGCCAGCCGTCCATCCATCAGACGCACGAGGTCTCCGACACGGATCTGATCCGCCGGGGTCGCCAGCGTGTATCCGCCGAGCTTGCCCCGCTTCGTCTCCACCAATCCCGCCTCCCGGAGTTCCTGGAGAATCCGCTCGATGAATTTGAGCGGCAGCCGGTTGGCGTCGGCAAGCTCCACGCCTGAAACCACAGGCAATCCCATTTCGGTGGCGATCCCCAGATGGATCATGGCGCGGAGGGCGTATTCAGCTTTTTTGGAAAGGTGCATCGGCGAATGTGAACCGAAAGGTAGGGATTAAGACCGGGCAGTCAATGAGGTTTTTTCGGAAAACTCAATCAACTCATTACAAGCGGATTATGAAATCAGGGAAAGCAACACGGACGGCCCGCCCGCAATCCATGCAAAGACCGCAGGCGGGACGCCCGCGCCCCCTTTCAGTCAAACCACTCGTCTTCCGGATCGAACGCCGGCACGGGAATGTTCACGATTTTCATGTTGCCGATTGCACGATGGCGGCATCCCGGCTTGATCAGAATGGAGCTGAGCGGCTTCACCGGAATCAGCTCGCCATCGAGTTCCATGTGCCCCTCCCCTTCCAGAATCAGGTAAATTTCGGTGAGCTTCTTATGATAATGGGTCCGCGCATTTTCCGAGATATCCACCATGTGGATCGTGGCCGTGGTATTTTCCGGCACCGCGAAGGCGCGGCGGGTGGTGCCGCAAGGGCATTTTACGGGAGAAATTTCGTCCAGTTGGGCGACGAGATAATTGGGAGCTGTAGCGGATGGGATCGGGGTCATGGCGGTGGGGTTGGCTGAGGAAACGATTCCACCGGGGCTAACCTCTCACCAGCATTTTCATTTTCCCGGATTGACCGATGCACGGCAGGATGCCACACCTCCGCCGCGATGTCCGCCATCATGCACCTCCCCGTTTCGCTCCGAGCCGCCCTCATTTGGCGGCCCGTCGGCGCGCATCGAGGTTGAACGCGGATCACAACGCAAACTTCCCCGGAACGCGCCGATGGCGGCAGGTTCCGGGGACATGACGAATTCAGTCCCGCCTGCTTCCCGCGCTCCGGCACCACCCCATCCGGATGCCCACTGATACCACCGACTCCTTCGACCGCCGCAGCGTGATTCTCATGCTTGCCTCCGTGGTCCTGTTCGCCGCGAACACCCTGATCATTCGCGCCGTTTCCCTCCAGTTTCCCGCCGCGGACGGATGGCTCGCCTCGCTCTTCCGCGGCGCGGTGGGGCTTCTCGTCGTCGGAGCACTGTTCGGATTCGGACGCGGCCTGCGGATGAAGCGCATCTTTTCGAGCCGCCTCGTCGTTCTGCGCGGCGTGGTGGGAGCGCTCAGCATCATCGCGTTTTACATCACCGTGGTAAAACTGGGAGCCGGACGCGCCGTGATCATCAATCTCACCTACCCCGTCTTCGCCTCGCTCATCGCCGCCATCTGGTTGAAGGAAAAACTCAGCCGGACCGCCCTGCTGTGGATGTGCGCGGCCATCGGCGGCCTCGTGATCTTCCTGCATGAGAGCGGCGCGTCCCCCCTTCCCTCCGCCTACGATCTCCTCGGGCTGGCCGGAGCGGTGGGAGCCGGCTGGGTGGTCGTCGTGATCCGTCGTCTGCGCCACGAGGAGCACCCCTCCACGATCTACGCTTCGCAAGCCCTCTACAGCCTTGCCCTGGCCTCCCCTTCCGCGGCGAGCCTGCCCGGCCTTCCCTCCTTCGCCTGGTGGGGCCTGGCTTTCGGGGCCGTCATCGTGACCATCGCGCAACTGATGATGACCCGCGCCTATCAGACGCTGACGGTCACCCGCGGCTCCACCCTGCAAATGCTTCTTCCGCTCGTCACGGCGGCAGGCGGTTTCGCCGCGTTCGGGGAAACCTATCACCCGCTGGACATCCTTGGCGGGGTCATCACGCTCTTCGCCACCTGGCGGGTGGTCGTCTCGCGGTGATCGTGCGGAAAGACGCCGCCATTGAAATCCAACGTTCTCCAAAACAAGCACGGGAACCCCGCCGGGCGTGAAAATAGGAGCGACTCGCAACCTTGGGGTGTGAGGATATCGGATGAGGGGAGGAAAATCAAATCGTTGAAAAACAACAACTTGCAGATGATCCAATCGGGTGACGACCTTGCATCCAGATATCCACCGGGGACCGGATCTTTCGGTCTCCAGAAATTCTTCAAGTTCCAAAAAGTCCAGCCTTCCGAATGAGCCATATCCAATTTCTTCGGATATACTGACCATCGGGATCGTCATGGCATTTTCCTCCCGTTTGTGAGGAGGCGGAATCGTCAACTCCCGCATTGACACTCAATCGATTCCGCGCATCCTGAACAAAATCAACAAACTCCCCACGCATTGTTAGATACCCGGCTCCGTGAGGGAGAATAAACACTGTTCGTCAAAATAATCAAATGATCTCCTTAGATCTAAGCCTAAACAAACCTCTTAGCATCAAGTTTCCTGCGGTTTACCGCTATCTTGACCAAGAGTTTATCGATTTGTTTTTTGAAACAGGAAAGATACGAATCAGTTCATTTCGTAGATTCAAAAACTTCCCTGACGAAGTTCGAGGAGATAAAGGCGAAGGGGGCGGATCGATCACAGCTACTGGTGATGTTGATAAATTTCAGTTTCATTTAATGGGTAATCTTGGAAAAGATGGCTACATGTTGTCATCAAGTCTTCGAGATTCTCCAGAGCTGGAGCACCAATTCAACACATATTCCAGATTTTTAGTGAAAGATCCATTAAATTTTGCGGCAGCTATTTCAAATTCCCTACCTGGCTGCAATCATGTCTTCCTCGGATTCTGCAATTATCAAAAACACAGAATTATCGAGAAGGCCATAAAGGGATTTTCCTCCAAAGATTTCACGAACAAAGAAGGAAATATCATAATTGGAGGCCCAAAAATGAATAAACGAATTAATGAAATGATTGGGACTGGTATAGATTTAATGTTCCTCAAAACCGATAAATATTTTGATCAAGTTGAATTTAGATTTGTCTGGACGCTCAACGAGCAATTTTATAAGACTGAAGAATATATCGATATTGACGCAAAAGAGGCCGTTCAATTTTGCCAGAAGCTTTCAAGCCGAGACGAATCGGGTCCCGGGGAGTGATTAGCTCCCCGGTCCCACACCACCCTGCGTACGGCTCCGTACAGGGCGGTTCCAATCAGACACGGGCTTGCGGCCCGTAGTGAAGGACGATCCAGACTGCTCTCATATCCGGAACCCCTTGTTCCTCCAGCCATCGGTTGTTGAGCGCGAATCGCACAATCTCGGTTTGGCTCAGTGCTCCCGCGCGAAGGCGGGAAAGTCCGCGACGGTCATGCCGTCGATCCCCGGAGCGCCTTGGTTCGCTTTCACGCGTTTCCACGCTTGGGCGAGGTTTTCCGGTTCAAGGATGTCCTCGATCATGGTTCGTTCCTGAGGGGCTCCATGGTTCGTTCCTGAGGGGCTTCATGCTTCCCTCCGTGGCGGCTCCCGGATTCGCCTCGCCGTCCGGCGTCGTCGGTTGGTCCGTCCGTCACGGGGTCGATCCCCTCCTCATTGGTTCGGTCCTTCATCGGTTGAGGCCTCCGGTATCGTTGTTTGAACGGGCATCGCGCCCCCGGCTCGTTTCCCGACTACTATGACCTCTGCTGACTTCTCAGCCGCTCGCGCGGGTGAGATCTCCCTAGGTAATGGCACGTTGCTCCACCGCACTGCCGCCGGATTTACCTCCACGGGCATACCAGACGACTTCGCTGTGTTGTGCCAGCTCGTCGCGCCGTGTCGGCCTTGTATCCGGTTCTTGTCCATCAGCTCGCGGTTTTGACTCCGCTGCGCTCCGTCCAAGCGGTCAGGCTTCGCCCGGTGAGAAGCCGCTATCGCGGCCACTGCGTTCCCATAGCCTTCCTTCACGCGGTCGGTCGCCCTTCCGCGCTTGGCCTCTGGTGGTGGTTTCTTCATTTTCATGTTCTGGTATTTCCACAAGGGACTTGAACCCCATTTACAACGTGCCCATGCTGGGCACACACAAATCGGTGGAGGCAATCGGCTAATGCCGGCGCCTCACCTTTGACATCTCAAGAAAATCATGGAAACCACACCTGCCAGACAGCGACGTGACACATCAGATTTTTTCCGCGAGCACCCATTTCCCGGGCGGGTGATGCTCTCTTGGGCGATCGGAATCTGGGCTGTAGTCGGCTTTTTGACTGGATGGATTCTCAATACCGAAATGTTACCTGGGGGGGTTAACGCTCTCAGAGGATTTATCTTATTGTCCGCGACCCCGCTCTATTTCGTCGGATTTTGGCGGGGGGTTGTTGGGAAAGGATATCCAAGGATGCTTTTCATTCTTTCTTTGGTTCCTCTTGTTGGCTTGCTGGTTTTGTTCTATTTTCCCAATAGATCTAATGTCGATTGATTTATCGGCTATCCACGATAGCGAAGCGAATGCAGGCAATTGGCGTTCCGCCGGTGCCTGATCCTTGACGGCAGAAAATATCTCGAAAGCACGCGATGCAAAAAGAAGAGATCACCGCAATTTTCGATCAACAGGCATCATCATACGATCAGCAATGGAGCAAGTTGGCCCCCATCAACAATGCCCTGCATCTGCTAACGAGTGCCGTGCTTTCGGAACTTCCTCCGACGGCGAATATTCTCTGTGTCGGCTCGGGCACAGGAACCGAAATTCTTTATCTAGCCCATAGATTTCCAGAGTGGCATTTCACCGCCGTGGAACCCTCTGTCCCGATGCTGGATATTTTTCGACGCAAGGCTGAAGAACATGGAATTTTGTCACGATGCGTTTTGCATTCAGGCCATCTCGATTCTCTCCCGCCAAGTGACAGTTTTGATGCTGCTACTGCTTTTCTAGTTTCGCAATTCACCTTGGATCGCGATATCCGGTCAGCGTTCTTTCGGAGCATTGCAAGTCGCCTTTTCCCTCATGGCATCTTAGTCAGTTCCGATTTAGCTGGCGACTTAGCCGCGGTTGATAGCCAGAACTTACTTGAAGTATGGTTGCGGCTGATGAAAGGCAATGGAGTTCCTCCGGAAGGAGTTGCACGAATGCGCGAAGCATATACTCGGGATGTGGCCGTTCTTCCACCCCATGATGTCCGTGACATAATCGTTCACGGAGGTTTTGAGTCACCGGTGCTTTTCTTCCAGGCGGGCATGATTCACGCTTGGTATGCAAAACGATCATTAAACCTATGAAGGAAGAAAAAGCCGAACAAGACAGACCCAACAAGCCGAACCGGGTCCCCGTGGCTGACTGACGCCAGCCACGGGTCCCACACCTCAGACGATACCTTGCCAATCATGTCATCCCGGAAAACCACAGGAACGCTCCTTCTTTTCTGGCTCGCGGCGCCTGGCAGCGCGCAAGCCGGGATGACGGTGATCACTCTCACGGAAATCGCGAAGGCCCGGCTGGACGCGCTGTCGTTTTTCCTCGCCGGTTTCTTCGTGATCTCCTGGCTGGTGAAGCTGATATGGAACCACCTGGCGAAAAGCTTCACCGTGATGCCGGAATTGAACTACCGGCGGGCGCTGTGTCTGGTGACTCTCAGCGGGCTGATGTTTTACGTGGTTCTGACGATGATTTCCGGCGCGCGCGAGATCCTCACCCCGGGAGCCTGGGAGAAACAGGGAACCGGCTATCGTCTCCGGGAAGCCTCCGCCGCCACACCCACCAAGCAGGAGCGGCGCGCGGCGCTGGAGAAGCTGCGCGATGAAATTCACGCCTACGCAGCGGCCCATGATGGGGCGGCTCCCTCGGGACCGTTCGACAGGGGCATGGAGCCGGAGATATGGGAATTCCAGGGGGGCGGGTATTATTGCCTGATGCCCGGCGCGAAACCCGGCGGCGGACGGGACATCCTCGTTTACGAACCTTCGACCGCGGGCGGCAGACGCTTCGTTCTGCTGGCGGACGGGACGATCGAGGACCGGGACGAGGGAATGCTGAAACGACAGATCGAGGAGCAGATGGAAAAATGAGCCATCCGGAGCAGAAGAAATCTTCCCGGTGGAAGGCATGGGCGGGGCGCTTGCTCCTTGCCGCGATCGTTTGGCTTATTTTCCTCCCTTTCATTCTGGCGCTCATCGGGGAGTATGCTTTCCAAATCCCGTATCATGTGCTCGCGGGCTGGTTCTTTCATCTCCGGGACGCCGTGCTTCCCGCCATTGGCGGCCGTTTCATGGCGTTGGGATTGCCGCTGGTTTGTCTGGCCGTAGCCCTGGCGATGGCCCACCGGTTTTTCATCTGGCTGGGAAAAGGAAAGCCGTGGAATTTCGGAAAAACGCTGTCGATCGGCGGGTTGATCCTCCTTGGCAGCGCCGCCGCCATCGCGGCAAGCGGAGTGCTGCATCAGTTGTTCTGGATGACAAAAGAGCCGCTTGTCACCAGCAGCCATCGTTCGGCTCGCATGGCGGCGATTTCCGACATGAGGCAACTGGGTTTTGCGATGTTCGAGTTTCATACCGAGCGAGACCGCTTCCCGGAAACCATGGACGAATTGTTCGATTCCATACCGGGAGCGGAGAGATGGAGAATGATCCGCTCCCCGAACGGCCCGAAGGAACCCGTGATGCTCGTGACTCCACCCGAAACAAACGGAAACCCAAGCAACCCCATCCTCGCGGTGTACTTGGATTGGGTAATGATTGTGGTACATGAGGATTCCTCGGTGAGCACCATGGACGTGGAAACACTCAAGACCTGGGTCGCGGACGCGAGATCACGATGAGGTGCTTGACCCCACGCACATGCATGCTGGCAGCGGCTGGATTGCTCGCTCTGGCAGCGGCATTTCCCCAAACCGGCCTGTTGCACCATTTGGTGTTCGGCTTTGTCCGCTTCCTCTGGCGGAACCTGCCGCGGATGTCGGTGAATCCGGACGTGTGGGCGCCGGGCGTAGCGGCGTTCGCATTGGCAGGAGTGATTCTTCATTTCCCCGCCGCCCGGTGGGCCTCGCGACGCGGCATTTTCTGGAACACCGGATCTTCCCTGGCCGTCGCGGCGTTGCTGCCGGTGATGTTTTGCACCGCATTTCTGGTACCGGGAGTGATTCTTCTGCTGAAAATGCTGGAAGAGGCAATTTCATGACAAAGGGGCGGACAGGAATGGCACCGTGGCGGCGATCACCGGTCGCCACCTCTCGCGCTCCGGTGGCTCCGAAAAACCAAGCCGGTTCGCATCCGGAAAACTCCAGCCCGTCTCCGGCGAGGGTGCCGGAAAGTGTCTTTCCGTTGCCTCCAACAGGCGGGCCTACCGGAGTTTTACCGGATTTTCATCATCGTTTTGAAGACAACCCCACCTTTTCACCGTTTCAGGGAAAGGAGAACATGTCTCATCCCCCACCATCGGAGCGGGAAATCCCCGGGCGGCTGCAAGCGCTGGCGTTTCATGCGAAATGCCGGCTCCTGCAAATCCGCCGGGGTTTTCTGGAAATTTCCCGTCGTCCTCCGCTGCATCCCGCGGTCTCGCGCCTCGCCGCCGCGCCCGTCGCCGCGGAAAAGCGAGCGCCCCTCTGGAGCCGGACCGGCCCGGCCGAATTCCCCCTCACCGCCGGGAAAGTGCAGAACCTCCGAGCCGCCGCCCGGGCTTTCCACGGCATCGAGATTCCCGCCGGTGGGGTCTTCAGCTTCTGGCGGCAGCTCGGGCGGACGACGCGGAAAAAGGGCTTCACCCACGGCCGCGAACTCCGGGAAGGCTGCCTCGTCCCCGCCCTCGGCGGCGGGCTCTGCCAGCTCAGCGGCCTGCTCTATCAGGCCGCTCTCGATGCCGGGCTGGAAATCGTCGAGCGCCACGCCCACTCGCGCGTGATCCCCGGTTCCCTCGCCGAGCGCAATCTCGACGCCACCGTCTTCTGGAACTACGTCGATCTCCGCTTCCGCGGCGATCAGGACTGGCGCCTCGAAGTCACGCTCGACGCCACCGACCTGATCGTCCGCATCCGTTCGGCGGGCGCCGCGAAAACCATCCATCCTCCCTCAGAGCCACCCCCGGACCGCCCCGCTCCCAGCGGCGATTGCCTGAGCTGCGGCATGACCTCCTGCTTCCGCCACCCCGCCGCGACCGCCGCCCACGCTCCGGCCCTCGGCCACTCCGCCTACCTGCTCGACGCCCGCTGGCCGGAATTCGACCGCTGGTGCCGCGCCCATTCGCAACCCGGCGACCGCTGGCTCATTCCGATGGACGGCCGGCGCTGGAAAAAGCCGAACTACCAATGGTCGCCGCCGCCCGGATCTTCCCGCCGCCACGCCACCCTCACCACCCTGCTGCGCTCCTTCCGGCAACGCCGCCTCCCCGCCCAGGGAGCCGCCCGCCAGCGGACCCTGCTGGAAGGCGACGCCGCCCTCGCTCGACGCTACGCCGCCATGCTGGACCCACGCTGCCGACACATCGTCGTCTCGCAAAACCTGCTGCCTCACCTCTGGCGCAGCGGCGCGCTCGGCGGGCGGACCTTCGATGTCCTCATTCAGCGTTGGCCTCTCGCGGAACTCCAGCAACAGCTCGACACCGCGAAATCCACCCACCCGCAATCCCCCACCCTCGGCGACTTCCGCGCTGATCCCGAACTCCTCCGGGCGGAATCGGAAGCACTCGCCACCGCGGCGCGCCTCGTCACCCCGCATCTCGCCATCGCCCGCCATTTCGGCCACCGTGCCTGGCGGATCGACTGGGAAATGCCAACCCCTCTCCCCCGCCGCGAATTCCCGGATCCCTTCGTCTTCTTCCCCGCTTCCCGCCTCGGCCGGAAGGGTGCCTACGAACTCGCCGCCTCGCTGCGCGCCGACCCCGGCCTCGGCCTGCGCTATCTTGGCCGCGCCGGCGAAGGCCCCGCCGATCCCTTCCACGGTCTCCCCTGCTCGCCGGGCTCCGTTTCCGATCTCGCCGCCGCCGCGGCCCTCGTGCTGCCCGCATGGATCGAACACCAGCCGCGCCTCGCGCTGCTCGCCCTGGCCAGCGGCATCCCCGTGATCGCCACCGATGCCTGCGGCCTGCCGGACCACCCCCTGCTCCACCGCCTTGCCCGCCCCGCGGATCTCTCCCTTGTCGCCCTGCATCCGCCCCGCCCCGTCCCATGCGCCGCCACCTGACGATCCTGCCCGCCCTGCTCCTTTGCGCTTGCCGGGGCGAACCGGACGAAGCGCAGGATGCCTTCGTGGTCGAAACCTGCGACAGCCTCCCCGGCCCCGAACGCGCCACGGCCGCCGCGGAGCGCGTGCGGCCGGAACTCGAAAAAGCCCTCACGGAAAAAGGCCTCCGCTTCGGCGATCCCGTCTTCCTCCGCGCCTTCAAGGAGGAAAACGAACTCGAACTGTGGATCCGCCGCCGCGACACGGAAAAGTACGATCTCTTCCGTACTTGGAAGATCGCCGGAGCATCAGGCTCCCTCGGCCCCAAGCTCGCCGAGGGCGACCGCCAGGTGCCGGAAGGCTTCTACTTCGTCCCCCCTGCCGGGATGAAACCCGACAGCGTCTTCCACCTCGCCTTCAACATCGGCTATCCGAATTCCTACGACCGCCACCATGGCCGCACCGGCAGCTTCATCATGATCCACGGCGACCGCATCTCCATCGGCTGCCTCGCCATGACCGACGCGAAGATCGAGGAAATCTACACCCTCTGCGACGCCGCGCTGAAAAACGGCCAACCCTTTTTTCGCGTCCACTTCTTCCCCTTCCGCATGACGGACGAGCGCATGACCGCCGCCGCCGGCCACGAATGGGAGGACTTCTGGAAAAACCTCCGCGAGGGTTACGACCATTTTGAACGCGAACGTGTTCCCCCGGATGTCACCGTCGAAGCGGGGCGCTACCGGTTCCGGTGAAAGGTGCGGGAGCTTCGGAACTTCCATGCGGGCCGTGGGTTTAAGCCAAAGTGAACAGGCTCAACAGATATCCGATCACGCTGGTGCTGGTTGGCGCGCTCGGCTTGCACTCCGCGGCGTCCGCGCCGAAAGCAGCAGCCCAAAGCGGATTGGGAGGCGCGTTTTCATACGAGTGCGATGACGCGTGTCTGGTTCCGGGAGCGCCGGTCCCGGCGGGGAAATACGCCGTGGTGTCGCCTGTGGGCAAACAAACCGTACAAATGATCCGGCAGGCTCCCCGCCTGGACACGCTGAACGGAAAAACCATCGCGGTCGTGGGGGGAAGCTTCATGGCCAATATCACGCATCCCGAGATCAAGCGGCTGATTCTGGAGAACCACCCCACCGCCAAAGTGATCCTGCTTGGTGAAATCGGCTCCGCTGGTCCGTATCCCGGCCCCGGCGTCAGGCGCGAGTCGAAAGACGAATTCCAAAGAAAACTCAAAGAGATGGGAGTGCATGCGGTGATCTCGGGAAACGGCGGCTGCGGACTCTGCACACCGAAGGAAACCGGATCGAGCATTGCGGCTGAATACCTCGGCATCCCTGCCGTCACCATCGCCGCGCCAACCTTCGTGAACCAAGTCTATTCCGCAGCCGTCACCCACGGCGTGCCAGCGCCACGCGCCGCCACGTATCCCGGGGCGTTTTCAGCTCACAGTCCCGAGGAGCTTGCCAAAAACACGCGGGAGGTCGTTTGGCCCCGGATCATCGAAGCTCTGACGAATCCGATCACTGAGACGGAGATCGCCGAGCGCCGCAAAACAGGAATCGGCGAGCCCAAGGATCGGGTGTTCGCGGGCACGATTGACGGCGTGAATCGCTTTTTTACCGAGCAGCGTTGGTCCGACGGTCTGCCGATCATCCCGCCCACAGTCGAACGGGTCGAAGAGTATCTCAAATATACGGACCAGCCTTGGGATGCCGTGGTCGGCGTGCTGCCGATCGCCTATCGGGAGACCTTGGTCTGGCACGTGGCCGTCAATGGCGTGATGTCGGGATGTCCGCCGGAGTTCATGCCGGTTTTGATCGCCTATACCAAGGCGCTCGCGGATGGAAACTACCGCCGGACGCTGGCCAGCACCCACGCATGGACGCCGTTTTGCTGGATCAATGGCCCGATTGCCCGGCAACTGGGCATCGATGCCCGGCAAGGTCAGATCAACGAGCCGCGCAACGCCGCGCTCGGCCGCTTCATCAATCTGGCCATGATGAATCTGGGGGGCTACTACGTGAAACAGGACCGCATGGGGAGCTTCGGATATCTGATGCCATGGAGCATGGCGGAGGATGAAGCGGCTTGTCTCAAGATTGGCTGGCAGCCCTACCATGTGCAAAAGGGCTTCGATCTCAACCAGAGCACACTGACCGCCGCGTCGGCTCTGATGTGGGGAAACAACCTTACACCGGCGTCGCACGACGGGGAGAGGATCATGGAAATGATGGCGTGGGACGCCGTTGAAAAAGGCCAGTTTGCCACGGGCAGCGGACCCCGGCTGCCAAACCGGACCATGCTGATCACGGAGTTTGTCGCGCGCGACCTCGCCCGGAGTTATCCGACGAAGGAAAAATTGGAAGAGGCCCTGGTCGCGACGGCACGGCGACCCGCCTATGAACGGGCGCATGCCACCTACTGGGCCAACCCCGGCAGCGCCTTTCCCGCCCGATATACCATGGGCATGCACGAGAAAAGGATCATCCGCACCGAAGGCGGCGAACTGACGGAACCTCCGCCATGGATGGCGAAGGTTCCCGGCCAAGAAAAGATCTACACGGTTCCCGTGA
>CAZVSA010000056.1:0-17121 GCA_964629955.1 uncultured Luteolibacter sp.
CCTCACCGACCTCTTCCCCATCCTCGAAGTCGGCACCTCCGCCAAGATGTTGAGCATCGTCCCGCTCATCAACGGCGGCGGCCTCTTTGAAACCGGAGCCGGCGGCTCCGCCCCCAAGCACGTCCAGCAGTTCGTCGAGGAAAACTACCTCCGCTGGGACTCGCTCGGCGAGTTCTTCGCCCTCGCTCCCAGCTTCGAACACATCGCCTCCACCTTCGATCTACCGAAAGCCAAAGTCCTCGCCGACACCCTCGACACCGCCACCGGCAAGTTCCTCGAATTCGACCGCAGCCCCGGCCGCAAGCTCGGCACCATCGACAACCGCGGCTCCCACTTCTACCTCGCCCTCTACTGGGCCCAGGCCCTCGCCGCCCAAACCGAAGACACCGGACTCCAAGCCATCTTCGGTCCCATCGCGGAAAAGCTCGGCGCCGCCGAAACCCAAATCGTAGAAGAACTGAACAGCGTCCAGGGCAAGCCCGTCGAAATCGGCGGCTACTACGCCCCCGACGACGAAAAAGCCTCCGCCGCCCTCCGCCCCAGCGCGACATTCAACGCAATTCTCGCGGCTATCTGAAAGCAAGTGGCCCGGGCATTCTGCCCGGAGCCGGGCGGCTGGCGGAATGCCCTCGCCGCATTCCACTCACCGGCTCCCGCCGCGGCCGATGATACCCACACCCGCTGCCGATTTCCCTTGGCACCGTGGGGTGGAAATTTACGCTCGCATTCAATGGACTCAAGCCATGAGCATCCCCGCCGTCCCGGCGTGCAACAACGTATGCCCGCCGGATTATTCCTCCGTCCCCTCCTCGTCGCATTGACGCTCACGGCCTCCATCACCGCGCCCGGTCAGGACAAAACCGTCGGCCCGGATTACGAGATCCGTCTCCATCGCCCGGCTGTGGAGGGGCAGCGCTTCGAAACCAAGGTGGTGACCGAGCATTTTGAGGAAAGGACTCTGAGTTCGGATGGTAAGGTCGTGCGGAACAGCAAGAAGAACCAGAAAGTGGAAATGGACTCCGCCGGTACGATTCTGGCCGTGGATGCCAAAGGAACGCCCACCCGCGTATCCCATCAGATCAGCCGGCTGGAGGAGATCATCGAAACGGAGCGCAAAACCCTGCTGCCGCCGGACACCACTGTCGTGGCTTTCCTCGACGAAAACGACAAGGCGTCGTTTGAGGTGGACGGAAAACCGGCGGCACAGGAGGTGGGCGATGCCCTCTCACTGGTTATCTTCCTCTCCTCCAATCCGTACACGGATGACGAGTTGTTTGGCACCAGAGAAAGAAAACGACCCGGCCAGAGCTGGGATCTCAACATGGACATGATGCAAAAGGAACTGAAGGAGAAAGTAGGGATGGGATTCGAGAAGCTCACGGGCAAAGCCACTCTGAGGGAAGTCATCCGGCAAAACGGACAGGAAATGCTGGTGATCTCCATCAAATGCACCGGCAAGGCGATTCCGCCGGTGCCCCCCGGCCTGGAACTGAAAACCTCCACCCTGACCATGGCCGGTCTCGACAAATTTCCCACGGACTTCTCGCAAAACCGCCCCGAACACTCGATGACAATAACCTTTTCACTGCTCGCCACGGGGAAACCTCAACCCGGCGGCCCGGAGGTCGAATTGAAATCCTCCATGAGAAGAAACCAGAAAGCCGTCACCACACGATACAAGTGAATTGAACCATTCGGTCGTCAGGAAGCCGCTCTGCTCCCACGATTCCGGCTTCGGCGAGCCCTTGGCGGCAGGCCGGGATTGATCTTTATCCCATCAATCATCGTTACGGTCCATCCTCCGCTGCCCTGCGGGGTCCCAGCACGACCTTCAACGTCATCCTCGCAGCCATCTGAGAGCAAGTGCAAGTGGCCCGTTCACCGGCTCCCGTCGCTTTCGCCGCGGCCGGTGAGGTGCAGCGTGCGACGCTGCCCCTGGAGCACCAACGCGTAAACCGCGTTGAGGAGATCGTCCTCGCCCATGTAGGGAGCCCCCATGTGCGGCTGGGTGAAGCGCAGGCCATACCCGGGCTCCCAGGCGAGCGAAAACCACCACCCATACTCGCGGATGATTTCCCGGTATGCCTCGGGCAGCGTCAGATTCAACGCGAGCAACCCCAATGCGCCGCCGGGCTCGCCGTAGGCATGGCTGTTGCGGAACCACGGATGCCGCCCGGCCATGAAACCGGTCATCGCATCGCGCATGTCGGTCCGCTCTCCGCGAAGATGGGCCGCCATCGCGAACAATCCGCTACGCGACCAGAACTCCTCGGTGTCCTTGTAGGAACGGTTGTAGCCCAGCGAACCATGGCCGCCCTCCTCGGGATCGGACCATGCCATTTCCATATAGGGCATCAACAATTCCCATATCCCCGATTCCATTCCGCAGCGCAGGGCGAGCGCCTCGTACACGAGAAGATGGCAGGCCGGAGCGACCAGCGATTTGTTGTCATACGGCAGCCCGCTCGGGCCGTGGCCCAGCGCAGGCACGCCCCAGGAAGATGCATGCTGGCCGTTCACCGCCCAATCGCGCAGCGCCTCCAGATGCTTCAGCACGCGATCGTCCCCGCTCTGGAGATGCCACTCGCTGTACAAAATGCCCGCGTATGCGCCATGCCAGAACCCGAGGTTCCCGTATTTCTCCGGCTCGGGATATTTGGCCAGCGACCAATCGATCGCCTTTTTCACCCGCTTCTCGTATTTGCCATCCTCCACCGCCAGCAGCGCCAGCGCGGAAAAGGTCGTGCGGATGATGTCGCCGGACCACGAACCATCGTCACGCTGCGTCCGCTCCAGGAAACCGAGCATGTCCTTGAGCAGCGCCGCCGCCTCCGGATCGGTCTCCGGATCCATGCTGTCAAAGGCTTTGCCTCGCGGCAGCTCCAGCTTCAGGTCCACCGGTTTTCCCTCGCGCAGAACCGTCAGCACCAGCGCACGCTGCCCGCCCTTGAGCCCTCCCTCCGCGGCACGGCCCAGCCATGCCTCATGGCTGCGGTAAAACCAATCCCAGCCGGGATTCAGATCGTTCACCGGCAGGGGCCTGCCGCTGACGGCCACGATCGCGTCGCCGGCTTCCAGTTTCGCCTTCGCCGCGGGCGATCCCTCGCGCACTTGCATCACCGTGAGCACGTTCTGGCGGTGCTCCGTGAGCGCGTCGAAACCCAGCAGCCCCGCACCCAGCTTGTCCGGCCCGCTGCCGCCATTCGAGCGGCCGTAAAGACCCTCCACCGGCGCTTCATGCACACGGCAGAAACGAGGCGCGCCCGCGACCAATCCCGGACCGTCCTTCACCCGGACGCGCAGGACGAATTTCCCGCCCGCCAGCCGCGACATCATCTCGTGGGGCAGTTCCAGCCAGGTTCGCGAAGCCGCCACCACCGGAGGAGATTTCTCCGGCAGTTCGATTCCCAAAAGCTCGATTTCTCCGCCGGTGCCGAAGCCTCCGCCACTCCAATCGCTCTCGATCACGAAACGGAACGCCTCGATCTCCCGCGCGTTGGAAAATTTGACTTCGACCGGGCCGCGATCCCGGGCCACTTCGTTTCCGCTCGTTCCCCGCGAAACGGTCTTCCACTCCTCCTCACCCGGCCTGCGGACCTCCACACGATACTTTTGCGCCACGCCATTGGTGCCACCTCCCCGCCGGGGGATGTAGCGCAGCCCCTTCAACACGCGCGGCGCGCCGAATTCCAGCCCCACCCAATGCGGTCCCTCCGCCCCGTCATCCCCGTAGCGCGAATGCCAGTCCGTCGCCGGATCTCCGTCAAAAAGCCTTTCCGCCGCCGCGCCCGGATGCTCCGAAGAAGCGATCACCGCCCAGTCCGCGCGCGGCGCCACGCCGGACACCGATCCTTCCATCCTCGCCAGCACCTCGCCGTTCTCCGAATCCAGAGCCTCCAGCAACAACGCCGTGCCCCGGCCGTTCACCGTCCCATACGCGTCCAGCGACAAAATCCCGCGCCATTTCCCGCCGATCTCCTTTTCCCTTTCCGTGAAATCCGGCACCTCGATCTCCACCGTGGCCGAGCTTCCGCCCGCCAGCACTCCTCCCTGTTCCCCGCCCGGAAGCATCCACACCCGTTCCCCGGGAAGCGGCTCCACATCCAGCACCACGCCCCGCACGGTGGCGGAAGAAAACAACATGCAGGTGGCCAGCCATGCGAAGGAGAGTATCGGCGGCGATTGGGTTTTCATTTGTCCGGGTTATGGGATGCGCCGCCCTTTGAAAAGTTCTTTCCCCGGATCCCTGCATCGAAACCCGGTGGATTTTCCCGGAAAATTCACGGGATCCTCGCAATTTCTTCCCGCAGGCCGCTCATCTTTCGCTCCGATGAACCACCAACATTGGATCGACCATTTCCACCGCAACGCCCTGCAAAGACCCGAACCGGACTGGCAGGCACCCATCCGCCTCCATGGCGCCGCCTTGCGCAAGCTCGTGAAATCATTGCAACAATTCCAGCTCGGCGACGGAGGAGGCCCCGCCTGCCTGATCGCCTGGAACCGCGACCGGCTGCTGGACACCAACGCGGAACTGAAAACCCTCGTGGACCTCTGGTTCACGGAGGAAAAAGAGCACTCGCGCCTGCTCGGTGACGCGCTCAAACGCTTCGGCACGCCGGAAATCCGATCGCACTGGAGCTTCAGCCTGTTCTGCGGCGTCCGGAAAGCTCTGGGAGTCCGGTTCGAGCTCTACGCTTTGCTTCTCACCGAAATCGTCAGCCACGTTTACTACAAAATGCTTCGCGAGCACATCGACGACGAAGCGGTGCGCGGCATGTGCGCGCTGATCATCCGCGACGAGGCCGGGCACATCGCCTTCCACCGGGCCCGGCTCGCGGACGAAGGCCTGCGTGAAGGCAGGCGCTACGGCGGATTCTGGGCATTGCAATTCCGCCTGCGCGGGCTGGCGGCGGGCACGGTGCTCTGGATCAACCACCGCGGAGCGCTGAGGGCCGCGGGCGCGAGCGACGCGGAATTCTACCGTGGAATCCGGCGCGGCATGTCGGGCTTCATCCGCGGGCTGCGCGAGGACCTGGCCCGCGAGTCCTCCGGCATCCCGGCGAAGCCCTGCGCGGAACGGGTCGCGGAATGCTGTTAGAAGCCCGGAAGGGAAATCACGGCATCACACCGTTCCCACTTTCTCCGCCTTTCGGCTCGCGATGGTCCGGCGGATCACCTACACGTCCCACCCGCCGGAGCTGCAAACATCCTCCGCAAATCCCACCCGCCGATTCATCATGCTGAAACCATTCATTCCCGCACTCCTCTCCGTGTTCGCCGCCTCGCCGCACGCATGGTCCGATGCTCCCGACCCCGAAATCATGAAAGCCGGCCAGCAGCAATTCATCCTCTGCGGCGCCTGCCACGGCCAGAGCGGGGAAGGCGGAGCCGCCGGGCCGCCGCTCGCGGGCTCCGAATGGGTCAACGGACCTGCTGAAAACCTCATCCGCATCCAGCTCCGGGGTCTTGTGGGGCCCATCACGGTCAAGGGCGTCGAATACAACATGCCCGGCGGCATGGTGGCGATGGCCTATCAAAGCGACGAGCAGATCGCATCCGTTCTCACCTACGTCCGCAATTCCTTCGGAAACTCCGCACCGCCCGTCACTCCGGAAGACGTTGCCGCTTTCCGTGAAGAGGTCGGCCAGCCGCAGCTCATCGCCGCGGAGCTGATCCCCCCCGTGCCCGCCGCCACCGGGGGAAGCGGAGGAACCCCGCCAAAGGACCACAACCCGAAATACGACAAACTCCGTACGGGGCTCGGTCTTCCCGGCTGGATCGCCTCCTTGCTCGCGATCTTCGTCGCCGCCTGCATTCTCCCCGCCTTCATCCGCCGCTGACAAACCGGACCATCCCACGCTCGCAAAAAAACCGCACGGGGGCTCTCCCCGTGCGGTTTTTCACGTTCAGAAAACGATCCCAAGGATCACTCGAATCCCTTCAGGATCATGCGGCGCACCTCCACGATGTCCACCTCCCCGGTGTGTCTCCAGATCACCGTGCCATCCGGCGCGATCACGAGCGTGTGCGGCAGCGCCCCGCTCCATTCCGGATCGATCGCTTCCGCGAGCGTGTCCGGATTTCCTCCCGTCCAGTGATAATTGTTCGACGTGCGGCCTTCCTTTTCCATCGATGGCTTCGTCCGGTCGGAAAGCGCCGCATCGCGCGAATCGAGGAATTTCTCCACATCCTGCCGCTTGTCCGCCGGATCGAGGCTGATGGAAATGAAATCCATGTTCCGGTTCTGGAAACGCCGGTAGGCATCCACCAGATCGGGAAACTCCTTCACGCAAGGCCCGCAGGTCGTGGACCAGAAATTGATCAGGCGGACATTGCCCGACTTGTTTTCGCGCAGTTTCTTCGCCAGCTCCCCATCGAGATCCGCCACCGTCACCGGCCTCGCCTCCCAGCTTTTCTGGTCCGCCGCCACGTTGGCCGCCTTGAAAAGCCACTTGGTGGAACAGCCGAACGAACGCGTGACCGGCTCCTTCACTTCCTCCCCCGCGAGCATCGCGTCGAGGGCATCGCGCAGGAAGCTCTTGTCCACCGGGTTCGGATTCCGCCCGGCATCGTCCATCCGGCCCGTGTAGCGGAGCTTCCGTTCGTCGTCGAAAACGAACACATGCGGCGTCGATTGCGCCCCGCACGCGGTGGCGAACTCCTGCGTCTCGCCATCGTAGAGATACGGAAGCGTCCAGCCGAAGTCCGCCGCGAACGGAGCCATTTCCTCGAACGAATCCCCGAACGGCGAGTAGCCCAGCTCATCCGGCGTGAGGGCTCCCGGGTTGTTCGCGTTCACCGCGACCACGGCCACACCCTTGTCTTTGTAATCCTGATGGATCGCTTCCATTCTCGCCGCCGCCCCCACCGAATCCGGGCAGTGGCTGCTGGTGAAAATCACGCACAAAATTTTGGAATCCGCGAAGTCCGAGGACGAATACGTCTTCCCGTCCGCCCCCGGCAGGGAGAACTCCGGAGCCGGAGAACCGATCTCCAGCACCTTCGGGATTTCTTCCGACATCACCGGCAGCGAAAGCGCCACCACCATTCCCGTTGCCAAGCCCAGCATGTTTCGAGTTTTCATGATGGCTTCGATACAAGCCCCGCAACCTCGATCGTGCAAGAAATCCTCTCCCCCATCCCAAAACCTCTTCCTTCGACGTTCCATGTTGGACGTTCGATGTTCGATGTTCCTCCTAATCCCAAAACCCCCGGATTTTTCCAATTTGCCGCCTTTCCCTCTTGGTCGGACGCCCGAGCCCGGCTTCGCGCCGTTCCTCCATCACCTGCTGCAAGTGCTCATACACTTCCGGCGGGGTCAGATCGTCGTAACACGCCCGGGCCAACGGAGCGCCCACCCGCAATGAGATCAATTCCTTCACCCTCACCGTTCTCGCCCCCGGTCCGTCCGGAAACGGAATCTCCAGAACATCCCCCGCCCGCAGAGCCGCCGCCGGCTTCAGCGGATCTCCGGCCCGTTTCACCTTGCCCGCTGCACATGCCTTCGCCGCCATGGCCCGGGTTTTGAAAAACCGGACCGCCCACAGCCATTTGTCCGCACGAGCCGAATCCATGCGCCAGGTCCATAGCACGCCGGAACCGCGACCGCCAAAACCTTCTTCCGCCCGCCCGAAGCTTGCCCCCGCACCCGCCTGTCTTTACCACAACGCCCGTGGCAGCGAAAAACATCGTCTATTTCGATCTGGAAACCCAACGCAGCTTCGGCGACGTCGGCGGCTTCGCGAACAAAGCGAAAATGGGAATCTCCGTGGCGGTCACCTACAGCACCGCTCGCGGAACCTACGAAATCTACCCGGAAAGCGAGATGGAGCGGCTGGGAGAGGAACTCGTCCGGGCCGATCTCGTGGTGGGGTGGAACCACATGCAGTTCGACTACCCCGTCCTGCAGCCGTACATTTTCCACACGCTCTCCGACCAGACGATCAACATGGATATGATGCTCGATCTGGAAGCAAAACTCGGATTCCGCCTGAAACTCGATTCCGTCGCATCCGCCACGCTCGGAATGGGCAAAACCGCCGACGGACTGGATGCGCTGCGCTGGTGGCAGGAACACAAAAAAACCGGCGAATTCGCACCGCTCCGGAAAATCGCCGAATACTGCGCCTACGACGTCAAGGTCACCCGCTTCGTCCACGAATACGCGCTGGAGCACGGCCACCTGAAATACGACGACAAAAGCGGCCGGTCCGTTGAAATTCCCGTCGATTGGGCCTGAGCCGCCGCCCCCGCCGCATCAAAACAAGCCGACCTGCCGCGCGACTCCGAACAGAACCCAGAGGAAGACCAAGCTCAGCAGGACGATGAAAATCTTGCAGGAAAGTTCGATGGCGGCACGGGACATGACGCGGGGGTTGTAGACGGCCCGGCCCGGCCCGCCAAGGGAAAATCAAAACGGAAAGCCCTTTCCTTCCCACGGATCATCCGCGCCGGAGAGCGGTTTCTGATTGGCCCGGGGCAATTCCGCTGATGATGATCCCGCCATGGCGAAGCAGGGGCGGATATGGATACGGATCGCGGCGGCGGCGGCCAGCGGATTGATGGTGGCCGGGCTGTTCCCCCCGTTCTCACTCGCCGGCGGCGTCTGGATCGCGCTCATCCCCCTGCTGGCGGCGCTGTGGTCGATCGGGGAAAAACACCCGGTCCGCAATGGTTTCGCCCTCGGATTCCTTGCGGGTGCCGTTTCCTGCGGCATCCAGTTTTCCTGGCTCGGCTCCGTTTCCTGGCTCGGGGCCGCCATCCTCTCCCTCTACCTCGCCTGCTACTGGGGATTGTTCGGCGCTTTCGCCGCCAGCCTGGGAAATCCATGGCGGGACCAAACGAGGAAAGACACCCTCACGGAAACCCTCGCCAGCCTGCGCGTGGCGTTCAGTCACGGCGCCGTCTGGGCCGGGCTTGAGGTGCTGCGGGGGTGGCTCTTCACCGGTTTCGGCTGGAACGGGCTCGGAACCGCCTTTCACGAAACGCTGGTAATGGCCCAGGCCGCGGACCTCTTCGGCGTGGCCGGCCTGTCCCTCGTGCTGGTGTTCTTCCAGGCCGTGATCGTGCAGGTCGCCCGCAGAATCCCGCGCGGAGTGAGGGAGGGAAAACGCGCGCCCCGGTGGGACTTCGGCATCGCCTGCCTGGCCGTGGCCCTGCTCCTCGTGTACGGCATTTTCCGGATGAGTTCCGAAGGCAAGGGCGAATCCATCCGGCTGAAAAGCCTGCTCGTCCAGATCAACATCCCCCAGGACGCCGCCACGGTGCTCTGGGATGCCCTCGAAGTCCACCAAGCCTACGAGGAGGAAACCATCCTCGCCCTTCAGGCGATCGAGGAGGAGGATTCCGCGAAAATTCTCTCCGCCATGGAAACCCAAGGGGAAAGCTCCATTTCCCTCAACTGGCCGGACTGGGTGATCTGGCCGGAAACCGCCCTCACCGGCCGGATCTTCCGCGCCGACGATGGCGCGTGGGGAATGTGGCAGCAGAACATGGACACCATGGATCAAGTCCGCTCCATGGGGGACTTCCAGCTCATTTTCGGCGTCGTGGAGCTGGAAGCGGAAGCCATCGGAGACCAAATGGTGAAGAAATCCGGTGGCGGCGCGTACAACTCCATCGCCTACTTCTCCCCGGAGGACGAACTCCAGACATTCCGCAAGCACCACCTCGTCCTCTTCGGCGAAACCATCCCGTTCGTCGAAAGCATCCCGCTGCTGAAGAAAATCTACGAACAGCAAGCCGGCGTGGAATACGGAGGCTCCTTCACCTCCGGCGGCTCCTTCGATCCCATTCCGGTCCCCGTTGGCGGCACCTCCATCGGCACCATTCCCTCCGTGTGCTTCGAGGACACCGTGCCCCGCCTCAACCGGAAATTCGTCCGCCCCGGCCCCCAGGTCATCGTGAACGTCACCAACGACGGCTGGTTCAAGGAAACCGCGGCCGCCGCCCAGCATTTCGCGAACGCCCGCTTCCGCGCCATCGAACTCCGGCGGCCGATGCTCCGCTGCGCCAATACCGGAGTCAGCGCCGCCATAGACACCCGCGGCGCCACCGCCCACCCGGACACCGGGGAGCCCCAGATTCTCACGGACGAAAACGGCAGCCACTTCACCCGCGGCTGGATGCTCGCGGAACTGGACATCCCCCTCCAGCCCACCCTCTCCCTCTACGCCATCATCGGCGACAGCGGGATCTCCGTTCTCGCCGCACTGGGCCTCGGAACCGCCATCCTTTCACGAAGAAAGGCCCGCCGCTCTTCCATTGATGCCATCGTTCAGGGATAAGATGGCATCACTTGAAAACGAAAAAACCTCCGCCGGACAAATCCCAGCGGAGGTTTTCTCAAATGGAAACAGCAGCGGAAATCAATCTTCCCCGGCCTCGACGGCACCCGCGTCCACCGAAATGGTGAGTGTGGCGGTGACCTGCGGGTGAATCCGGATCGCAACCTCCGTCTTGCCGGATTTCTTGACCGGCTTGTCCAGCTCGATCAGATGGCGGTCCACCACGATGCCCGCGGCTTCCAGCTCCTTGTGAATGTCGATGCTCGTCACGGAACCGAAGGTCTTTCCGCTCTGGCCGCTTTCCAGGGTGAATTTCGGCTTCAGGCGGCTGATTTTGGTGGCGATCTCCTGGGCTGCGAGCAGCTCCTCGCCTTCGCGACGGGCGCGCTCGGTTTTGAGAACTTCGATGTGGCGGAGGTTCGCACGGGTCGCCTCATAGGCTTTCCCTTGTGGAATCAAATAGTTGCGGGCGTAACCGGCGGCAACCTTGACAACATCTGCTTCGGCTCCAAGGCCTTCGATTTTTTCTTTGAGAATTACTTGCGCGTTGGCCATGGGGAGTCGGTGTGAAAGTTCGTTCGGGGCGCGCGATGTAGGCCCCGGGAATCATGGAGTCAAGAAGAATGCTGCGGGAATTCTTCCCTTCGACGTTCGATGTTGGACGTTCAATGTTCAATGTTCAACGAATCCCATTGCCGACGGGGAAGGAAACGCCCAACCTCAAAAGCAAATGGAGACGGATCGGGAAACGTTGCCGGATGGGAGGGACCTTGAGTTCGAGCGGCTCGAACTCGCCTTGCGGGCCTCCAACGAAGGAATCTGGGACTGGTGGACCGATCGCAGGGAAATCTCCTACTCCCGGCGCGTGCTGGAATTCCTGGAATGCAGCAACGCCAGCGCCCCGAATCTTTTCCTCCCTCCCCACGACTGCATTTTCCCGGAAGATCTCCCCGTTTTCCTGCGCGCGCTGTCCCAGGCGCTCGAAACAGGGGGGCCGGAAACCCTGGCCGTGGACGCCCGCGTGCTCACGGGCAGCGGCGGCTGGCGCTGGCTGCGCGTCCGCGGCACCGTCGTCCGCGACCGCTCCGGCCAGGCGCTGCGGATCGCCGGCTCGATGATCGACATCAGCCAGCGCAAGGAAGCGGAAGCCCAGGTCGAGGAAGAACGTTTCCTGCTGCGCCAGTTGATCGACCACGTGCCCTTGCAAATTTACTTCAAGGACAAGCAATCCCGCCTGGTGATGGTCAACCAGGGCACCGCCGAATGGTGGGGCTTTCCCCACACCTCGGATCTGGTAGGCAAGCATGACCGCGACATCTTCGACCGCGAGCACTGGGTGGAAGCCGAAAACGACGAACTCAAGATCATCGAAACCGGCGAGGCGATCAGCGGAAAACTGGAGCACGAAACCTGGCGGAAAGGCGGCGAAACCTGGGTCGTAACCTCCAAATTCCCATGGAAAGACCGGCACGGCGCCATCAAGGGCACCTTCGGCGTGTCCAGCGATGTCACCGGCCTGGTCACCGCCCAGCGCGAAGCCGTGGCTCTCGCCGCGCAGCTCCAGCAAAGAAACCAGGCCTACGAAGAAGAGCTTCTGCTCGCCCGGGAAATCCAGCAGGCGCTGGCGGCGCATGAGTTTCCGGTCGTGGCCACCGGCGATGGAGGGAAGCTCCAGTTCGGCTCCCGCTACATCCCCATTTCGGGGCTGGCCGGGGATTTCTTTGAAGTGATCCGGATTTCCGACACCAGCGTCGGCGTGATGATCTGCGACGTGATGGGGCACGGTGTCCGCTCCGCGCTCGTGGTCGCGATGCTGCGCGGCCTGCTGGAAAAACAACGCGCCCAGGCTTCCGAACCGGGCGCTTTTCTCTCCGGGCTGAACGACGGCCTCGCCGCGATTCTCGAACGGGCCGGAACCACCATGTTCGCAACGGCGTTCTACGGGGTTCTGGATCTATCCGGCGAAACCCTCCGCTACTCCTGCGCCGGACATCCCGGCCCCATTCTCGCCGGCCCCGGCAACATCCGCCAGCTCGCCGTGGAACGCGCGGAAAAGGGACCCGCCCTCGGCCTGATCAAAGGCGCGGCCTACCCGGTGAAGTCGCTGGATCTGGACGGCGCCAGCCGGATGATCTGCTTCACCGATGGCGTCCTCGAAGCCGAAAACCAGCGCGGGGAACCCTTCTTTGAACAACGGCTGATGGAACTCATCCAATCGAAAGCCACCGCGCCGCTCGACGAGCTGCTGGACGGGATTCTTTCGAGCGTCCTCGCGTTTTCCGACGGGCAGCACTTCGACGACGACGTCTGCCTCCTCGGCGTCTCCATCGAGCGTTGACTCGGCCGGAGAAAACTCAACGCCTCCGCACGAAACCGATCAGCGGGAGAAGCAGCATCACCATCACCGCCGACGGCTCCGGAACAGGCTGCACGCCTTCCAGATACCAGGAAAACCCGTAATCGACGCCCGAAGTGTCCGCGCTGACCTGCCAGGCATAACGACCGCTGGCAAGGCCCCCGAAGGTGATCAGCTCCACATTGTCCACCGTGCTCAGGCTGGCAGCCAGCTCGGTGCCGAGCGCGAAACCGTCCGCCTGATACAGGCGGAGATTGAGATCCGCCAGGGTGAAATCCCATTCATATTGAATCCCCGGTCCCGGATCAATGTCCGTCGCGGTCACATCGCGATTCCAGACCAGACTGGCGGCGACATCATACCACAACCCCGGATCGTCCAGCTCGAAGAAATACAGCGATGGCGTCGTGTCGGAGCTGACACCCGCATCCCAACCGGTGGAGCCCGCCAGCGACGAATCGCTCGCATCGAATTCCCCCGCCTCCAGGATCGCATGGGAGCGGTCGATGTTGAGTTCCCCCGCCCCATATCTCTCGTCAAGCGGCTGGGTCGGGCTGTTCGCCCACGGGGTCGTGAATTCCGGCTCATCGCGGGTCGCTCCGGTGAACAGGAGGGACTTCACCACCACAGAAGTATCCGCATTGTTCAATGCCGCCGTCCCCCGCGCGGTCTCGATCAGCAAAGCCGCCGCACCGCCCACCGTCGGCGTCGCATAGCTGGTGAGCCCCAAAGGCACCACAATGTCCGGCCGGGTGCGCATGCCGCCTTCGAGGGTGGTTCCGCCCGTGCTGTGGTTGCCGCCCGAAAGACCCACGGTGATCCCGTTGTAGGCCCCTCCGAACAAACCCGGCACATCGGTGGCACTTCCATTGTTCAAACCGAAAACCGCCACGAAGCCATCCCTGGCGATCATGTAATCCATCCGCCGGACCGCCTGGCGGGTCGCGTCATCATTGTCGTAATTCCCCACCCAGCTATGGTTTTGAATATCATTCGTTTCCACCTCCGGCAGAAGGTTTTGCCCGGTGCGTATGACGTTGTTGAGAAAATGGTTGGTCTCATAGGAAGCGATGATTTCGTCATCCGCGCCCAGGCCAATGTCCGGAGCGAGAGAATCCGGTCCGAAGAAGTGCCGTCCCACGTTCGTCGCATGGCTCGACGAACCGCTGCTCCCTCCGGATGGATACACAAAATCCTTGTCGGGAAAAATCGCGCTGTCGGGCCGGTAATTCCCGCCACTGGGAATCTCCACCATGCTCACCGAGATTCCCGAGCCGGTGGGCATCGCCGCTCCCAGCCGGCTCTGCAGCGATGTGAATCCGATGTCCTCTTTCCCCGCGGCGTCCAACTGCCCCGCGGCATCCTGTGTGAAAAGCAGCCCCCCAAGGCATGAAAGAACGGAGGCGGAGGAAATTCTCAAATAGGACGGTTTCATTGGCTTCCAAGGTTCGGGAAGCTTCTACAACCCGCACGGGAAATTGTCCCGTAAAATCCGCCCCGTTTCACTCCGGAAGAATCCGGTCCGTCGCGTGGCGGAGATCGCGCGCCGCCTCCAGAAACACGGCATCCTCCCCGATGTTCGTCGCCAGATCCCCCACCCGCTCCAGCGAACGGACGATGAAGATCAAATGCAGGTAATCCTGGCTGCGCCCGTTCGATTGCTCGATCCGCGAACCAAACGTCGCCGTGGCCTCGTGGTGCATCCGGTCCAGCTCCTTGTCCCTCCCATGCAGCGCCGCACCGAGAACCGCGTTGCCATCGCTGTAGGCGGAAATCGCATCGCGGAGAAGCTGGTCCGCCACGGTGTAAAGCGGCTCGATCAATGTCACATCCTGCAACTCCTGGTTCGCGCTGATTTTTTTCGCCCGCTTCGCGATGTTCGTGGCGTGATCCGAGATGCGTTCGAGATTCATCGAGATTTTCATCGAGGAAACCACCAGCCGCAAATCCGTGGCCATCGGATGGAAACGGACGAGGATTTCCATCCCGAGCCGGTCGATGTGCCGTTCGTGTTCGTCCACCTCGTCGTCATCGGCGATGACCGCGTTCGCCAGCTCCGGGTTGCGTTCCAAAAGGGAACGGATCGCCCGTTCGAGGTTGTGGCGGGCCTTTGCGGCCATGGAAAGCACTTCGCTCCGGAGAGCGGCGATGGCCTGGTCGAAATCGCGGAGGATGTGGGGTGATTGCATGGGACGGGGAAACGGTTCAGCCGAAACGGCCTGTGATGTACTCTTCTGTTCGCTTGATGGACGGATTGGAGAAAATTTTCGCGGTGGCATCGAATTCCACCAGCTCCCCAAGGTAAAAGAACGCGGTTTTGTCGGAAATACGGGTGGCCTGCTGCATGTTGTGGGTCACCATCACGATGGTATAGTTTTCCTTCAACTCCAGAATGAGTTCCTCGACACGCGCGGTGGCGATCGGGTCCAGCGCGGAGCACGGCTCGTCCATCAGGATGATCGCGGGGTCCACGGCGCAGGTTCTGGCGATGCAAAGCCGCTGCTGCTGCCCTCCGGAAAGGCCGAAGGCGCTCTCGTGCAGGCGGTCCTTCACCTCATCCCACAAGGCCGCCCCGCGCAGACCTTTTTCCACGATGGCATCCAGCACGTCTTTCCTTTTCTCGCCGAGGATGCGCGGACCATACGCCACATTTTCATAAATCGTCCGCGGAAACGGGTTCGATTTCTGGAACACCATCCCGATTCTCCGCCGCAGCTCCACGCCATCCACGTCCGGGCTGTGGATTTCCGTCCCCTCGATCCAGATCCCGCCGCGCGTGACCCTGGCACCGGGGATGAAATCGTTCATCCGGTTGAAGCATCTCAGCAACGTCGATTTCCCGCAACCGGACGGCCCGATGAATGCCGTAATCTCGTTGCTCCCGATCGTGATGTTGATGTCACTCAAGGCCTTGCTCCTGCCATAGCTGAAATCCATGTCCCGCACCTCGATGGAGGGCGGATTCGTCGGCGGCGTGGTGGATTCGGGAAAAGACATGTCAACTGAAACGGCCGGTGATGTAAGCCTCGGTTTCCGCATGGGAAGGATTGTCGAAAATCCGGAGGGTTTCGTCATATTCGATCAAACGCCCCATATATAAAAAAGCGGTCCTGTCGGAACAACGGGTCGCCTGTTCCATGTTATGGGTGACGATCACGATCGTATACTGCTCCTTCAGTCCGACGATGAGTTCCTCGATCTTGAGCGTGGCCAGCGGATCGAGCGCGGCGCAGGGTTCGTCCATGAGAAGAATCTCCGGCTGGTTCGCGATCGCCCTCGCGATGCAGAGGCGCTGCTGCTGCCCGCCGGACAGGCCGAACGCGGAATCGTGCAAACGGTCCTTCACCTCGTCCCAAAGCGCCGCCGAGGTGAGCGCGCGCTCGACGGTTTCATCCAGTTCCCTCCGCTTCGAGCGCCCCGCGACCCTCAGGCTGAAAACCACGTTCTCATAAATCGACTTCGCGAACGGATTGTATTTCTGGAACACCATGCCCACCCGCTTGCGGAGGGAAATCACCTCCACGGCGGGATCATACAAGCTGGCCCCGCCGATCCGGATGTCCCCTTCATGATGCACCCCGTCGATCAAATCGTTCATCCGGTTCAGATTCCGGAGCAGCGTAGATTTCCCGCAACCGGAAGGCCCGATGAGAGCCGTCACCCGGTTCTCGGGAATTTCCATATCAATGTCGAACAGCGCCTGCTTTTCGCCATAATGGAAACTGAAGCGGTCCACCCGGATGAAATCGGGGCGGCCGCCGGAGGAAGTTGGAGAGGAGCCGGGCATATCTCTTAGAAGCTGCTGACAGCGAAACGTTTCTTCAAACGGTTCCGGATGAGAATGGCCGTCAGGTTCAATGTCACCACCACCACGATCAGCAACAGCGCGGTGGCATAGACGACGGGAATCGCCGCCTCCGCATCGGGCGATTGGAAACCGAGATCGTAGATATGGAAACCAAGATGCATGAATTTCCGCTCCGGATGAATGAACGGGGCGATGTCATCGATGGGCAGCGTGGGCGCGAGCTTCACCACCCCCACGAGCATCAGAGGAGCCACCTCTCCCGCCCCGCGCGCCATCGCCAGGATCACCCCCGTCAGAATCCCCGGAAGAGACGCGGGAAGCACCACCCGCTGGATCGTCTGCCACTTGGAAGCGCCGCAGGCCAATGCCGCCTCCCGCACTCCGCGCGGCACCGCGGAGAGGGCCTCCTCCGTCGCCACGATCACCACCGGCAGGGTGAGGATCGCCAGCGTGAGCGACGCCCACAAAATACCAGGCGTCCCGTAGGTGGGTGTCGGCAGCTTGTCGGAGAAAAACAACTCGTCGATGCTTCCGCCGACAAAATAGACGAAAAACGCCAGACCGAAAACGCCGAAGACGATCGACGGCACCCCCGCGAGATTGTTCACCGAGATCCGGACGATCCGGACCATCATCCCCTGCTTCGCGTATTCGCGCAGATAGATCGC
>CAZVSA010000057.1:0-16935 GCA_964629955.1 uncultured Luteolibacter sp.
TTTTATGCCACTTTTATGCCACAATCTACCCACTCTCCCTAATGTAGGGACCCTGAGGAAACAGCGCCACCTCATTTGTGGCGCGCGGCGGGATTTTCGCGGGTTTGGCTTCGCCCGGGGGCGGGACCTGCATATACCTCCCGGGCAGCAAGTGGCGACGATTCCCAAGGAAAGCATCGAACAGGTTCTCTCGGCGACGTCCATCGAGGAGCTGATCGGCGGTTATATCCCCCTGAAGCGGGCGGGCGCGCAGTTTCGTGCGAACTGTCCGTTCCACAACGAGAAGACTCCGTCGTTTTACGTGAATCCGGTCAGCCAGCGGTTTCATTGCTTCGGCTGCCATGCAAGCGGGGATGCGATCGCGTTCGTGAGGGATTATGAAAATCTGCCGTTTGTGGAGGCGGTGAAGAAACTGGCGGGGCGGGCGGGCATTCATGTGGCGGAAGAGGCGGATGATCCGGCGGAAAACCAGAACCGGAAGCTGCGGGGGCGTTTGCTGGATCTGCACCGGGAGGCGGCGGCGTTTTTTCATGAGCTTTTGCTGGGCGATCCGGGAGCGGAGCATGCGAGGGGGTATTTGAAATCGCGCGGCTACGGACGGGACATGGCGGTTTCGTGGACGGTGGGGTGGATGCCGGAGCAGGGGCGCGTGTTCTTGGATTGGGCGAGGAGCCGGAATTTCACGGGGAGGGAGCTGGAGAGATCGGGGCTGGCTTCGCTGCGGAGGGAGGGCGATCCGAAATCGGGTTTGTACGTGCGGTTCCGGGACAGGTTGATGTTTCCGGTGCGTAATGAGATCGGGGATGTGATCGCGTTCAGCGGGCGGCAGTTGCGGGAGGATCCGAACAGCGGGAAGTATGTGAATTCTCCGCAGACGGCGTTGTTCGAGAAGTCGCAGGTGTTGTTCGCGCTGGACCGGGCGAAGAAGCCGATTTTGAAGGCGAAGGCGGCGTTGTTGTGCGAGGGGCAGCTGGATGTGATTTCGTGCCATGAGGCGGGGATCGAGCAGGCGGTGGCTCCGCTGGGGACGGCGTTCACGCCGCTGCACGCGCGGTTGCTGAAGCGCTACACGAAGGAGGTGCTGGTGTGCTACGATGCGGACGGGGCGGGGGTGAAGGCGTCGGAGCGGGCGTTCCGGGAGCTGGCGGCGGAGGGGCTGACGGTGCGGGTGGTGCAGCTGCCGGAGGGGGATGATCCGGACACGTTTCTCAAGGCGCACGGGGCGGAAGCGCTCCGGGCGAGGGTGGGGGAGGCGAGGGAGTTTTTCGATTTCATGCTGGAGAAGGCGAAGGCGGGGGGGACGATGGATTCGGCGGCGGGACGCACGGCATTGGCGAACGATTGCGCGGCGTTGCTGGCGGTGATGACCGATGCGGTGGCGAGGGATCAGCAGATCCAGGTGGTGGCAAACCAACTGCGGATGTCGGCGGCTTCCTTGCGGGAGGCGATCGCGAGGACGGTGAAGCGGTCTGCGGGAAGGAGCCCCCGCGGGAAGGAGGAGGTGGCGGAGGAAAGGGTGGAGCCCACGGCTCTGCACCGGACGGTGGCGTTTCTTTGTCATCTCGCGCTGTCTTCGGCTCCCGCGCAGCATTTTCTGGCCGAGCAGTTCGAGACTTTGCACGAGGCGAAGCAGTGGGTGGAGGGGATTCCATTGCTGGAGGCCATTTTGGCCGGTGCGCCGGATCCGGATTCGAGCGCGGCGGTGAATGCGTTTCTCGGCACTTTGCCGGAGCCGGACCGCATGGCCTTGACCGGAAATTCCGCGACAATGGGGGGGAAGGAGGGGGGGATGCAGGAGGTGGAGCATGCGCTGTCCCTCTTGTCGGCCACGGTTCTTCAACGGCGGGACGCGGCGGTGAAGGCGGCGTTGAAGGAGCCGGGTATCCCGCCAGAGCGCATGATGGAGCTGCTCCAGGAGGCGAAGGAGATCAGCAACCTGTTGCGGGGGATCGGGCAGAGATCGGAGTTTGACGATGATCTGCCGGCTTCGACCTTCCGCGAGAAGCTTCCTCCCTGGAAAAAATGGGATGGGAGAAGAATGCAGTGATGCCGTTTTTGCCTCACCGCATGCTTCATCGCAAAAAAAGCCGCCGGCGATGGACGCCGACGGCTTTTGGATGATTGGAATCAGGTTAACTTCCCGGAAGGATCAATAACGCTGGGTGCGGGAGTGGCGGTAGTAGGTCTCGAAACCGAGTTCCGGCGGGAATTCGGAGAGGCCGTCCGCGACGTTCATTTCGATGCGGTTGTCCTCGCCGCAGCGCTCATAAGGTGGCTTGAAGGTGCCGCGATAGGTCGGGCAGGTGAAGGTGATGAGCTCGTAGAAGCCGTATCCGAGGCGCTTGAGGGCACGGTTGGTGCCATCGACTGCTCCGTAGCTCCAGCCGGTTTTGCTGCCATAGGAGTCGTTCTTGCGGACGATCTGCTCGGGGATTTCGATGAAACCGTAGAGGATGTTGCTGACGGCGCGCCCCAGCTTGCGGGTGGCGGTGTATTGGGATCCCGGAGGAGCTTGAATATCAGCGGCAACAAAGCCGCTGAGAGCGACAAAGGTGGTAGCGATGACGAGGAGTTTTTTCATGCTGGAGGGAGGCTAGGAAAGGAGGGCCGGGGTTGGCAACGGATTTCTTTGGTTGGGATGGATTTTTACAATTCAAAACTGAGAACCCGGAGGATTCCGGGGGTGGCGCTCCGTTCCAAATGGCCAGGGAAGCGCACTGAAATCGAGGAATGCCGGATTGACAGAATTCTGTCACTGTTCCATTCTGACCTCATGCAAACCGTCAATTACACGGACGCGCGGAACCAGTTGGCCGGGCTGATGGAGGATGCCTCCCGGAACCGGGAACCGATCGTCATTACCCGCAACGGAGCCGGGAAGGTTGTCATGCTGGCCATCGAGGAATATGAGGCGATGGAGGCGACGCTGCATCTCTTCTCGACCCGCGCGAATGCCACCCAGATCCAGCAGAGCCTGGCCGACTATGAAGCGGGCAGATTTCAATCCGGCGAGCTATGCGACTGAGTTGGTTGCCGAATGGCTGGAAGGATTATCTCTACTGGCAGGAAAATGACCGGAAAATCCTGCAACGGGTGAACGAACTCATCAAAGACGCCCGGCGGGACCCGTTTTCAGGATTGGGCAAACCCGAGCCGCTCAAAAACCATCTCAAAGGCTGGTGGTCGCGCCGGATCACCCGGGAGCACCGTCTCATTTACAAAGTGGAAGCCGGAAGCCTGCTGATCATGCAGTGCCGTTTTCACTACGATGATTGATCTGTTAGCCGAAGAACATCCGATACCAAGCATGAAACGAATCAATATTCATTGGCGTGACAAAGAGGTAAACATGTCGTTACCCGCAGCGGGCGTGCTTTCGGCGATTGTTACAGTCTTAGATCGGACCGATAAAGAACCTGATTCCACTGATGAATTGTGCTTGCACCTCGGTGGACTCGATTCAACAGACGGAATGCACCCGCATTGGGGAGATTATGATTTACAGCCTGGAGACAGAATCACGATTTCCATTCACGATGACCGGGAAAGCGATCCTCCAATCGAAAGAAGAGGGCTTACACAGGAGGAAAACGAAAACAGCAAGAAAGACTACATTCGCAAAACGGCCGAAGAACTTGGCTGGCAGATCATCGAACCCGAACCAAATGGCTGACAGGCGGGCGCAGGCAACCGTCGTGCCTGCGCGCCTGATCGCATACTTGGCCGGAGTGGCTGGAAACCTGTTCTACAGCTCGAAACTGAGAACCCGGAGGATTCCGGGGGTGGAGCGGAGTTTTTCGAGCAGGCTGGAGGGCGGTTCGCTGTCCACCTCGATGACGGTGACGGCGGTGTTGCACTCGGTGTTGCGGCTGAGGGACATGTTGGCGATGTTGACGGTGGCCTCGCCGAGGGCGGTGCCGATGACGCCGACGATGCCGGGGCGGTCGTCGTTTTCCACGAAGAGGAAACGGCCGGCGGGGTTGGTTTCCACGTAGTGGCCGGCGATGTGGACGATGCGCGCGGATTTGCCAACGAGGGTGCCGGCTACGGTGGTGGTTTCGTCGCCTTTGATGACGGAGACCTCGATGAGATCGGTGAAGGTGCTGGCGAGCGCGGAGGTGGATTCGCTGATGGTGATGCCGTGGGTTTTGGCGATGGCGGGCGCGTTGACGAGGTTCACCTGCGCTTCGCAGTGGGCGGCGGAGAGATAGCCCGCGAGGACGGAGCGGGTGACGAGTTCGGTGTCGTTCGAGGAGACGGGGCCGGTGTAGGAAACGCGGATTTTGTCGGACTGGGCGGGGCCGATTTTGAACAGCAGCCTGCCGAGGGAGGCCGCGAGATCGAGGTAGGGGCCGGCGCTTTCGAGCGTGCGGCTGTCGAGGTTCGGCATGTTGACCGCGTTGACGATTTCGCCGGTGGTGAGGTAGTTGCGGACCTGATGGGCGACCTCGATGCCGACGTTTTCCTGCGCTTCCGCGGTGGAGGCCCCGAGGTGGGGGGTGAAGACGGCTTTTTTCGCTCCGAAGAGGGGGAAATCGGCGGGCGGGGGTTCGACTTCGTACACGTCGAGCGCGATGCCGCCGAGGTGGCCTTCGTCAAGAAGGGCCTTTGCGGCGGTTTCGTCGACCAGCCCGCCGCGGGCGCAGTTGACGATGAGGGCACCGGGATTCATTTTCCGCAGGCGTTCCTCGTTGAGGATGTGCTTGGTTTCGGCGGTGAGAGGGACGTGCAGGGTGACGACGTCGGCACCGGCGAGGGCCTCATCCGGAGTTTCGGCGAGCTCGACCTTGAGTGACTGTGCGCGGGCGGCGGTGAGGAAGGGATCGTAGGCGGTGACGGTCATGCCGAAGGCCTGGGCGCGTTTGGCGAACTCGGTGCCGATGCGGCCCATGCCGAGAATGGCGAGGCGTTTGCCGAAGAGTTCGACGCCTTCAAAGGATTTGCGGTCCCATTTTCCGGCGACCATGGAGGCGTGAGCCGGGCCGATGTTGCGGGCGAGGGAGAGCATGAGGGTGAAGGCATGCTCGGCGGTGGAAATGGTGTTGCCGCTGGGGGTGTTCATGACGACGACGCCGTGATCGGTGGCGGCGGCGCGGTCGATGTTGTCCACGCCGACTCCGGCGCGGCCGATGGCCTTGAGGTTTTTCGCGGCGGCGAACACTTCGGGAGTGACCTTGGTCTGGGAGCGGACGACGAGGCCGTGGTATTGGCCGATGATTTCGAGAAGTTCGTCCGGCTTGAGGCCGGTGTTCACATCCACCTCGATTTCGGGGGAGGAGCGGAGGGCGTCCACACCTTTTTCCGAAATGGGGTCAGAGACGAGCACGCGATAGGTTGCCATAGGCGGCGGGACGTAACCCACGGCCCTCCAACTTGGCAAGGGTTTCGGAGGGAAATGTCCGGGGAAATCAGCTCCGGCCGTCTCCGAAAAATTCCTCGATCCAGCCCGCCACGCTGGAAAAACTGCCGGGAGAGGCCGGAGCGTTGAGATGGAGCGCGAGGAGGGGGACTTGCTCCCGGGTGTGATCGGTCCCGGAATGGTAGGGGTCGTTGCCGTGATCGGCGGTGAGGAGGAGCAGATCGGTTTCTTCGATCCGGGGCAGGGAGTCGCCCAGCCAGCGGTCGAATTCCTCCAGGCACGCCGCATATCCGGCGGGATCGCGCCTGTGGCCGTAGAGGGAATCGAAATCCACGAGGTTCGCGAAGATGAAATGGGGATGCGGCCGCCGTTCTTTCCAGAGAGATTCGATCGCCGCCATGCCTTCGCGGTTCGAGCGGGTGGGATGGGATTCGTCGATTCCGGACCCGGCGAAGATGTCCGAGATTTTTCCGACCCCGATGGTGGCGACTCCGGCACGCTGGAGGCGGTTGAGCGCGGTTTCTCCGGGGACCAGCGAGTAGTCATGGCGGTTTCCGGTGCGTTGGAAATTTCCGGCGGAATCACCGAGAAAGGGGCGGGCGATGACCCTGCCGACGCGGATTCCACGTTCGTCCAAAAGCGTTCTGGCGGTTTTGCAAAGCTGCCACAGCCGTTCGAGCCCGAAGGTCTCTTCGTGCGCGGCGAGCTGGAGCACGCTGTCCGCGCTGGTGTAGAGGATGGGCTTTCCGGTCCGCAGATGTTCTTCGCCGAGGCTTGTGAGGATTTCGGTTCCCGAGGCGGCGATGTTGCCGAGAAAGCCGGTGCCCGCGCGTTTTTCGAGTTCTTCCAGGAGGTCCGCGGGAAATTCGAGGAAGGTGGAGAAGGGGTTCTCCAGCACGTGTCCCATCAGCTCCCAATGGCCGGTGGTGGTGTCCTTCCCGGCGGATCTTTCGGTCAAACGGGTGAAGGCGGAGCCGGGAAGGAGCGGGGCGGGGTGGGGGAGCGCCAGAATCCGGTAAAGCCCCAGCGATGCGAGATGGGGGAGCCGCAGATCCGGGATGCGTGCGAAAAGATGCCCGAGCGTGTCCGCCCCCTCATCCCCGTATTCCGCGGCGTCCGGCGCTTTTCCGCATCCCACGGAGTCCAGCACGATGCAGAGGGCGCGTTTCATCGTTCCTTGATAAGATTTGGGAGGAAATCTCCCAGAGCAAAATCCGCGCGGTAGTTTCTCCCGAATCAGGCTTGAGCGCCGCGCGTTATCGGCGACACTTCGGCATTGCTGCCGGGCCGGTGTCGTGGGCACGCTCGGTCCATCGGTAATCATGGAAGATCGTTACGAAATCCGCGGGAAAATCGGCCAGGGGGGCCTCGGGTCCGTATACCGGGCCTACGACACGCGCATGAACCGCGAGGTCGCGATCAAGCGGATTTCGAGCGATGCCGAAGACAAGGAGCATCTGGAGGAATCCACCCGCCAGCTCATGAAGGAGGCCGGGGCGCTCGCTTCCCTCCAGCATCCCCACATCGTCACCGTGTACGATGTGGGTTCCGATGAAGACGGGCCGTTCGTGGTGATGGAACTCATCAGCGGCAAGACCCTCGACGAACTGGTCGAGCGGGCTCCGCTCACCTGGCCGGATTTCCGCGAGTTGGCGATGCAATCGCAGGAAGCGCTCATCGCCGCGCAGGAGCTGGAACTGGTTCACCGCGATCTCAAGCCCGGCAACGTGATGCTCAACTGGCTTCCCTCGGGAAAATTCCAGGTGAAGGTGGTGGATTTCGGACTGGCAAAAATGACGCCGAAGCCCTCCCTCCAGACACTGGATCAGGGCGACTCCGTGTTCGGCTCGATTTTCTTCATGGCGCCCGAGCAGTTCGAGCGGAAGCCGCTCGATTTCCGCACGGACATGTATGCCATCGGCTGCGTGTATTACCACGCCCTCACCGGGGTTTATCCCTTCGATGGCGAGACCGGCCCCCAGGTCATGGCCGCTCATCTCCAGCACAAGGTCACCCCGATCCAGTATGTCCGCCCGGAGATCCCCTTGTGGGTGTGCGACTGGATCATGTGGCACATCAACCGGGAGCCCGATGACCGCCCGGCATCCGCGCGCGAGGCGCTGCATGTTTTTCTCCAGAACGACCCCATCCAAAACCCACCGATGAGCACCGGCAATCCTCCCTCGTCCGCCTCCGAACTCCCGAAGCGCCCGCGCCTGATCATTCCCGGTGCCGCCGAACCCGTCCCCGAGCCGGTTCCGGTGGAACCCGCCGAAGCTCCCGTTGTGATGAAAGGGACGCCCGCTCCCCTTGCGGAGACCGCGCCGGTCAAGGTCAAGACGCACACCTCGTTGCAGCCGCATTCGCAGCCGGGAACGGCTCCTGTGCCCGAGGCGGTTGCCGTTCCGGAAGAAACGGCTTTGCCCGGGGATGCCACCGAATCCGTGCCGGTGGCGGCTCCGGTTTCCTCCGCGGGCCGTCTGCTCACCGGTCCGGCCGTCGAGGCTGTGGCCAACGGTCCCGTCGCCACCACACCCGTTGCCGGGATCGCTCCCACGAGACCCGGAACCACCGTTGCGGCCCCGGCCGCCGCGGCTCCGAAAAAGAAGAAAAAGTCCTCCCTCAACAACGCGTCGAAAATGGCCCTTGCCGCCGTTTTGGGCATCCTGGTGGTGGTTCTCGGCGTGTATCTTCTCAAACTCAGCGGTGAAAACAAGAAGACGGCCATGCTCAACGAAATGCTCACGGAGGCTGCGAAGGGCGATGCCACCGAGGTGCCGGTGAACTCCCTGAAGCTCGGCCTGCTGCTCGAAGAGGCGGCGAGCGTGGGTGCCAGCGAGCACCGGCAGACGGTTTACAAGGCGCTGTTCCTGGCCAAGGCCAACGACGGCACCGATGTGGATGCCCGCATCGCGGAATTCGCGACGACCCGCCCGATGATTCCCGATGTCCGGGAAGTGCTCATCCGCGATGTTCTCAGGCAGCGCAAGAATCCGGCGATCGTGCCCACGCTGATGAAATTCGCCTCCGGCACCGAGGATGTCCGGGCGGCTGCGGCGGCTTTGCTGGCGTCGCAGTTCATGGTGGGGGATGCGGAATTCGATCAATTTCTCCACGTCATCCAGTTCACGCCCCATCTTCCCGTCCGCCAGGCGGCGGAGGAAGCCATGGGCAATATCATTCAAAAATCCTCCAGGCGCGAGGATCTGGGGAACCGTCTTGCCATCGCCTACGGAAGCTCGGTGGACGATGACGTCCGCCACACCCTGCTGCGCCTCCTCGGACGCGCCGGTGGAGAGAAAGCCCTGGAGGTTGTTTCCTCCGCATTGGCCGATTCCGAGCAGAAGAACAAAATCGCGGCGATCGTCGCGCTCGGAGCATGGGGGGACGAACAGGGCTTTCCCCGGTTGATGGAATTTTTGTCCTCCTCCACCGACGACGGACTCCGCGGGCGCGCCTTCGATTCCGCCCTGCGTTATATTTCGTCCCCCTCGAAATCAGGCGGGGAAGGCGAGGAGAGACTCTGGACGGAACTCGCCGCGGAAGCCAGGACCAGCGACGAACAGCTCAAGCTGGTTCAGAGCCTCGCCACCCGCGAATATCCATGGGCCCTCGCCCTGTTGGAAAAATTCACGGACCCTTCCGGCTACGACCGCGTCATCAACCAGGCGGAGAGAGCTTACGATCACCTTGCCGCGCGTCTCAAGGTTCAGGAGGCCGACCGGTCCGGCAACGGCCCGGATGAAGAAGCGCCTCAGGGAGAATAAACCGCCACGGGTCCCACGCCGGGCCCCTGCACCCGGCGGAGTTTTTCCACCGCGCGGATCACCGCATTGGCGGCCTGCTCCGCGTCTTCCGTGGTGTTTTCCCGTGAAAAGCTGAACCGCAGGCTGCTCTTTGCCCGGCTTTCGGGAATCCCCATCGCAAGCTGGACGTGGGATGGCTTTTGTTTGCCCGTCATGCACGCCGATCCCGCGGAGCAGGCGACTCCCGCCTCATCCAGAAGGATCAGGAGGCCCGCCGCATCGCAGCGCTCGAAAGAAAGGTGGGATGTGTTCGGCAAACGGTGCTCCCGGCTGCCGTTCGGCGTCACTCCCGCCAGCCCGGACATCACCTTTTGCTCGAAGAAATCGCGCATGCCCGCCAGCCTCGTGGCGGCTTCGTGCAAATCGCGGAGCACCTTTTCCGCCGCCGCTCCCATTCCCACGATTCCGGCGGTGTTCTCCGTGCCGCTGCGCCGCCCGGTTTCCTGTCCGCCTCCCAGCATCATCGGGGAAAAGCGAAGCCCGCTCCTCACATAAAGCACTCCCACGCCCTTGGGGCCGTGGAATTTGTGGGCGGAAAGCGACAGCAGATCGATGCCCAACTTCCTTACATCGATGGCCGTTTTTCCGGCGGCCTGGATTGCATCCGTGTGGACGGGGAGCCCCCTGCCTTTTGCCGTTTCCAGCACCGCCTCCATCGGCTGGATCACGCCGGTTTCATTGTTCGCCATCATGACTGAGACGAACGCCGCTCCCTCCATGGCATGCCCCAGTGCGTCCACATCCACCCGCCCGTCCGCCCGCACCGGAATCATCCGGGAGCCCCTTGCCAGCGTTTCCACAAAGCGCAGCACCGCGCTGTGCTCCACCGCGGAAACCACCGCCTTTCCTTCTCCCGCCAACCGGTCCAGGGAGCCGAGCGCCGAGTTCACGCTTTCCGTTCCGCTTCCCGTGAAAACGATTTCCTCCGGCTCCGCCCCCACCAGGGCGGCAACCTGTTCCCGCGCCCTGCCGATCGCTTTCCGGGCGAGTTTCGCGGCGGCGTAGGCCCCCGACGGATTCGCATATCCCTCCCGCAGCCAGGGCAGCATCGCGTCCAGGACTTCCTCGGGCACCGCCGTCGTTGCATTCGCGTCCAAATAGATCACGGCACGAAGTTCCCTTCCCCCGGGCAAACTTCAATCCTCAATCCCGCCCGCCCGGGGCTTCAGTCCTCCGGCGGATCGATTCTCATCAGTTCGTGATCGTCCAACGGCATGCCCGGATTCCGGGCAGTTTGACGGGGGAGAAGAGAGCTTGTTGCATGGGTGGGAGAATGAAGACTGGTGACGCGACCAAAACCCACCCACTCCATTCCCGGGAAGAGCCCCGCTTTCCAAGGGACTCAGCCCGTCCGATTGCAGGTGCAGAATCAGAATCTGGTCGTGCCCCGTTTCTTCGGCTGGTGTGAGCAGATGAGAGACCTCGGGTTTGAAGATCCCGTCCCTGCTGACCGGCAGGAACTGCGAAAACCTTCTCGAAATTCCTGAAATCGGGAAAGTGACCCACGGCCTGGATCGGTTTGAGAGAGCCGAAAACCCGCGGAGCCAAGGGGGGAATCATTGCTGATAATAAGCATAACTCGCTTGCTATCAAGTGATGGCGGAACGGGAGGGATTCGAACCCTCGGTACGGTTACCCGTACGTTCCCTTAGCAAGGGAGTGCTTTCGACCACTCAGCCACCGTTCCTGGAAAGCGGGTCGGGAAGGTTGAAGCACAGGACGGGCGGCGCGTCAACCATCCGCCTGTGAAGAAGACAAATTATCTGAAGATTCCTCCATGTCCGGTTGGGGAGGTTCTGTTTGAAGTTCGTCCGCGGGTGGGGGAGGGGATTCGTCCGGAGGGGAGGCGGAGTTGTCAAAATCCGCTGGTTCCGGTTCTGCGGGAACGGGAAGCGGGGTTTCCGGATCAGTGGTTTCCGGGGGTGCGGCTTCGGATGCTTCGGATGCTTCGGATGCTTCGGATGGCGATGTGGCGGGGGAAGCTTCGGCCGCAATGCTTGCAGGAGCGGAACCGGCGGGGGATTGGCTTGCGGGTTTCGATTGCTTTGGTTTTTTCCGGGCTTTTTCCGCCTTGGGTTGTTGCGGAACTTCACGGGCTTCCTGAACCATCAGCGTGTCGTCGGTGAAGAGGAGGATGTGCCCTTGCTGAAGAAGCCAGAACAAGTCGGCGGCAAACTCGGCGGGGGGCGCGGTGCTGCCTTCCGGCAAAACGGCTTTCCAAAGCCCTTCCAGTTTGGCGGGTTTGTTCGCACGAATCCAGGCGACCATGATGCCCGGGCGCTCCGCGAGGATGGCGTCGGGTGCCAGGGGATGAGGGCGGGCGGGGCCGGTATGGAGTTTGCCTTGTCGTTTGAAGACGGGCAGGTGCTCGGCTTCCAGGGCGCGGCAGACGGCGGGGATGAGGATGGCGGGGTGCTTGCGGGCGTGGCCGCCGGCGAAGCGCAGGGTGGTGAAGAGGGAGGGGGAGAGATTTTTGCCGGAAATGGATGCGGATACTTCGGCGCGGTGGGTTTCCTCGAATGCCTGATCGAAGCATTTCGCGCCGATCATTCTTTCGGCTTCGGTCCGGTCTTCGATCCATTCGCTTTCCGGTTCGGCTTTCAGACGCCAGCGGGTTTTGTTTTTCATCGTTTCCAACCACGCGGCGACGGCTTCCTCCCCCCGTTCGGTGCGCACTTTGGCGGAGTATTGGCCGAAGTCCATGTGAGGGAAGCGCTCCCGGTGCAGACGGCGCAGGTGGGTCTGATAGGAATGGAAATTGGGCGGGCCAAGCCATTCGCCGGAGATCCCGCAACGGGCCACGGATTGAAAGTTTCCGGTTGGAGGTTCGGTTTCGACCGTTTCCTCTTCCATCAGTTCGCTCTTGAGAGGGGAGTGCCAGAGGTGGCGGATGGCTTCGTCGCGTGTGAGGAAAAGCGATTCGTCGAGCTTGCCCCGGAGGAGCGGAGGGCGGCTGGGGTCGGCTTCAAACAGGACGCGGCAGCGGCTTTTTTCCGCGAGGAGAATCTGGGCGACATCGAAAAGCGGATAAACCCTCGCGACCTGATGGATTTCCTTCCCGATGAGATGGATGGCCGCGGCATCGGGGGCGATCGTGGCACGGACTCCTTCGGCGGGCGGAACGTCCTCGCGTTGCGGATGAGGTCCGCGGCGGGCATCGTAGTTGCCGCGTCCGCCTTGTTGCGGGCGGCGGGGCGGCCGGTCGCCGGACTCCCTGTCCTGATGATCCCGGCGCGGTGCGCGCTCTTCACCTTTTCCCGGTTTCGGCTGCCTGTCGGGCTTGTTTCCTCCGGCGCGGGCCCAAGCCGGACCAAGCGCAAACTCGGAGAGGAGATCTCGCAGAGGGTCTTTTTCGGAATCACTCACGGCGCGAAGTGTACCGGGGATTTTTTGAAATGACAAACTCCGCTTGCATGAAATCGATCATCGGATGGCACCCGTCAAAAGCCGGATCACGCGGCGGGTGGCTCCTTCGTGGAGGGCTAGTACGGAGGAGGCGTTGTTGGCGAGGCGGGCGGCTGTGTCCGCTTCCAGGGCACGGCGGATCATTTCCGGAAGCGCCTCCGGGTCCGGGCAGCGCAATGCTCCCCCGGCGGCCACCAGGTCGCTTGCCAGGGGCTCGAAATTTTCCATGTGCGGGCCGAAAATCACCGGCTTCTCCGCCAGGATCGCTTCACAGGGGTTCTGGCCCCCGTTGGACAGGAAGCTTTTGCCGATGATCACCACGTCGGCATGGGCCGTCCAACCGGCAAGCTCCCCGGTGGAGTCGATGACAAGACAGGCCGGAGCATTTTCCTGCGGAGGAGAAATCGCCGACCTCAAGACGACATGAAAGCCTTCCGCTTCCAGCGCGGTTTTCACTTCCTCACGCCTTTCCGCATGGCGCGGGACGATCACCGGCAGAATGGCGGGCGAAACGCCGCGGATGGAGGAGGCCAGCAATGCTTCTTCCCCGGCATGCGTGCTCGCGGCGAGTGCGACAGGTCTGCCGGGCCCGAACAAATCCAGCATTTCCTGGAACTCCCCGTGCCTGGCGGGACGCTGTCCGCTGCCGGGATCGAATTTCAAGCTCCCGGTGAGATGAATCCGGGAGGAGTCCACGCCGAGATCCTCCCATATCGCCGCATCACCGGCTTCCTGGATTGCCACCGCATCGAGCATTCCGAACACCGGGCGGACCCACCGGGCGAAGCGCCGGTAGCGCCTCGCGGAACGGGGGGAGATCCTCGCGTTCACCAAGCTTGTGGAAATTCCCCGCCGCTTGCAGGCGAGAAGCATGTTCGGCCAGGCATCGCCTTCCATGAAAACCATTTTCTCCGGCTCGAAGCGTTTGAGATACCTGCGAACCATCCAGACGAAATCAAGCGGCGCGTAGGTCACGCGGAGGTCCGGGATTTTCGCCGCAGTCGCCACGGCATGGCCGGTGGAGGTTCCCGTGGCGATTGCGAAACGCGCTCCGGAGTCGGTCTTTTTCCATTCGCGGACGAGCTTGAGAGCCAGCAACGTCTCCCCCACGCTCACCGCATGGAGATGCACCGCGCCACAGGGCTCGTATTCCAGCGGGGTGGCGTAGAGGGCCGCCCGCTCGCCGAGACGGGTTCCAAATCCCCCGCGGCGGAGCATTTTCACCACCCAGCCGGGGAAGGCCGCCACGAAAAGCAGCGGCAAAAGGAGCCGGTAGATCGCGAGACCTGAAAAAAGACGCATGCGGATGAGAAGGGATTAGCCGCCTGTTTCCAGAGCGTAAAGCAGGATGGCGCTGCTCCCGTATTCCCTGCGATCCACCAAGCGGAACGCCTGGGAAACGGGGGATGGCTGGCGGCTGGATACCTCCACCACGATCCAGCCGCCCGGCAACAAACGCGGAGGCAGAAGCGGATTGGCCAGCAATTCGGAAACGTGATCCTTGTCGCCGTAGTGTTTCCAGTAGGGAGGATCGGCGAAAATGAAATGATAGGTGCCGGTGTCCTTGCGGAGAAACGCCTCCACTCCCGCTTTCACGACACGGCCTTCTTCCAAGCGGGCTTTCGCGAGATTTTCCCCGATCACCTGCACCGCCTGCCGGTGCTCGTCCACAAACACACAGGAGGAAGCGCCCCGGCTGAGCGCCTCCAGCCCGATCGCCCCGGAACCGGCGAACAAATCGAGCGCCCGCGCTCCTTCGATGCGTTCCGAGAGGATCGAAAACAAAGCCTGGCGGACGAAATCCGTCATCGGCCTCGCAACCGCGGCCGGAACCTTGATCGCGACACGGCCCGCCTTTCCGGCGATGATTCTCATGATGCTGGGAGTGGGATGGATTCGGTGAATGCCTCTCCAGCGGGGGATTTACCGGCCCGGGGGAACGGGTTCCTGGATCTGGCCCGCTTTTCCGAGCGGAAAACGGATCACGAGGCTTTTGTCGAGCAGGCGGGTTCCCTCGCTGGAAAGCTCCAGCACGCGGTAAACCACCAGTCCGAACTTGTCCCCGGCCAGACGGCCCAGAGCCACGTTTTCCTTGGTGACTCCCAGGTCCGTTTCCTCCTCGAATTTCCACTCATGCCCGGTCCATTTGCCGAGGATGCTGGCGGGGTCCGCATCGATGTCCTCGATGCGCTCCAGCTCGCCATTCGGAGAGCGGAAGCAATCCTCCTTCGCATGATAGCGGAGCGTTGCCAGGGAGGCCGCTCCGCCGGTGGAGACCAGCGACCAGGCGCCCTCCTTGTTCTCACGGAGGATCAGCATGACATCCTCCACCGGTTTGAATTCACGCTTCGCCCACAGCGCGAGGTATTCGTCATACTCCTCCCTGGTGATTCCCAGATTCTCATCGTAGGGCAGGGGAGCGCCGGGTTTCGCCTGTTCGGAAAACTGCCGGAACCACTCCGGATTCTGTCTCGCGGCGACTTCCAGCTTGGCGACGTATTTGTCGATTTCCTGTGGAGGCAGCACCACGCCGATCTGGCCGCGGACGGGGATGTTTTTCTCGAAAAGACCGGTGAAAGCCTTCGGCACCTGCGCTTGGCAAAGAGCGGCGGCGAAGAAGATGGTCAGAAGGGGAATGGGAGTTTTCATGAGGCGGCGAGCGAAACTGTCCGCCGGACCAGCCAAACTCAAGCGGCAATCCCGGGTTCGGATTCCCCGTCCGGGTGCTGGGCTTTGCTTCCGCTCACCATCAAGCGGTTCGGATCGGTCGGCCGGCAAGGTAGGGCGTGACCGCCGGGCGCGCCGTGACTCTCTCTGCGCAGCGGGTGGGGCTGCATTTGGCGGAGAAAGCGGAAGGGCCGGGATGGATGCCACATACCAATCGGGAAAAAGTGGGACGGCCCGGCGGTCCATCCCTACCGGCCAACCCGCTTCCGGCGTTGCCGCTGCGATTCCTGGAACACTTTTGGCGGAATGCCCGCGCCACGATGGATCCGGCTCAGTCCATGTAGAGAATCCGCCCGCAGTCCTCGCATTGGGTGATTTCCTTTCCTTCCTGCACCTTGATGGTGGTGGAGGCGATCAATTTCATGTGGCAGCCCTCGCATCTGCCGTCCCGCATGGGGGCGATGGCCACGCCCGCCTTGGTCTTCATGAGGCGGTGGTAGAGAGGCAGCACTTCTTCCGGAGCTTCCGCCGCCAGGCGGTCCCGCTCCGCGGAGATTTCGCCGCGTTCCGTTTCCAGCCGTTCCTTGCGCAGCGCGATGGAATCCAGATCCTCCCGCACCAGCGCCTGTGTCCTGGCAAGCGCCGCCTCCGCGGTTTCCAGTTTTCCACGGAAGCCGTCCACTTCCTCCATGGCTTCCAGTTCCTTGGTTTCAAAATCGTCCAGTTCCTTTTCGTAGCGGGTGATTTCGTGGCCAAGGGCCTGGAACTCGTCGTTCTTGCGCGTTTCAAACTGCTGGTTTTTCAGGCGTTTGATGGTGGTCCGGCGCGTTTCGGCATCCAGCTCGATTTTTTTCACGCGCAGCTCGCATTCGATCAGTTCGTCGTGCGCTTTTTTCACCGCGGCTTCGTCTCCGGAGAGTTTTGTCCTGGCCCGGGCTTCGTCCTGGGGCAGTTTTTCCAGGTCCTTTGCGATCGCCAGCAAGCGGCGGTCCCTGTCTTGAAGAATCAGCAGCGCGCGAATGGCATCCAACATGTCCGTTGGGTAAACCTCCCGCCGCCGCCCGGCAAGCAACTCCTTGGAAATTCAAAAGTCTCCGGCAGCCGCCGCGCCGGCATGGCTTCGCGGTTGGGATGAAAGGACTTCCGGGTTGGCGGGAGGCGAGGGGGGGTGGTAGGCTCCGCGGCATGGAAGCTCCTCCGGTGAATGGTTTGAAAATGCGAGGGCCGGTTGGTCACGGTGAGTGCGGCAGGGTGTACGCCGCGGAAGGGGAGCACGGGGAGAAGGTGGTGGTGAAGGTTTTCCAGGGGATGGCGATCGGGCGGAGCGTTTTGGCGCGGATGACGGAGCGTCTGGAGCGGGGCGGCTGGCCCGCCGGGGTGATGCGGGTGTTGCGGACGGATTTCGAGGCGAGGCCTTGCTGGTGGGTGACGGATTTGCTGGCGGATGAGGATGGGGAAGGGAACCTGACGCCGAGGAGCCTGCAACATTCGTGGGAGGATCATCCGGGCGAGTCGTCGTGGGAGGTGGTGCAGTCGCTCGCGCGGGGCATGGCGGGGATGCACCGTCGTCACGTGGCCCATGGGAATCTGAAACCGGGGAACGTGTTTTTCGGCAATGACGGGGAGGTGCTGCTCGCGGACTGGGGGCTGGGCAACATGCCGGGGGTCGGGCAGCTGGGGTTCACGGACGCGGTGTTG
>CAZVSA010000058.1:0-16711 GCA_964629955.1 uncultured Luteolibacter sp.
GGCGGGGGTTGCGGAGGAGTGCCGACGGTTTCATGGGGGATGTGGGTGCGGACGGAGGCGGGCTCGTCCGCGAGGCAGGTGCAGGCGAGGGCAAGGAGGAGGGTTGTTGGTTTCATGGGATTTGGTGGAGGGTTGGGGTTGGAGTGCGGGGTGGAAGAGTTGGAAAATCGAAGGAGGAAGGAAGAGAAAGAGATTGGGGGAAATTGTGGGGATCTCCGGCGGGAACATGGGCTGCCGGGCATGTTTTTCTCCATGGAGGGAGAGGTGCAAAACAATGGCGCGAACTTGATCACGCCCCAATCCCAGGCACCGACAAGCGCCTCTCAAAGAAGACGCGCCAAGCCGCGCCGATTCGGCGCGACAGCTCTGTCTTCTTTGATGGCCAGGGAAATTTGTCGGTTTCGGGATTGGCCCAGTTAGCTTTTGGTCGCAAAAGCTGATGTGTGATCAGAAAATCTTTATCTCATTGGCAAAGGAAGGAGGTTCGCGTTTGGAGCCTCGCGGTGAGGAGTGAAGAATCGGGGAGGGTTTGTCCAGAGGCTTTTCAGCGCAAATGCCCGAAACCGTGTCCCGGGATTTTGCAAGCGATCCCTGCCGCGTCCGGGAGGAGGCGGGGCGGATTCACAGGATGACGGCCGGGATCATACCGGCGAGAACCACAAGGGCGAGGAGCCACCAATGCCACTTGAGGCCGGTTTGATCGGGAGCACCGGTTTTTCCGGAGCCGGCTGAAGCCGGCGCTTGTTGCGTGGGGGCGCGTGTGCTCCCCGAACCCCAAAACAGGTTCCAATGGAGGGACCCGATGTGGAAAATGACCGGGAAACTGGAAGTTACCGGCGAGAGGCACCGAGGGCTTTTTCCTCCAACGCGGCGAGGGCGGCCCGGGTGATCGGCGTCGGGTCCGGGTATTCGAAGATGGCGCCTTCGTAATTGCGGAGGGTGACCTTGCCGGGGGTGGATTCGACGACGTAGTTGGGATTGAGGGGGATTTTTCCTCCTCCGCCGGGACCATCGATGACGAACTGCGGAACGCCGTATCCCGTGGTGTGGCCGCGAAGCCCTTCAATGATCGAGATGCCTTCCGCCACCGAGGTGCGGAGATGGGAGGAGCCGTTGATGAGATCGCACTGATAGAGGTAGTAGGGGCGGACCCGGCACATCAGCAGCTTGTGGACGAGAGCTTTCTGGATTTCCACGGTGTCGTTGACGCCGCGCAGGAGGACGCTTTGGTTGCCGAGAGGGATGCCCGCGTTGGCGAGGCGGGCGAGCCCGTCACGCACTTCGGTGGTGAGTTCGCGGGGGTGGTTGGTGTGGATGGAGATGAATAGCGGGTGATGCTTTTGCAGCATCGCGCAGAGTGCCGGGGTGATGCGCTGCGGGAGGAAAACAGGGATGCGCGAGCCGATCCGGAGGAACTGGATGTGGGGGATGGCGCGGAGGCGGGTGAGGATCTTGTCCAGGCGGTCGTCGGAGAACAGCAGCGGGTCTCCGCCGGAGAGGAGGACGTCGCGGATTTCCGTGTGTTGTTCGAGATAGCGGAATGCCGGTTCCCATTGGGTTTCGAGGTGCTGCTCGCCGACGCCGGAGACCACTCTGGAGCGCGTGCAGTAGCGGCAGTAGGAGGCGCAGCGATCGGTGACGAGGAAAAGAACGCGGTCCGGGTAGCGGTGGACGAGACCGGGAACGGGCATGTGGGAGTCTTCCCCGCAGGGATCGGAGAGTTCTTCCGGTGCGGTCCAGTTTTCCTCGATCCGGGGAATGACCTGGCGGCGGATCGGGCAGTCGGGGTCGTAGCGGTCGATGAGATTGAAGAAGTGGGGGGTGATGGCCATGGCCAGCTTGGTGCCGGCGAGCAGGACTCCCGCGCGCTCCTCATCGGTGAGATGGAGGCGGGCTTCCAGATCGGCGAGGGAGTCGACGCGGTTTCTGAGCTGCCAGCGGAAGTCATTCCATTTTTCCAATGGTTCGGCGGGCCAGTATCCGGGTGCATGCGAGAGGAATGCGGGGTCGGTGTCGGAAGGGCGCATGGGTGGAAGGTGGTGCGTAGGGGCGTGGGAGCCGTTTGAAAGCTACGGGATTTTCGACGGGAGAAAGAAATCCGCAACGGGTTATTGCGGGGCCGCCGCGCATCTGCGGATCAGTTCGATCAAACGGCCCGTGGAGGCGGCAACGGTGGCTGCGGGCGGGGTTTCGTCGTCGGTTTCGTCCGGCGCGAGCACGGAACGGGTGGCCACGCGGACGGCGGGGAGGTCCATTTCATAAAAAAGTCCCGCCAGATCCGTTTCCGCGTTCGGATAGATGGCATCGTTGCCCGGTACCGTGCCGAGCCCGTCGAGGAAGTCCAGAGGCCGGAGATTGGGGGAACGGGAGGAGAGGACGAGGGATTCCCCGGCTCCCATGGCTTCCACGCACAGAATCGCGGATACGTTGTCCGGGGAGCCCATGATGTCCGCGAGTTTCCGGGCGGTTTCGCTGACGGGGGATTCCGGTTCGTTGGCGTGTGGAAGGAATACGAAATGGATGGAGGCGGCGGGTTTGTCGTTCGCAAGCGCTTGGGCGGCGGCGAGCGTGGCGGCCAGGCCGCTGGCATTTCCTTCGCCGCCGGCGGTTCCCGGGCGGCTGTCGTAGGAGGTGACGATCCACACGGACGGGGCGTTGCGGGATTGCCCGTGCAGTGTGGCCGCCAGCAGCGGCCAGGTGGCGGGACCATGTTCGCGCCGGACGGAGTAGCCGGTATTCGAGGGGCCGAGCGTTCCCTCGATCATCGAAGCGGCGCGGGAGAGATTGTCCCCGGAGAGAGGGGATGAGGTGTTCCGTTCCCCGATCAACCGGACGATTTTCCGCAGATCGTCCTCCAGCGCGGGGATGGAGGCGGTGCGCGCGAACCGTGCCTGGCTTTCCAGTTCCTTTTTTTCTTCCAGCACGAAATAAAACCACATCGCCCCGATGCCGGAGGCGATCAACCACGCGGGCAGCAGAACCAGAAGGAGTCCGACCCACCTTGGCCGTGAAACGGAATCGTTTTCCCCTTTTCCGGGCATGTCCTGGGTGATGGCTGACATCGATGGCAAATTAGTGTTCGTCCCGTGATTCGTCGGGGTGGGGGATGGGGGGATCTTCTTCGTGTTCCCGTTCCACTTCGATGCCTTTTCTCCAGCGCTGGGAAATCCATGGCCGGATCAGGCCGTAAACCAAATACACGCTGAAAAGAATGGCGGGCATGATGTAGCGGAACTGCACCGTGACGATCAGGAGCACCACGGCGATGACGATGGCGCCGAGATTTCCCCGGGTCCGCCAATCGACTTTCTTGAAGCTCGGATAGCGGATGTCGCTGATCATCAGCCACGAGAGACCGAGCATCGCACCGGCCAGCGCGTAACGCCAAGGATCGAGCAGGCGATCGTTTTCGTGGAAATCAATGATGAGGTAGGTGAGGGACGCGATGAATCCGGCCGCCATGGGGATGGGGAGGCCGCGGAAGTCCTGCGAATCCCCGGGCTTTTTCGGGAGGCGGGCCAGGCAGTTGAATTTGGCGAGGCGCATGGCTCCGCAGACGAGGTAGATCACCGCGACGGCCCAGCCGAGATTGCCGAGAGGGAAAAGGACGGCCTGGGAAAGAAGCATCGCCGGGGCCATTCCGAAGGAGATGATGTCGGCGAGGGAATCGAACTCCTGACCGAAGGGGGACTCCCGGCCTCCGAGGCGGGCCAGGCGACCATCCAGAAGATCGAAGATGCACGACGCGAAGATCAGGAGGATCGCGTATTGGTAGTAGGGGCGGACCAGTTCGTAGTATTCCTTGGCGGGCAGCCTGCTTCCCGATTCGGTTCTCGCCACTTCCAGCAAGCCGTTGTGAATCATCAGCACCGCGAAAAACCCGCAGGCCAGGTTCAGGGCCGTCATCAGGTTTGGCAGGAAATAAATTCGGGGCTCGTCCGGATCGCGTGTTTTCGCCATGCGGCGGCCAATCTTTCACGGGCCGGCCCGGGAAAACAGCGGAAATTTTGGAAACGAACCCTCAAGCACCTGTTGGTTGGAGCGGGGGAGAGGGAGAAAGCAGGGTATCCCGCAGGGGGGAACGGGCATGGCATGTATCGTGCTCGGAAGCGTTTTTTCGCGATTCGCTCGATGTCCCCCTTTCCGCTCACCTTTCTGGTGTTTCTCACGACACTTCATTCCCTTCATGGCCGGATTCTGGCCGAATTCACCACCACCCTGGGCGATTTCACCTGCGAATTGAACCCGGACGAGGCCCCGCTCGCGGTCGCGAACTTTGTCGGACTGGCGGAAGGGTCGAGGGCCTGGGTGGATCCGGTTTCCAACACGGTCCGCATGGGGGTGCCCTTTTACGACGGGACGATTTTCCACCGGACGGTGAGCGGTTTCGTCAATCAGGGCGGCTCGCGCAACGGCTTGGGCACCGACGGGCCGGGCTACGTGTTTCGTGATGAAACGGAGAACGGCCTGAATCACGCCGCGGCGTACGTCCTTTCCATGGCGAACGCCGGCTCCAACAGCAACGGAGCGCAGTTCTTCATCACTCTGGCTCCACTTCCGGCGTTGAACGGGCTGCATACCGTGTTCGGCCGCGTGGTGAGCGGACAGGAAGTGGTCGAGACCATCAACGCGGTGCCGAAAGTGCAGCATCCCTCGTTTCCGGGGGAAATCAGCAAGCCACTCACCGACATCGTGGTCTCCTCCGTGAGAATCCGGCGGATCGGCCCGCAGGCCGAAGCATTCGATGTTGAGGAACAGGGTCTTCCCACCGCCTCCGGAATCCGCGGCGGCCTGCGCGTTCAACCGGGCATCTCCGCCGCCATGGAACTGGAAGGGGACATCACCTCCGGCTCCTTTCTCAGCGCGTTCCGCAGTTCCGATCTTCTGGAGTGGACCCCCCTTCGTTCCGAATACATCGGCACCGCGGGCGAAGTTCCGGCAAGCTGGACGCTGGACGGCGCTCCGCTTCCCCGTGCTTTTTACCAACTGGCCGTGGTCCGCTATCCCGACGCCATGGGGCCAGCAAACTACCGGAACCGCACCCTGACATTGGATTTTCCGCCCATCGACCGCTGGGAATTCGCCATGGACTCCGGCGGAACGGGCGGAGCACTGACGGTAACCTCTTACGAAACGGATTCCGTGGTGACCTTGCCGACCTCGCTCATAAGCCAAACCTCGGAACCATATTCGCTGACCGTCGTTTTTGACACTCCCGGCCTGCCCGAAGCGGCCGAACTGCCCCGGATGGTGCGGATCTTCGCCAGCCTGAACTCCAGGAGCAGCGGCAATGTGACGGGCACGCAAACAACCCAGGAAGGCAACCCCTTCGGATGGGGGAATTTCGATTCAGGCACGATCGAACTCACCGAGTGAGGCGCGGAGAGGGATCTCCCGCACGGCGCTTTGCCGGAGGAGGGCGGGCGAAGGAGGCGGAAGCGTCTTTCCGCAAAGTTGGTATATAACAATATATGGCGGGAAAAATGAAAATACCGCTCTTCCGGGAGGTTTTTATTTGTCTGAACCGAATATCCGGAAAAACGATGGAATTAAAAAAACATCTTATCATTGATCATCATGATGTTGCTCATGGGATATGTTGGGAGCTTGTTCCGGGATGGGATTGTCATGAATCCAAGTACGGCGCTGAAAAAGGCCGTTGGCATATGTGCTGCTCCATCCAACGGCATCACCGGAGCAACTCACGAAGATGAAATTCACATGATTTTCATCTCCGTTTTCTGATGCGTTCCGGTGGGTCACACAAGATGCATCAACCTGCCTCAATCCAATGAAACGAACAAATCATAGAGCATGTAAAATGCTCCACATCCTCCCCAGCGGAAAAAACCGGACAAAGCATGCCGGAGTTTCCTCCCTGCCATCCTTCATGCACAAATCGGCGCTCCTGTTTTTATTGGGGTCCGCTTCTTCCGTTCATATCGCAAGCGCCGCGATCCTGACGTTCGACGAACCCGGCATCGATCCGTACGATCCGCTCTCCGGCTTGCCCGGCTGGATTCAGAGCGAGCAAAATCCGGATCCAACCGTCCCATTGGCATGGATTACCGAATGGACCCGGTCCGACAGCGCCACCAGCAATGCGGTGGCGATCGGCGGCATATTCGACGTTCCCCTCGCAACGACCTTCGTAACCACATACGAAGACATGGTGGTTCCTCTGGAGGGAAACACCGCTTCGATCAGCTTCGACGTGGCGATCATCGACAGCACCAACGCGTTTCCGGGTCGCGACAGTTTTGCTTTCACGGTCTCCGATCTTGCAAGCGCTCCAATCTTCCACGTCGAGTTCCGGCCGGTGGCGCAAACCTCCACTCCCGGCGATCCGCTCGGATCCCCCGGAGTATGGCAACTCCTCTATACCCCCCGCGGCGGCTCGACGATCGCAACGGACGTCGGAATCGAAGAGGGAGGAGAATACTCGGTGACATTGGATTTCGGCGAAACGGGTGTTTCATTGTTTTTCACTTCCGGAGCCACCACCACCGATTTTTTCGCGGTCCCATCTTCCTATAATACTGAAACGGAATCGCTGGGAGGCGTTTCGTTCGGCTGGACCAAGCCCGCGGCGAATCCCGATTTCGGAGACAATTACATGTTGATCGACAATCTGACGATCGTTCCGGAGCCCGGATCACTCGCATTCACCGCCTTCGCGATGACGACTTTCCTCTTCCGGCGGCGCAGGACTTCCGTCAAAGGCTCATCTTGCGAATAAGATCCGGATGCACAACATCATCACTCAAACAAATTGATATCAATTTCATAGATCCATCAACCGTTTCATAACATGAAAAGAAAACATTCCGCCTCCATGTCGAATTCCGTCCGGCGTGCCATCGTTGTATTGGCCGTGGCAGGGGCCGCGTCCGAATCGCACGCCCAGCGCGGCAGCACCACCGCTCCGCCGCCGCCGCCGGTCACCACGGCTCCCCAGGAAACCGTGAAGCTGTTCAATCTCGAAACCGCCACGCTTCCCGAAATGCAGGAAGCCATGGCCACCGGGGCGCTGACTTCGGTGGAACTCGTGACCATGTTCCTGCGCCGCATCCAGGCATACGACAAGGCCAGCGCCGTTTCGCCGAACCTGCCGCTCAACTCCGTGGCGGAAATCAATCCCGAGTTGCTCGAAGATGCCGCGCAGGCGGACCGCTTGCGCAAGCAGGGCATCTTTCTCGGGCCGTTCCATGGCATTCCGTTTCTCGTGAAATGGTCGTTCCCGATCCAGGACATGGCCCTCACCGGAGGAACCAACGGCTGGCGCAACCTGATCGTGCCGAACGAGACCTGGGTGGTTTCCAAGCTCCGCGCGGGCGGCGCGATCGTCATGGGCCATGCGAACATGGACACATGGGCCAGTTCCGCCGCCAATTCCAGTTCCCAGCTCAGGGGCGCGGTCCGCAGTTGTTATCTGAACAACGCGCTTCCCGGCGGCAGCAGCGGCGGCTCCGGAGTCTCTTCGGGAGCGTACCTCACCGCCTTTGCCTTCGGCGGCGAAACGGGCGGCTCGATCCGCAATCCCGGCGACCGCAGCGCGCTGATCGCCTACAAGCCGAGCGGCGGCTCCATCGCCGTGAACGGGATCATCCCGCTTGTGCCGGAACGCGACGTCATCGGACCGATGACCCGCAGCGTGATCGACAACGCCTATGTCCGCGATGCGGTGGGTGAGGTCGATCCCGAAGATCTTTGGGCTCCGGCCGTGGAGATCCTCAGCGACAAACGTCCCGTGCCGGAATCCGGTTTCGTGGAGGCCGCGAAAAACGCGACGCTCGTGGGCAAAAAGATCGGCATCATCGGCACCTACGTCGGCATGAGCCACCCGAATCCGGGGCCGGGCGCCACCAGCAACACCACCGGTGTAAACAACAACTCCGCCCTCACGACCACCCTCGTCCAAAAAGCGAAAGCGGACATGGAAGCTCTGGGCGCGACGGTGGAATACGTGTTCATGCCGCCGCCGGTCAGCACGACATACAACCGCGGGCCCGGAGCTCCGGCATTGCGTCTGAATGCCACACCGTTCAGCAACCAGGTGGCTGCCTACGTTTACCGCAGCGTCATCGAGTCCGCGGTGGATTATCCGGGAGACACCTATTCCGAGCGTGCGGCGAAAGTCATCGCCACGGCTTCCCTGGTCACGAACATCAGCGCCGCCCGGAGAAACATGATGTATACCTTGCAGGACGGCGTCTATTATCCGGGAGAAGCCATCAGCTTCGCTTCCGAAGCCGGCATCGAGCACTACGAGGCGCGCTGCGAGCAAAAGAACGCCTTCGAGGACTGGATGGATGCCGAAGGGCTCGATGCGGTCGTCTGGCCGAACTGGCCGAACAAGACCGCCTCCGGTGGCACGATCATCGCCCGCGACCTTGTGAACTTCATGTTCCTGCCTTCCGTGACAGTGCCGATGGGCGTGCTCAACTATTCCGCGACGAACCGCGAGCCGCTGACCATCAACTTCTGCGGCCGTCTGTTCGACGACGTGAACGTGCTGGCCATCGCCCGCGCCTATGAGCAAGGCACGAAGCACCGCTACAACCCGCCTCTCGCCCCGCCGCTTGCCGGAGAAGTGTTCGCGTTCAACCGCCAGACCGTCAAGACACCGAACCGCGAGCGGGTCCCCCCGGTCCTCACGGTGTCCTCCGAAGGTTCGGTGGTGGGTGAAAATCCGGAACGGGTGATCACCTTCACCGGAAACCTCGCCGACGCGAGCGGCATCGCCCGTCTGGAAGTCACCGCGGGAGGAGTCCGTCTGCCCTCGACCATCAGCGGAACCACCTGGACCTCCGTGCTCTCGACGACTGCCACGACCGCGGCGTTTCTCCGCAACGCCACGTCCCTCGAACTCATCGTGCTGGCGGTGGACGAGGCGGGAAATGCGACGACCAAGGTGGAGACCGTGACCTTCGAGGATCCCGAAGTCTGACCACAACCTACCCCAGGCTGGCTCCCGGCCCCGGAAAGGCCGGGAGCCAGCCTCTTTTCCCAATCCTGAAATTCCCAACCACGTGAAACGCCATCCTCTCCAATTTCTGGCCGCCGTCCTTTTCGTCCTTGCCGTCGTTCTCGGTTATATTCTGATCCGGCCGCAAAACCATCCGCAGGTGGAGCCGCCGGTCGTTGCCAGTCCACCACCACCGGCAGCCTCTCCCCGGCAGGTCCGTGCCGCCGCCGATTCCCTTGATTGGGAAACCCGGATCGCCGAAGCCGGAGCCGGAGATTTCCGGGGACTGATGGATGCCCTGTTGGAAATCGGGGATGCCGAACTGAAACACCATCTGGTCACATTGCTCATGAAACGCTGGTTGCGGGAAGATCGCGCCGACATCGTGGCTTGGTTTGATTCCCTGGAAGTATCCCGGGACAAGGAGCGGCTCGATCTGGCCTATCTCGCCCTGCAGGACGTGCTCTCCGATCTGACCGAGGAACTCGCCGCGAGCGAGGAAGTCTTCCTTCTCGTCCAAAGGCTCATTGCTTATCTTGCGGAAGCGGATCCGGAGCGCGCGCTGGCCTGGGCGGAAAACTGGCTGCTGGACGACACGCAGCAGAACGCCCTGGCGTCCATCGCCCACGGAATGGCATCCCGCGACATCGACAGGTCGCTCCAGATCGTGGAAATGATCTCCTCCCCCCTGCGGCGGATGCAGGCGCTCGCCCAGGTCGGCGTCCACTACGCGCGGCGGGACAGCGGGGCGGCTCTCCGCTGGGCCGGTTCCCTGGCCGATCCGGGGGAAAGGGCGCTCACCCTCAATTCCGTCCTGTTGGTTGTCGCCCGGGAGGATCTTCACCTCGCCGCGGAGCAAATGAAGCTGGCCGTCGCTTCGATTTCGCGGGATTACGAAACCAGGCGTGTGAACGATCTCGCCACCCTCGGCATCACCGAGGCGGACATCGCGAACGATGCCGCGGAATACGTCGAAATGCTCAAGGAAGGGGCGATCTCCCCGCCGACAAGCCCGGATCTGGACCTGCTGGTGGAGTCCGGCAAGTTGATCGCGGCGCTGCTTTCCGAACAGAATGCCGGAGAGGGAATCCAATGGGCGAACGATCTCGGCCCCGGCTTCCTCAATCTGTCGTCGATCGCGGGATCGCTGGAAACCTGGGCGAAGAGCGATCCCGTTTCATCCATCGCTTACGTGAACTCCGATCTGGAGGGAAATCCCGCGCTTCTGGACGCGATTTACAAGGAATGGGCATCCGCCGATGCGATCGGGGCCGCGCACGGGCTCTCGCTGGTGGGCAACCCGCACGACCGCGCCGCACTGGCGGGAACCGTCGCCAGGCAATGGGCGGCGTCCGGGGATATTGAGGGCGTTTCCGCCTTCGTCATGAACTCTCCGCGGGAGCTGGTGACCGATCAGACGAAGATCATTGTCGCCAAGACCCTCGCACAAAAGCACCCGGTGGACGCCTGGAACATCGCCCTGACGATCGAAAGCCCCTCCGGCCAGGCGAGGGCGGTGCGGGAAACTTTTTCCCACATGATCTTCGCGGATCCGGCGTTGGCCGGCAATGTGCTGAATACATCCGCCGTTTCTCCCGCCCTCGGCGAGGAACTCGCGGAAATGCTGGACAGCGCCAGCGGTCACTGAGCCCGCCGGAAGAAGAACCCGGCTTCTCCCCCCGGTCGCTGCAAGCGGACGGGGGTTTCCATTGAAGGGGAAATGGAGTCCAAACTTCGGTTTTCCGGAATGTGCGCTGGCATGCTGAAGCGTGAACTCCATCCCCCTTCCAACCGCTTGCGGAAACGTCATGCCATGGAAATTCGCTGCGTGCCAAACCGGGGATCCTGTCTATTTTTCCTCCGTGCCCGTCACCCATATCACCACAGACACGACGATGGGGGAGATTCTGGAAATTCTGCCCGGTGCCCGCAGGGCGATTTTCGCCCGCTACCATCTGGGAGGCTGCCAGAGTTGCGCGTTTTCCATGGAGGAAACCCTGGCCCAGCTTTGCGGGCGATCCGAACTCCCGGCGGAGGAGGTGCTGCGGCATCTGCTCGACAGCCACGAGTACGATCAGGCGATGCTCATCGGGCCTGCGGAGGCGAAGGGAAAACTGGGTTCCGCCCGCTTCATCGACATCCGCACCCGCGAGGAGCACGAGGCGGTGGCGATTCCCGGATCGGACTTTTTCACGCAGGAATTGCAGCAGGCGGTTTTTGCGGGGGATCCCGGTGCGGTGTTGATCCTCTACGATCATTCCGGCAGGAACGTCCTCGATCAGGTGGCGTGGTTCCGCGGGCACGGACTGACGGAAACCTACGGACTCCGCGGAGGGATCGACGCCTGGAGCCGCGAGGTGGATCCGGCTCTTCCGCGATACCGGCTGGAGCTGGCGTAGGGTGGCCGCCCTATTGGAAGGCGGTCCGGATGCCGCAACCTCCGTGGCAGCAGTCCGAAACCACCTGGGGGCCGGGAGCTTTTCCGGGAGCCACGAAGGATGCCGCCGCCGGTGCGAGAGCCGGAGGAACCTCCACGTTCATCCGCATGAATCCGCGCGCGGCTCCGGAGTCCAGGCGAACCATGATGGACGAGGCGTCGTTCTGAATCAGGGTGCTGCCGCTGCCGGGGGCGCCCGCGGGAAGCCAGTTCAGGAGGGAAGAGCCCGCTTCAACGGAGTAAACCAGACCGTCGTCGAGGGCCGCCTGGTTTTTCGGAAGGGTCCACGTCAACCCGTTGGGGTTCCAAGCCGGTTGCGGAAGGGAGCTGGGATGCTTCGGGTGCGAGCCGAGCATGAATTCGATCACGTTCGAGATGCCGTCGTTGTCGTCGTCGTCTTCCGGTCCGCCGGTCAGATTATGGGTTGAGGCCCATTGGGAGTAGTTCGATCCGGAGGAATACGGTTGCAGGAAATCGTAGCCGTCGGTTCCCGTGCTGTTGGTGAAAATGATGTCCTTCTGGGCATCTGTCAGGTATTCCGCCGTGCCGGCGGGGCTCATCAGGTTGTCGCCTCCCGAGACCGTGTGCTGCAATCCAAGGTTGTGGCCGATCTCGTGTGCGATCACTCCGGCGATCACATCCCATCCTCCCTGCCAACCTAACAGATTCTCCCCGACATGCATCGTGATGCCGTTGGCGTCGATGAAGGCGAGGCCGTTGGAGGTATTGGCGGTGGTTTGGGAAAATCCCGGCACGATCTTCACGAAGAACATGTTCACCTGGATCGCGTTGGGGCTTTTGGGAGGCGTGGGAGCGTTGTTCACGATCGTACTCAGATGGCCGCCTGGTCTGGTGGTGTCGGTGTAGGTCCCCGGATATCCGTCGTAGGCGAAGTCGTTCGTGTAATCCACGAAGGGAAGCCAGGTGATCTTTACTCCCAGTTGTGCCCAGGCGTGGTCGATCTGTTCCTTGATGTAGGTTTCGGAATCGGGATCCCCCAGGGTGGTGGCTTGGTTCCCGGCCTCATTCCGCACCCGGATCGGCTGGATCTCCACGTGGTGGGTGATGGGTTGCGGCGGGTGGACCTCCAATTGCGCGGGGGAGAGGGATGCCCAGGCCACCATCCATCCGGGAATGAGAACGGAGCGGAAAAACATGCGGGGTTGGTATGTGGGAATGGAAGCTTTTGAAAAGTTGAAAATCATGGGCAGGATTTTTGCCCGGGGAAACATGCAGCCAGGATGATGGTGCATGGGAAAGGAGGCGTGTTTCCGATGATTTCCGGTGGGGGGCGATCCGTCTTCCGGGGCGGGATATTCCATGCGGGCCGCCCCCAACCGGACCGTTCGGAGAACGATCCCCGCCCCGCCACGATTCCGGGAAATCAAATTGTTCCGGCGATCAACCGTTTCCGGGAGGCCGCGGGGGCGGGAGCGCCCGCAGCGTTCTTTCCGCTTCCTCCGCTTCCCCCGGCCAGCCGTGGGTCCGGATCATGTGCAAAGCCCGCTCCGGCCCGGGAATCCAGAGCCCTTCCCTGATGATCTGGACTCCATCACGGGCATATCCGGCTCCCAGGGTGTTTTTCGCGAGATGGTGGCAGAACCACGCGCGCCAGGAACGGATCATTGCCCGGGGGCCGCCCATCCGGCTGGCGAGGTGCTGGAAATGCCGGACGGGATTGCCCATGAAGCCCCTGTTTCCGGATGCGGCCTGATGCATGATCCACGTCAACGCCTGATAGGGAGGGGGAGTTTCCGGCGCGTGCCGGAGATCGGCCATCCATGCCTTGTTGAGTTGCAGGATCGCCTGCGCGGGTTTGCCGCGGAGCCAGAACCATTGGGCGTAGCGAAGCGCATCCTGATAGAAAACATCCGTTTTGTCTTTGCCGTGGCGCCGTGTCACCCATGGCCCGAGCGTTTCTCCGGCGCTTGGCAAATAAGGGCATTCCGGGATGGAGGGTTCCATGAACGGAGTCGGTTTCAATCCGGGGGATCATCGGTGGTTTTTTGCCGGTACCAAGCGTTTCCACGGGCGGTCAACGGGGCCGGAGCAATCTGGAACGGAGCTCCATGGGTTTGGTCTTGATCATGCTTGCCGGTTGTGGCGATCTCCGGGGCTTCCGGATCGCTTGATTTTCACCAGGAACGCGATGAACGGGATTTTCCGACCTCTTTTCTCATGAGCGCGCCTTCCTTCAACGCCCCGGATTTGTCCCAATTGGCGGATCTTCTGCCGGGGTATGATTTCGAGGCGTTGATCGCGGCGGGGGGGATGGGCGCGGTTTACAAGGCGCGGCAGCGCAGCCTGGACAGGAATGTCGCGATCAAGGTCCTGCCCCGCGAGCTAGGGGAGGATCCGGAGTTCCGGCAATCGTTCGCCCAGGAAGCCCGGGCGATGGCGCGGCTGAACCATCCGAACCTGATAGGCGTTTACGATTCCGGAAATGTGGACGGCATGCTGTTCATGGTGATGGAATACGTTCACGGGAAGTCGCTGTTCCATTCCGCCTATCAATCGAAGATCGAGCCGCGGCAGGCGGTGGAGATCATTCTCGGCGTGTGCGCCGGGCTGCAACACGCGCACGAAAACGGAATCATCCACCGCGACATCAAACCGGCGAACATCCTGCTCACCCCGAAGGCGGAGCCCAAGGTCGGGGATTTCGGGCTCGCGCGGCCTGCCGGACCGGACTCTCCCGGTTTGATCATGGGAACGCCGGGCTACATGGCGCCGGAGGTGGTGGAACGGCCGGAACATGCGGACCACCGGTCCGATTTGTATGCGGTGGGCGTGTTGCTTTACGAACTGCTCACCGGCGGGTTGCCAGGGGCTGATCCGGTCGCACCGTCCAGGCTCTGTGGATGCGATCCGGAATTGGACGAAATTTGCCTGAAGGCGATGGCAGCGGATCCCGCGGCGCGTTTTTCCAGCGCGAAGGAGATGTCGGGCCGTCTGGAGCGCTGGCTCAAGGGGCCCGCTCCGGTGGCCGCCCCCGCGAGGGAGTCGCAGCCGGTGGAAGCTCCCGCTCCGGTCAAACGGCAGGTCCGGGTGGGTTTCAACTGGATCCTGCTGCGGAACCTGGTGGTGATCGCGGTGTTGCTGGTAATGATCCGCTGGACCTGGCAGTTCACCCGCGTCCAGAAGGAATTGATCGAACGCGATGCGCGGCCACCTTCGTCCGAAACGGCGATGGCAACGGGCAATCGGGGAGAGGAGGCGAAGACGCCGCCGGAAGCGGTGGCGCCCGCCGGTGATCCGATGGCATTGATGGAAAACCCGCCGGGACCGGAGGGAAAAATCGCGAAGGAGACGGTGGAGGAGACGTTGGAGCGGTTGCGCGTTTCGTTGCTCGCGGGAGAAAGAAGCGAATTTCCGGAAGGAACATTCGAGCATTTGGATCGCTGGTTTCTTCTCGTGGAAAAGCCGTTGACCTGGTATGAGGCGGCGATTTTCGCGGAGCGGCACGGAGGCGGTCTTTCCTCGGAGCCACGGCTGGAGTTCCGGGGGTTCTCCGGGAGGATCTGGCAGGGGGGATATGGCGGCGCGGACACCGGATGGAAGCGCCTGGACGGCTCGAAGTGGGACATGGCGGAGACGGTGAAGGGAACGGGCGGGTTTCTTGCCCGTGAGCCGGATCGTTCGATCGTGTCGCTGGATGGCGGGGAGCGCCTGCCGTTTGTGATCGAGTGGGGAACGGAAAAGGGGCCGGGATTGGAGGAGTTGCTGGAGGATGCGGGGCAGGCGGCCATCGGGGCCGTTCCGGCGGTTCCTCCGGGGGCGGTGGAATACGGGAGCAGTCATTTCCTGGTGCTGCCGTGGCCGGTGGATGCGAAGGAGGCCGCAAGGCTGGCGGAGCTGGCCGGTGGGTCTCTGGCATCGCTGCCGGAGCGGAAGAAAGCGGCGTTTTTGGATGAAATGTTGGATGACTCCGGCGGGGTGTTTTGGATCGGCGCGCTCCGGACTGCCGGGGGATGGGAGTGGGCCTCCGGAGAGGAATGGAATGAGGAATGGTGGGCGGAGAGCGGTTCCACCGACGGCGGGGAGGACGCGGCGGTTCTGGTGCCGGGCGAGGGGTGGATGGCGCGGCCTTCGTCGCTGCCGGCGGATGGATTCATCATCGAGTGGAATGCGGGTTTGCACAGCGAGGAACTGGCGGAGATCCGGGAATCGCGGTTGGAGCTGGAAACAAAGGCAAAAGCCCTGCTGGCCTCGCTGGATGCGGAGCTGGAAAAACAGCTTTCCGAAAATGCCCGGGATTGCACATGGGCGCTGGACACCTGGCTGCGGACGATGAGCACGAACGAATCGAACCGCTGGCGTCCGGAAGTGGAGCGCCTCAAGGCGTTGATCGTGGATCATCGGGTGCCGGAAATCATCCGGCCCGTGCACAGGGTGGAGCTTTCCGGGCAGATGCGGAACATTCTGGAGCGCTGCTCGGAAAGGCAGAAATCATTCGATGGCGAATTTCTGGCAAAGGTGCGGCCGATTCACACGGCCTACCTCGCGAAGATCCGGGAGTTGTCGCGGAAGGAAGGGCTTCCTCCGGTGGTCCTCCGTGAATTGGAGTCCTATCTGGAGAGGGCGGCGGATCTCAACACATGGTTGGCCCGCTTAAGTGGGGCGGAAACCCGGGAACAGGTGCTGAAGATCGTCAAGGCCACCTACGGCATCCGTGGCAAGGATGCCGATGTGACGGAGCGGTTGCGCGAACTGGTGGAGGAGGGTCGCGGTTTCCTGGCGAATCCGGCCTGGTTGGGCACCGATCCAAATCCCGGCTGGCCCAAGGAATTGACCGTCGAGTATGAATGGAAGGGCAAGCTTTACCGGAAAACCTGGCGTGAACTGTCCCAGGTGTTGATTGCGGACTTCGAGCCTGGCGGCGGAGAGAAGAACCCTCTCGACAACTGACTGCTTTCGAGCGGAGTGGAATTCCGGCGGGAGAAACACAGGGCAGGGCGGATGGGCCGCCCCGCGTCTTCCGGCAGGTAGGGCGAGACCGCCGGGCGCGCCGTGACTCTCTCTCCGCAGCAGGTGGAGCTGTATTTGGCGGAGAAAGTGGAAGGACCGGGATGGATGCCATACCAATCGGGAAAAAGTCGGACGGCCCGGCGGTCCGTCCCTACCGGTGAAACCCGCCTCCGGCGTTGCCTCCGCTTTTGGCGGGACGCCCGCGCTCCCTTTTTCGTATTGCAATGCCCTGAAAATCACGGAGCGGGTTCGGGAATGATCGTGGCATGGGCGGTGATCGCTCCGAACTTGAGGTCGCTGCCACGGCCGTTGGCGATCCGGAGGCTGTCAATGGCCAG
>CAZVSA010000059.1:0-16696 GCA_964629955.1 uncultured Luteolibacter sp.
GGACGATCCGCATGCGCCTCCAATCCATCCCGGGAGTCGCCGAAGTGCTGAGCATGGGCGGCGGGGTGAAACAGGCACAGGTCCAGCCCGATCCGTGGCGCATGCAGGCGAACGGAGTTTCCATCGAGGAACTGGAACAGGCGGTCGCCGAGGCGGCCACGAATTCCACGGGCGGTTTCATCGACAAAGGGGCTCAGGAAATCATGGTCCGCAATCTCGCGATGACCGTGGAACTCGAGGACATCGGGCGGACGGTGGTCAAGGTGACCAACGGGCGGCCCATCGCCATTTCCGAGGTGGCGGGCGTCGTGTGGGGCACCGAGCCGATGCGCGGCGATGCCAGCGTGAACGGAGTTCCGGGCGTGATCATGGCTGTCACGAAGGCACCCGGTTTCGACACCATCACCCTGACGGAGCGGATCGAGGCGGCGATCGCCGAACTGCGCCCTTCGCTGCCGGAAGGAGTGGAGGCGACGGTGCTCTTCCGCCAGCGGGATTTCATCGATGGAGCGATGGGAAACCTGTCCAACGCCATCGTCGAGGGAGCCGTCATGGCGACCCTCGTGCTGCTGCTCTTCCTGCTCAGCCTGCGAACCACCTTCATCACCCTCACGGCGATTCCGCTGAGCTTCGCAATCACGCTGCTGACCTTCCAATGGTTCGGGCTCAGCGTGAACAGCATGACGCTGGGCGGCCTCGCGGTGGCCATCGGGCTGGTGTTGGACGACGCCATCGTGGACGTGGAAAACGTCTTCCGGCGCTTGAAGGAAAACGCCGCGCAGGGCGAGCCTCTGGGGAAGCTGGAAGTCATCGCCCGCGCGTCCGGGGAGGTGAGAAATTCCATCCTCTACGCCACGGTGCTCATCGTTCTGGTCTTCGTGCCCCTGCTGGGGCTCACCGGGGTGGAGGGACGGCTTTTCGGCCCCATCGCGATCGCCACCATCGTCAGCATGACGGCGTCGTTCGTCGTTTCACTTACTGCAATTCCCGTACTTTGCTCGTTTCTGCTGAAGGTGAAACCGGGAGCGCAATCCGCTTCGCATGCGGACGGCTGGTTTGTCCGCGGGTTGAAATGGACGCTGAAGAAAAGCGTGCTGCGCCTGAGCCTGAAACAGCCGGTCATCGTTCTTTCCGCCGTTTCCTGCCTTCTGGCGCTGGCGTTGATCCTCTATCCGATGATGAGCAGGGATTTCCTGCCCGCGTTCCACGAGGAAACGGTGATCGTCACCACCGGCGCCGCGCCCGGAACCTCGCTGGCGGAAATGGATAACCTCGCCCAAGCGGTGGAAAACGAGATCCGGCAGGTGCCGGAAGTGAACCACATCGGCCGCCGCATCGGTCGCGCGGAACGGAGCGACCACATCGTGCCGCTTTCCAACGTGGAGTTCGACATCGACTTCAACAAGGAATCCGGCGGACGGAGCAACAAGGAGATCCTCGACGACATCCGCGAACGGGTGCGCACCGTGCCCGGCACGTTCAGCGTGCTTTCCGGTCCGCTTTCCCACCGCATCAGCCACCTGCTGAGCGGTGTGACCGCGCCGGTGGCGGTGAAGGTCTTCGGGCCGGACCTGAACGTGATCACCGGCATCGGCACGAGGGTGCGGGACATCGCGAAAACCATTCCCGGCCTGGAGGATGCGAAGCTCGATTTGCAGGCGGAGATTCCCCAGCTCCGCATCGAGCTGGACCGCGAGCGGGCGCTCGCCCACGGCGTTTCCCCCGGGGAGTTGAACTCGGAACTCGCCACGCTGCTTGGCGGCGCGACCGTCGCCCGGCTCAGGGAAAACCAGCGCACCATCGATCTGGCCATCCGGCTGCCGGAGGAATGGCGCAGCGAGCCTGAAATCATCCGGGAGCTGCCGATCCATACCAAGACCGGCCGGAACATCCCGCTGAAGCTGGTGGCCGACGTGAGGGAGGCATCGGGCCCGAGCGCCGTTCACCGCGAGAACACGCAGAGGCGCTACGTGGTCTCCATTACGCCGACCCGGCGTGACGCGGGGGAGCTGGTGAGGCAGCTTCAGGAAAAGGTGGAGGAGGAAATCCGGTTTCCCGAAGGGGTTTTCATCAGCTACGAGGGAGAGTTTCAGGCGGAGCAGGCCGCGGCGCGGCGGATCGCGATTCTTTTCGCGGGAATTCTCGCCGTCATCGTGGTACTGCTTTGGTCGTACTTCCGGAGTTTGATGCTCGCGATGCAGGTGTTGTTGAACCTGCCGCTCGCTCTCATGGGCAGTCTGGGGCTCACGTGGCTGCTGGTGGGAAACATCAGCATCGCCACGCTCGTCGGTTTCATTGCCGTGGGAGGGGTGGCGTCGCGCAACGGAATCCTGATGATTTCCCACTACCTCCACCTGATGAAGCACGAGGGCGAGAGCTTCACCTACGCAATGATCGAGCGCGGAACGCTGGAGCGCCTGGTGCCCGTCACGATGACGGCGCTGTCCACGGGCATCGCGCTCATCCCCTTCGTGATTTCCCGCGGGGATCCCGGAAAGGAGATCATCAGCCCGGTGGCGATCTGCATCGTCGGCGGGCTGGTCACCTCCACCCTGCTGGATTTCGCGGTGACTCCCGCCGTCTTCCGGCTTTTCGGAAGAAAGGCCGCATTGGGAGCGCTGGCGCGGAACGCTCCGGCCGCCCACTGAATGAAGCCAACCCACTCCCCGTCCCATACCACATCAACCCGAACACCGATAAAACCATGAAACTGAAACTGCTGATTCCGCTCGCATTGCTTGGAACCCCGCTTGCCTTTGCCCATGAGGGGCACGATCACGAAAAGGAGTCGAAGGAAGAACACGCCGGTCATGACCACGATCATGACGATCACCACAAGAAAGGCCCCAACGGCGGCCAACTTGTTGAATCCAAAGGGGGCTTCACCTTCGAGGTGGCCGTGGATGAGGAACGCAAGGCGCGCATCGTTTTCCTCGATGCGGAATCCAAACCCGCCGCGCTGGAGAACCAAACGATCACAGGAATCGCCGGAGAGAGAGCCGCCCCGGTGAAACTCACTTTCGCGAAGGGGGAGGGGGATGACGGAAACGTCCTCATCTCCGATCAAGCCCTGCCGCCGGGCGCGCACGTGCAGATGATCCTCGTGATCAAAACGGACGCCGATGCCAAGCCGGTGACGGAACGCTTCGAGCTGCATCTGCATTGATTCCATCATGAGCAAGGGAGCGCGGGCATGCAGCTCGCGCTCCCTTTTTCTTTTCAAAGGCAGGGTGCGGCCGCCGGGCGCATCGGCTGGAATCATTTCCCCGGGAATTCACGGCGATCCCAGCGTGTGCAGTGAATCCGCGAGAAACGTCCCCATTCACGGTCAATCAGTCGGCATCAATGTTCGTTGGTTGGGGCCGATCCCGGCGCGCTTATCGATCGGATGCAGCTGATGAAGCTTTTAAGACATCCATGTAAATCGCATGATATTGATCCGGAAGGTCATCTCCATGTTCGGCATACCAAGCCTCAACCAACTTCATATCCCTCGCACTCAGCAATCTCAGCGATTCCCGATAATCGTCATGGCTGGAAGAGCCAACAAACAAATTTATGGACTCTGGAGCGTTGTCACCCTTGACCATTTCTGCAACAATTCTCGATTTGGCATCCCGATTCAAAATGGAACTTTCCCAAATCCCGTTCGCGTTGAGGTGAATCCATACATTTTGGGCATCGCGACGCGATATCGATCTTTGAATTACTTCGGAGAATACCGCTGTCTTTGTGTCGACCGGAAAATAATCAAGATTGTCATGGAATTGATCGAGCTTGCCAAGGTAATCCGCATCATCAAGAACCGAAGGATCTGCCAGATTCCTGCCAACACCGGCGGCTATCGTATCGATAACGGCTTTGGTAGGTTTTTGCTTCAGTAGCAGTTGGATTTCCGAATTGCTGAAGTTCTCGGCAATCCTCGTTTCCAGGCCCCTCAGTGCTGCATTTTTCTCGCCGGGCGTGTGCAGCTCTTCAATCACGCTCATTACCTCTCCAGGAGCGATATCCGAGGTTGAGAATATTGATATTATAAAGCGTTCCCTCACGGAACCGGGGCCGAAACATTCATATACCTTTTCGAAGGCCAAGTCTGTGAATCCCATTTCGCAACCTTTTCGCACAACGTGTCGGAAAAAGGACATCTTGTCTTTGCTCGATATTTCGAGTTCTTCAATCTCGTGCCATAAGGCCGTGAAATCCTCGCTTGTCAGAGAATCCCAGTTATAGCCGAGCAGTTTTTTATTCATTGACTTGCTATCCGATCGAATGCCATTCTCCCGATCGATTCCAGCTACTTGATTTACATCCCGTGAATGGCGTTCACGTGGACCGCTACGTTCGCTCTTCCGCGGCGAGCTAACATCGGCCTGATTGTCAACTTGGTTGGATTTCTCATCATCGCTGGATGCTAATTTGGCGCAAACAAACACAGCCGCAACGACCAATAAAGAGAGAACTGCAAGAGGCATGTAACGGCCTTTAATCTTCCGGACTATTTTATTCATATGTCAATGCCCTCGACCAGCCGGATGCGTGTTCATTTCGCTTCGTCGGCGGGGTCTCAGCGGGTTCGGTCCCAGCAATCGAACAGTCGGGCGCGACGGCGTGGATGATTTCAATGGCAGGTGGTGTTCGGATTTCATGATCGTCTGCTCTCATGGTTCCATGCTCAGTTCATGATATTCCGAGCCTCGCATCAAGCTCTTTCAAGCGCCGGGCCGCTTCCTGGTTTCCCGCTACGAACGCTGCGAAGTCTGCCAAACAGTGATGGCTTCGAGGAAGGGTTTCAGATAACGCTGGGCTTTCACGGCGCCCACCCCGGGGAGATCCATTGCTTCCTGGGTGGTCGAGGGCTGGTATCGGGCGAGGGCTTCCAGGGTTTTGTTTCCGAAAATCGTGTAACATGGTCCGGGACCGGTCTTCGGGGAAAAACCGATGAGCGGAGCCTTGTCGTGTCTGCCGACTCCATTCAACTAGGGGTGAAAGGATCGCTTTCGGTCGATCACATTCCCACGATCTCCACGCGGCGGTTTTTGCCGCGACCGGCTTCATCGGAGTTCGATGCCACGGGAGCCGCCATGCCGACTCCGACGGGGATCATGCTGGCGGCGGGCACTCCGTATTTGCCGGAGAGTTCCGCGGTCACGGCGGCGGCGCGCTTTTGGGAGAGGCTTTGGTTGTGCGCATAATCGCCAACGCTATCGGTATGGCCGACGATGAGGAATTTTTTTCCGGCACCACTTTTGATCGCCGCCGCCATTTCGGCGAGGGAGTCCGCGGACTCGGGTTTCAGGTCCGCCTTGTCGGTATCGAAGAGGATGCCGTAAATCGCGATGCGGCCGGTTTTGTCGATGCTGTCGGTGATTTCCGCCGCCTTGACCACGACCATGCGGGCTTCCATCGCCTTGGTTTCGAGCACATCGACGCGGACGATCGTTTGCCCGTTTTCGAGGTTGTGGGCTTCCTTGAGCGCGTCAAAGCCCGTGCTCACGTCTTCCAGAACGAAGGCGTAGAGCGTGATATGGACATCGTTGCCTTCCTTGCCTTTGCCCTTGAGGGCCATGAAGCGCTGTTCCTTGTGATTGAAGCCGTGAAGGTATTCCAATCCGGGCGCGGACGCTTCTTTGGGGAAGGTTTGCATGACGAAGCGGTTGTAGCCGTCGTCGAGCTTGTCGTTCGCGGCGGTGAAGAGGGTTTCAAAACCGGCGGGCTGGAGATCCGCTTCGTATTGTTTCACCGCTTCAAGGGTGGAGGTTTCACCGGGCAGTTTGTAGTAGAGGACCGTGCGGGCTCCTTCGAGGCTCACGGATTTGTTTTTCTTGAACTCCTGCTTTTCGTAATCGAACTCCACCCGTTCCATGGGGATGGTGTATTCGTCGAACTTCGTGACTCTGGACCAGATGATTTCCGAGTTTTCCATGCGTTTGAGCATCGGATGATCCTTCGCACCCTCGGCATCCTTGGCCGGGAGCGGCAGGGAGAACCATGCGGAGGCGAATGCGACGGTCAGACAGGTGGTGATTTTCATAGGGGGGGTTGGGGTTGGTGAATGAGGAAGCATCGGGTGAAATCCGGCCATTGGATCGTCCCATTGCGATGGCACGATTCCTATCACTCCGGGACGGCCAGGCAAGCGGAGACTCAGGGTTGTTGCGGGCCGCTACGAATGCCGCGAAGTCTGCCAAACCTTGATGGCTTCGAGGAAGGGTTTCAGATAGCGCTGGGCTTTCACGGCGCCCACCCCGGGGAGATCCATCGCTTCCTGGGTAGTCGAGGGCTGGTATCGAGCGAGGGCTTCCAGGGTTTTGTTTCCGAAGACCGTGTAAAGCGGGGTGTTCTCGCGCTTGGCGATGCGGGAACGCAAGTCCCGGAGCATCGAGTAAAGCTGTCCGTCGAAACCTTTGTCCGCGAGGGAGGAAATTTCCTTCGCGGCATCGCTTTCCGGCCAGACGAGCTGGAAGGAAGTCTCGCCGCGCATCACCCGCTCGCCGAAGGTGGTGAGGGTGATCAGGGGAAATTCGCCGGTCACGGTGATGACCAATCCGGCGTCCATCATGGAGCGCATCAGCGCATTCAGGTATCCCGTGCCTTTCTCCCGCAGGATTCCGTAGGTGCTCAGGCGATCCAGTCCCGAGGAAAGAATTTCCTGCGAGCGGCTTCCCGCCAGCATCTGGACGATTTTCGCGCGTCCGTAGCGGGCCTCCCAGCCGCGGGAGGTGCGGCGGGACATTCTCGCAACTCCGCTCAGTGCTTTCCGGACCACGATCGTCTCTTCCGCATCCGGCGCGCGAAGGTCTCCCGCGCCGTCTTCGCGGCAAATGTCGCACGAACCGCAGACTCCGCCGCCGTCCTCTCCGAAATACATGAGAATCCACTGCTGGCGGCAGGTTCTGGCGTAGCACATCTCCACCATGGCTTTCAGCTTCTCGCGGTCGCGGCGGTCTTTTTCCTCGATGGCCGCCTCATCCAGGCGGAGCTGCGATGTGAGGGTGCCGGGCTTGAGCAGGCGGGTGCCGCGCATTCTGCGGCCGGGAATGTCGAACCGCTCGATGTAGCCGGCGCGGGCGAGAGCCGACAGGGAGTTGCCGGTTGCCATCGAATTTTTCACATCGGCGCCTTCGGTGATTTCATCCAAGGTACGATGAACCTCGTAGTCTCCGTCAGCGTCGTTGAGGAGGTATTGATAGACCGAGCGGATGATTCCCGCCGTCGGGTTCGCGCCGTCGATGAAAAACTCCTGGGTACGGGTATCGGCGTAGTTGAAGAGGAGTTCGCAAACCGCTCCCTCGCCGTCCCGTCCGGCCCGCCCGGCTTCCTGATAGTAGGCCTCCACGCTGCCGGGGATTTCGTAGTGGATCACGAAGCGCACGTCCGCGCGGTCGATCCCCATGCCGAAGGCATTGGTGGCCACGGCGACATCCACCTCGCGCCGGATGAAAATTTCCTGCGCGCGGTCCCGTTCCTGATCGCTCATGCCGCCGTGATAGGCCGCGCATTTTACTCCCCAGCTCGCCAGGGTTTCGGCGACGGATTCCACCTTCTTACGGGTGGCGCAGTAGATGATGCCGGTACGGTGCGCGGATACGATGGCGCGGATTCGCTCGTCCTTTTGCGCGGCTTTTTCGACCGGGGTGATGGTGAGCGCGAGATTCGGCCGGGCGAATCCGCTCACGCGCTCGAAGGGCTCCCGCAGTGTCAGCACGGTGCGGATGTCGTTGCGGACGATCGGCGTGGCGGTCGCGGTGAGGGCGACGCACTGGGGGTTGCCGATCTTTTCCAGCGCCTTGCCAAGCCGGAGGTAATCCGGCCGGAAATCGTGCCCCCACTGGCTGAGGCAGTGCGCCTCGTCCACGGCGAAGAGGGAAATCTCCACATCCCGGATTGCATTGAGAAAACTCTCCGCGCGGAATCGTTCCGGCGCCACGTACACGAGCTTCCAGCGACCCTGCCGCATGCCATCCAGCCGCTCCTTTTGTTCCGGCCAGGAAAGGGTGGAATTGATCACCGTGGCGGCGATGCCGCGTGCCGCGAGCGCGTCCACCTGGTCTTTCATCAGCGCGATGAGCGGGGAGATCACCAGCGTCACCCCGCTGAAACAAAGCGCGGGGATCTGATAGCAAAGCGATTTCCCGCCGCCGGTGGGCATCACCACCAGGCCGTCGCGCCCGGAAACGATTTCCCGGATCACCTCTTCCTGGCCGTCGAGAAATCCGGAGAAACCGAAATACTTTTGGAGCGCCTCCTCGGGAGGCATCACCAGCGGTTTCGATTCGGATGGGGGAGAGGGCATGGGCGTGCGCGAATGAACAACCGCACGGGGGGAAGCGTCAACACACCAGCAGGAATGATGGGTGAAGTCCGGCCGGGTTCGATGAAAGCGGGATGCCCGGGTGCAGCATTCCCGGCAAGGGGCATGCCGGGGAGGAAAGACCATAACCATGGCGGTTTGCGACAAGAGGGGAATGCATGTTGAGTCCCGGCGCTCCGTTCCGGCTCACCCCACCAGATCCCCGATCGATCCGAAATCCGGGGAGAACAAGCGCTTGTAGGTGCGCGCCGCGTAGCCGTCGGTCATGCCGGCGAGGAAATCGCAGACGAGGCGGGCGCGGCCGTTGGGGGCCGGTTCGGCGGCGATCTCCGCCGCGGTGTCGGCGGGGAGAAGCTGGAAGTCCTGCCCGTCGATCTTTTCGCCGGAGATGTAGCGTTGCCCGAGCACTTCCCAAAGCTGCCGGAGCATGCGGCTGCCTTTGTGTTCGAGCTGCTTGAGCTGGGGGGAGAGGAAGACGACCTCGAAAGCGAGGCGTTTGAAAATTTGCGATTCGGCCAGGGAATCCGGATCGATGGTGAGACGGAATTTGTAGCGGTTGGTCGTACCGCTGAGAAAATTCGTGTCGATTTCGAGATGGGTGGACTTGATGTATCTGCCGATCCGTTTCCCCACGAAGGGGTCCACCCTGCGGGCGCGGATGGCTTTGACCAGATCTCCCAGCGGAGTTCCTTCGCCGGTGGGGTGGGAGGTTTTTTCCGCCCATGCCTCGATTTTCTCGATGTTGAGAAACCCGGCGCGGGCGCTGTCGGAAAGGTCGTTGAGGGAATACGCGGTGTCATCCGCCCAATCCATGATCTGGCATTCGATGGATTTGAAATGATCGCGCGTCTCGCCGGGGGTGAGTTCCGGAGGAAAGTCGTTTCCGCCCATCGCCCAATCGAGAAAGATGTGCTGCGAATCGTAGATGAAGTGGTTTTCCGGCGGGCCGTCTTCCGGTGAGGCGAGTTCGCTCCAGAGGGATTTGTATTTGAGCACTCCGTCCAGAAAGGCGCGGGTGGGGTCCATGCCTTTTCTGGTGGCGGAAAAAATCCGTTCGGTGAGCAGACGGAGCGTTTGTGCGTTTCCCTCGAAACCGCCGTGGCCGCGCATCAGGTGGTTGAGCGTCCGCTCCCCGGCGTGGCCGAATGGAGGATGCCCGAGATCGTGGGAAAGGCAGATGGCTTCCACCAGATCCGGATCGATGCAAAAGTCCGGCTCCAGCGGCCCGTCCGCCCGGCTTTTGAGCCAGTAACAGATCGATTTTCCGATCTGCGCGACTTCCAGCGAGTGGGTCAGCCGCGTCCGGTAGAAATCGTATTCCCCGCTCCAGAAAACCTGCGTCTTGTTCTGCAAGCGCCGGAACGTGGGCGTGTGCAAGACGCGGTCGCGGTCGAGCTGGAACGCCGTGCGGTAATCCCCGGCGCTTTCCGTGCCGGAGAAGCGCCCGGTGTCGAAGGCATTGTAGAAGCGGTTCGGCATCTTCGGCATTCGTATCCGCTGCCGCCGTGCCGGGCAACCTTTGTGTCCGGATCACGGGGAGCACACGCGCCCTCGCGTGTTCCCCTTTCCCAAGGTCCCAAACGGGCTCTAAAAAAGAGGATCCGGCGGCGGGCGGAATGCCAAAAGTGTTCCGGGAATCGCGGCGGCAACGCCGGGGGTTTTCCGGTAGGGACGGACCGCCGGGCCGTCCCACTTTTTCCCGATCCGCCATGGATCACGCCCCAACCATTCCCGCTTCCCCGCCGATGGAAGCCCCACCCGCCGCGGAGAGAGAGTCACGGCGCGCCCGGCGGTCTCGCCCTACCTTCCGGAAGACGCGGGGCGGCCCATCCGCCCAACCCTTGAAGCACGGGCTCACGAGTTGGAATCATTCCCGGAACACTTTTGGCGGAATGCCCGCACCACTTTTTCTTCCGCGAACAAAAAGTTCCCGCGAGCGGAGGGTTGTGATAGCTTGCCGGGGATGGATGGCATCGAAGTGATCGAAACTGAATGGGGCAGCGAGCTGCACCGGGAGTTGATCGCGCTTGAGGCCAGGGCGCGGGTGGAGTGGCGGAATTCGCCGGAGGCGCGGGAGGAAATGCGGCGGCTGCGGGAGGCGGGGCCGCTGGAGATCGACTGGTCCTCGGCTCGCGACAGGAAGCCGGTCACGAAAAAAGTTCCGATCCACGTATGGAGCGAATCGTCACTTTAGTTGATTTCGCGGGCTCACTGCGCGAGGTGGCGGCTGATGCGGGCGGAGAATTCGTGCTTGTCGGCGGCCTGGCGGTGGGGGCTTGGGCCGCTGCCTTCGGAATTGGCGGGAACGAGCCGATGTACAGCAAGGACATCGACCTTCGCGGAACCCGGCTGGCGGCGAAAGCGGTGATTCAGGCGCTCAAGAGAGAGGGAGCGCGGATCAACGGATTCGTTGCCGTGACAAGAAAAGAGCCGCCCGGTCTGGGGAAAAACTATGTGGCCCCCATTGATCTGAAGGATGGGCGGAAAACAAATGTCGAAGTCCTGGAGGCCCTGCCGTGGGTCGATGACGGCCCGGACAGGCCGTATGGTTTCGGGGTGATGATCGAGGGCATTCCTCTGCTCGATCCCCTGTCGCTTTTCATCGGAAAACTGCATGCCTGGCATCATCGGGACGATCCGGAGAAAACAAGCAACGACCGGCTGCACCTGGAACTGCTGGGGGAGATCATCCCGGAATTCGTCGCGGAGGCGGAGCGCCGCGGGACGGACACGCGGGAGAGGAAGGAGGCGTTGCGGGCGATTCTCGACCGGCATTCCACGCCGCTGGACGAGGCCGCGTATGCAAAGCTGCGGGCGGCGATCGCCGGATAGAAAAAAGGCCGCGCCCGGATGCACCGGACGCGGCCTGCGGCCAATGGGACGTCAGGGGACTTCGGTGACCTGCACGCGCAGGAAGCCCTGCGTGTGATCTCCGGTGAGGCGGAAGCTGCGGAGTTCCCAGCCTTCTCCGGGTTCGGAAAGATCGCCGGGGACCACGGTGTCGAGGGCTTCGACCCCGGCATCCCAGGTTGCGAGGTCCAGGGAGCCTTGCACCTCATAGCGGATGCCATCGACGATGGCGGCGAGGCGGCCGCTGTCGGGGGCGAAGGAGGCGTTGTTTCTCACGGCGATGGTCAGAACCATTCCGCCTTCCGTGGGGATGGCGGAGGAGGTGCCGGGGGAAGAGCCGTCATCGGGCAGCCCGGCGAGGGCGAATTCGAGGATGTTGGGGATTCCATCCCGGTCCGGATCGTCCCCGGGGCCCCGCTTGTCTTCCGGGAGTCCGGAGTTCGCGGCCCAGATGGAGAAGGGGGTTTCCGAAACATCTCCCACCGAGATGATGGTCTGGTCTTCGCCCGGAATATAGAGGGCGGATGTTCCCTCCGCGGCATGGAACCAGGACGCTTCGAGGATGGAGCGGCGGTCGCCGGCGAGGAGGATTTCCCCTCCCTGGAAGTGGAGGGCTCCACGGGGTCCGGAAACGATGTCGGCGGCGGTGAGGGTGCCGCCGCTGATGGTGAAAACGCCGTCCGCGTTGCTTTGGCCGAGGCTCACCGTTCCGTCCAGGGTGAGGTGTCCTCCGGACAAAACAACGGAGCCGCTGGAAGTGGAACCGACGATCAACGGGGTGCCCGTGAGAGATACGGAACCTCCGGAAATTTCGAGAAGATTGCCGCCCGCGCCTTCAAAGCCGACGATGAACCCGGTGTAGTCCCTGAACAGGGATTCACCGCCCGAGATCCGCATGGTGGCGGTGCGGGAGAGCAGCACGAAGTTGTTGTTGGTGCTGGTGAAGTTCGCCTGCCCGCCGCTGATTTCGAGGACGTCGTCGGTTCCCGCTTTTCCGAGATGGACGTTGTGGAGGAGGGTGCCGCCGATTCCCGGACCGGTGTTGCCGTTTCCGGTGGATGTGACGTTGAGAATTCCGGTGCCCGAGAGCAGATACCGGGAGCCGCTTGCGACGGCGTTGTCGGAGAGGAACCAGCCGCGGCTGTGGGTGGAGTTCACGGTTCCCGCGCTGTGGCGGATGGTTCCCGGCAAATTGATTCCGGCGATGAAGTACTCGCCGTTCTGAGTCAGGGTTCCTCCCTCGATGGAGAATTCCCCACGATTGAGCAGGCGCCCGTTGACCGTGAGGGCTCCCTCGCCGGAGAGGGTGGTTTTGCCCAATCGTTCGAGGTTTCCGCCATGGACGGCGGCTCCTTCCGTGATGATGACTTCGTCGCCGGTGTCCGGCGTGCTGCCGGGAGACCAGTTGTAGGCGATGGCGTAGTTCTGGCTCAATTCACCGTTCCAGTGGAAAACGGGAATGTGGTGGATCTCTTCCTTCAGGGATGGCCCCGGCAGCGGAAAAATCTGGCTATGCTCGTGACGATGGTCGGTGGTGGGGTAGGGGAACGCGGTGACGTTGTCGATCAGCGTCCATGTCTCCCCGTCATCGCTGCCTTCGAGCGTCCAGCGGACCGGGTCGCGGGATTCGTTGTCGTTGGCCGTTGTGAAGCGGTAGGAATCGATGGCCACGGGCTCCTCGAATCCGAAGATCACGGGCTGGCTGCGGCGATCAAGGAACTTGGTGGCGGTGTTTCCATCCACAAGTTGCACGGCTCCTTCCGGGGCGTCCGCGGGGACGGAGCCACCGGGGTTGGTGACTACGACAAACCGCAGATTGTCCTCCGTGCCCGTGCTGCCCAGAAATTGGCCGGGATTGTTGACGGCCAGCAGGTTCAACTCCTCGTTGTTATGGAAAAAAGCGAATTCGGAGAGCTGGTAGCCGTCCAGATTGCGCCGTGCGGCCACCGGAGTGAAACGGTAGAATTGATGATTCGCGGTGCCACCGGCCACCGAGCGGACGGTGAGTTCCGTGGACGAGGAGAGCCCGTTTTTGGTGGCGGTGAGAGTGTAAACCGTATCCGCGCCCGCGGGCGGGGTGACGGGGTGGAAGAATTCGGCGACTTCGAGATTCGGTGCGCCTATGGGCGGATCGATCGTGAGGGAATCCGGTTCTCCGAGAATGTCGTCGATCACATACCAATCGAAAGCCGTTGTGCCGCCATCGCGGATGATGACCTCCGCACCATGGGAGAGTGTGAAAACGGGTGCCTCCGGAGGGAAGTGCCCGGTGAGGGGAAAGTCCTGCTGGAAGGTGGAATTGGTTGGAATGGAAGGGTGGTTGATCACCCGGTCGATGAGAATCCATTCTTCTTCTTCGGAGTTGCGGCCCCACATGTTCCAACTGACCGGGTTGCGGTTGGGGAAGGTGGCGGTGTCCCCCCCGGTGGCAAAGGTGTAGGAGTCGACCGGGGTTGGAGCTGCGAAATCAAAGTGAAGGAAGCGGGAGTCAAATTCCCCTCCGGAGATGCCGGAGAGCCACTTGGTGCCCAGGGATCCGTCGATGATTTTCAGCGCGCCTTCGTTGTCGGTGACGGGGCGGGAGCCGCCGGTGACGACCACGGGCACGGTGTCGATGGAGGTGCCGTTCTGGCCGTTTGCCGGAGGAGTTTCCAACTCCGGGTTTGCCGCGATCAGGTTGAGCCGGGTTTCGTTGTTCGAGAAGGCGAACTCGGAGAGCTGGATGGTGCCGCCGCCCGCGTAGAGGGCGACGGGCTCGAAGCGATAGTGTTGATAGGAAACCTGGGCCTGGGCTTGGCTGGAGAAAAGCCCGGCCAATGTGGCGCCGAGCAGATGAGCGTGGTGTGTTTTGATCATGATGACGGATATGTTGGCTTGGGAAAGCCCGCGGACCGGGAGAATCCCTTTGCCCGATGTTACCGCCCGTTGAATCGCGGGGTATGAACGGTTTCGTCACCTGGAAAACCTTGTTGCCGGAGAGGAGTCCGGCCGGAGAATGTTGATCTGGTTAAGGTTTTGATAATGAGTGATCCGGGTATTTCCGGGAGGAATTCATGAGCGCCGGGTGATCCCGGGAAGGCCCGGGTTTCCGTTGGTGAACATATTGTTACATTTTATTTGGCGGATTTTTGATTTTTCAGATTTGGATGAAGATGCGGTTTCCATGGAAAATGAATCCGTCCCGCATGCCATATGATCACCGGATGGTCTTGCGGGCGCTCCGCCATCCGGCAATGTATTTTGGCAAACGGTATCACCCTCGTTGATGACGGTTTTCCCCGTTCAATCGACAATTCCGAGATCCTCCCGGAGTTCCTTGCGGAACTGTCTGGCAATTGCCGTTTCCCATGGGGTGATGGCGGGATGATCCGGATCGGGGGTGAACATGCGGTCTGCTTTCAAACTGGAAATCTCCCACGAGCGCAGCGCGGGAAGCGTCAGGCTCATCACCAGGATCGCAAACGAAAACGCGGGAAGCAGCGCCCGGTTGACGGTGGCTTGAACAAGGAAGCCCGCCGTCCGGTGGAAAAAACTCCGGAATGCCAGCAGCAGAAAAAGCCCCGCCAACAGAAACATCAGCAAATCGTTCGCGGATTGAATCGCATCGTAGGCGGGGTGCATTCCTGTCAGGGATTCCACGATTCCGCCCATGGCATCCGAGCCCGGGAGCCAGCCGTGGATCAACAGATAGCCCGCGCCCGCGGCTGTGAAAAGCCACCACCCCGTGCCCGCGAGGGAACGCGGAAGCTGGAAGGCGGCCATGTGTCTTCTCACACACCGGTCCGCGATTCCCAGGGACACCGATGTGCATGTCAGAACCATGACGAGAAAAGGATATGCGTTTGCCTGAAAGCTTGGATGGTCGATGCCATATTGATGGCCGCCCAAGGGAGTGAAGTGGTGGAGAAGAAAAAACGAAAAGATGGGGAGCATCACACCGATGCCGAAAATACGATACCAATCGGAGGCTCCCAGCAACGATTCCGCCCGGGCTGACAGACCGCGGATCAGACGCGAATGCTTCCATCGGGAAACGAACAGAATCAGCATGAACAAGCCGAAAAGCAGGGCGGAGGAGATTGCGAGACCTCGTGAAAACAAGGCTCTTTCCGTATTCCGGATCGGAGCGAGATCTTCGAAGGCACATGAAGGAGGGTTTTCGACCAAATGAGATGCGTGGAAAAAAGCATACCCTCCCAGAACCCCTTGGTAGGGTCTCAAGTCATCCATGCCCTCCGCTCTCCGTTTGCGATCCTCCGATCGCTTGCCCAGGACTTCATGACGCTTGCCCCAGTGCGCCGCTTCATGTTCGAGCCCCAGATTTTCCGCCGACTGGTGAAGACTTTCCGTCATATGAAAAACCGTGCTTTGAAGAACCACCCCATACAGCAGCGTCCATTCCGGTGGTCCGAGCATGGCCCGGAGAAATGCCTCGCAATCGGCGGCGTGCGAAACAAGGGCTTCTTCATCCCCTTGCATTTCCAGCGTCCGGGCGTGAGCCGCGGCGATGTAGGTTGCGGAAAGCAGATCAGAAAACCCGATTTCTTCCCGTACTACCCGCAAAAGAGCGTGGATCAGTTCCGGAGGAGAATCGACAGGAGTCACCAGCCGGATCAAATCGCTTATCAATTCCATTTCGTAGGAATTGTATCCGGGGAGCCGGGCTGCCTTTTGAAATAGTTTCAAAGCTTCCTCCATTCCCGCGGCATCGAGAATTTCCCACGCCACGAAGTCACCGGCGTCCCCTTGGGCATGGGATTGCCCTTTGGATTTCACACTGTCTTTTCCAATGCGCCCGGCGGCCTGATAGTAAAACCATGAGTTTTCAGGATCGATCCTCCGGACCACATCGAAATGATCTTCCGGCAACCTTTCGTGTTCGTTGATGAAAGCCGTGGTGTAACGGGCGTAATATGCGGGATTCTCCGGATTGGTCTGCCACAGCCGGAGCGCGTTTTCCAAACGGCTGAGTTCCGGGTGCCCGTAGAGATATTTTTGTTCGGGAGCCATCCCTTCCACCTCCGAAGCATTCCTGGAAACCGGATGGAGATTCATAAAGGCGGCGATCGATTCGCGATAATTCGGCAAATCACGGATGTGAAATGCCGAAAGAACCGCCGCAACCAGAAGGCAGGAGGATATGAAACAGAGGCGCCATAGGCCGGGCCGGGCCGCACGGTCCACCTTTTCCCAGCGATCGAGGGCGTCCTGAGCGGCGGGATGTCCGGGATCGAGCGAGTCTCCCAGCAAGTGGCCGGCGGCCATTCGCAGCTCGGCGTCCTCCCCGAAAGGGCGGGCGGCGGCTTCGACCAGTGGCGGCAGCGATGGGTTCACAATCGGAGGATGGCAGGAGGCGCGGGATTTTGTCAGGGATTTCCTCCGCCGGGTTTTTCGGTAGGGACGGACCGCCGGGCCGTCCCACTTTTCCCCGATCCACCATGGATCACGCCCCCAATCATTCCCGCTTCCCCGCCGATGGAAGCCCCGCCCGCTGCGGAGAGAGAGTCACGGCGCGCCGGGCGTGTACAGACCGGT
>CAZVSA010000060.1:0-16543 GCA_964629955.1 uncultured Luteolibacter sp.
GCGAGGGCGCACTCCGGAACACGCGAGGGCGCGTGTGCTCCCCGATTCCCAAACAGCCTCTTAGAAATCGGCGGGTTCAATGGCTTGTGTCCTCTCGTTGACGGGCCGCGGGTTCCGGAGGCCCGATTCCAACTCCTCGTGACTGGAAAAACATTGCACGATTTCCCGCCCGTCCGCCGTGGGAACCAGGGCGCTCAGGTGGAGGAAGCGGCCTCCGAGTTTCAACGATTTCCTGCCGTCCGCATGCGAGGTGACGGCGAGGCCGGAGAAATCCCGGTCCATCATTTTTTCGACGGACGCGTGGAGTTTGGATTCTCCGGATGACTGTTCGGAGAAGGGGAGGGCACCCGCAGGGGAAGGGGTTTCCGGTGCCGGTTGGTTTTGCGGTGCCGGGGTTTCCCTGTTTTCCGAGGCATGATCGCTGCGGGGAACGGTGCTTTTCCTGTGCATGGAAAATCCAATCATGCAGATGGTTCCCAGAAAGAGCAGCAGGAGAAGCGGTGGCGGGATGTTGGATCGCAAACGCCGGGTCACTCCCGACTAAAGGATATGCCGGGCGGGCGGGTCAATCTCCGTTCCCTGAAGCGCGTCCGGGCGGGGATTTCGGTTCATTCCCTTTGGTATTTGGCTTGCCCTCGCGATATGGTTGGATTTACCGAGCTTTGTCATGATCCGAGACATCGTCCAATACGGCCACCCGATTCTCCGCCAGCGCTGCCGTCCCGTCGTTCAGGTGGATGAGGAAGTGGAGCGGCTTGTGGAGGATATGCTCGATACGATGGTGGATGCCAATGGCGTGGGGCTGGCGGCTCCGCAGGTGGGGGTGGATCTGCGGTTGGCGGTGATCGATGTTTCCCATGATCCGGAGTGCGTCACGTTTCTAAGGGTGAATGGCGGGGATGCGGAACTGGCTTCCATCATGCCCCTGATTTTCATCAATCCGGAGCTGGAATACGGGCAGGAAAAGGAATTCGGGGTGGAGGGCTGCCTCAGCATCCAGGGAATCCGCGCGGAGGTGAAGCGCCCGGAAACGGTCAAGGCCACCCTGCCGCAGCTCGATGGATCGGTGCTGGAAATCGAAACCGACGGCCTGCTGGCGAGGGCGCTCCAGCATGAGATCGATCATCTCAACGGGGTGCTTTTCGTTGATCGTTTGCCCGCGGTGGCCAAGGTTTCGATGAAGAACCGCCTCAAGCGCCTGCTGGAGGAAAACGACGCAATTTGAAAACTTTTCATAGTAGGGCTCGACTTTTTTTGTTTATTAAACTTTACTTCCATCCGTTGCGGCCAATTCCAGCCGTTGTTATTTCCGACCATTTCCCTTATCCCCATGAGTACAAACCGAGGAATTTTCGAGAACGCCACCCCGGAGAATCCGCGCCCGGATTCGCCATTTTCCATTGCCGCGGAACAACCGGCTCCCGCAAGCCCGTTTGCCGCCGCTCCCGCGAAAGTCGATTCTCCCTTCGCGGTGGTGGATGACGGCCAGGGGCAGGGCAAGTCCGAGGAAAACCGCGGCAAGCTGCCGGAACGGCGCAAGCCCGCCGATTCCCCCTTTCAAGTGGCGGATCCCAAGGAAGGCTTCGGTTTCGAGGCTTCGCCGCAGCCATCTTCTCCTCCGCCTTTCAATCCCGGCCCGTCGCCGTTTGCCGCAGCGGCTTCGCAGCCGTCGGCTTCCCCGTTTGCCCAGGAGCCCGCGGCCCGTTCGCAGGCAGCCGCTCCGGCAGTTGCAGCCACTCCCGCCTTTTCGGAATGGCAGCAAGCTGCTCCTTCCCCGGCTCCACGGTCCGAGGGTTTCGCGGAATCCCCGCAGTCGGATTCCTATTCGATCAAGCAGCTCGAACTCCGCGCCATCTTCGGCGTGGATCGCGAGATGACGAAGGATGAAATCATGCAGCGCACGCGCGCTCTTCCCGGCATCCGCCATGTGGCCAGGGTGAAGGCGGAGGATGTCGCCGCCGTCGATGCGATCAAACGCGTTCTGGGCAATCTCGGCTTCGGCCAGGGGGAGCTGAAACTGTATTCCGGTTCCATTCCCGTGGAGTTCATCCGCGAGAGTGGTGTCCAGTTGGCCGTGCAGACGGATGGCGGATTCGCTCCGGGGGTTCGCGAGACTTTGATGCTCGTGGCCCGTGAGCTGGGCCGCATGGACTGATTTCCATTTTCGGAATCAAGTGGCCGGGATCTGGAAAGTCCGCGTCGATACCGGCGGGACTTTCACCGATGCGTGGGCGCTTTCCCCAACGGGGGAGGAGCGCCGGTGCAAGGTGCTTTCGGACGGCTCGCTTGTGTGCGGGATCGTCGGCAGGAAAGAGGGCGGCTGGGTGGACGTGGGCTGGTCTCCGGCTTTTTCGGATGCGGGGTTGACCGGTTTCGATGCGGGTGAGGCGGGCGTTGTTTTGGATTCGCGCGATCGAGGCCGGTGGTTGAGGCTGGAGAAGGAGCATCCTTCCCACCGCCTGGTGTTGGGGACCGGGGAGGAGGCTCCGGTGCTGGCTGCCCGCATTCTCACCGCGACTCCGCCCGGGGCCAAATTGCCACCGATGGATTTCCGGGTGGCGACCACCCGGGGAACGAACGCGCTTCTGGAACGAAAAGGGGCGAGGACGGTGCTTTTCATCACCCGTGGTTTCGGCGATCTGCCCGGAATCCGCGACCAGCGCCGCAAGCTGCTGTTTTCCCTCGTGCAGCCGCGGGAGGAAATCCTTTGCGAGGGAGTGGAGGAAATCGCCGGGCGTCTGGATGCGGCGGGAAATGATCTGGAGCGACCGGACGAAGAGGAGGTGAAGGCCGCTGCCCGCGGATGGATTGCCGGAGGGGTGCGGGTGGCCGCGGTGGCTCTGCTCCATGCGTGGCGGAATCCCGCGATGGAGGAATTGGTGGCGGGCTGGCTGATGGAGGAGGGTTTCGAGCATGTTTCCACCTCCTCGGGAGTGGCGCCGGTGATCCGCTTCCTGCCAAGGATGGAGACGGCGGTGGCGGATGCGTGGCTGGCTCCGGTCATGAAAAGCTTCACCAGCCGGGTGGCGGAGGCGATGGGAACGGGGGAACCCTGGATGATGACCAGTGCGGGAGGGCTGGTGGCGGCTTCGCGTTATCAACCGAAGGACTCCCTGCTTTCGGGGCCTGCGGGCGGTTTGGTGGGAGCGGCGGCCATCGCGCGCGCTGCCGGGTTTTCCCGATTGCTCACGCTCGATATGGGCGGAACCAGCACGGATGTGGCGCGGATCGACGGGCCGTTCGCTTTTCGCTACGAGCAGGAGATCGGTCCCGCCCGCGTGCTGGCTCCGGCATTGAGAATCGGGACGGTGGCGGCGGGAGGGGGATCGGTCTGCCGCTGGCGGCTCGGGAGATTGGAAGTGGGGCCGGAAAGCGCGGGCGCGATGCCGGGGCCTGCATGCTATGGACGCGGAGGGCCTCTGACGGTCACCGATGTGAATCTTCTGTTAGGGTTGATGGAGGTGGAGGGAGCGGGCATTCCGCTGGAGAAGGAACCGGCCCGGGAGGAACTCCGCAAGCTGATGGAGTCCATGCGTTCCGACGGTGTGGAGCCGCCTCCGGAGAAAGAGCTTCTGGAAGGGCTGCGCGCGATCGCGGTGGAGAAAATGGCGGAAGCGATCCGCACGGTTTCCCTGGCGGAAGGGCATCACCCGGCGGATTTCGTGTTGTTCGCCTTTGGAGGTGCGGGACCCCAGCATGCCTGCGCGGTGGCGCAACGGCTCGGCATCCGTTCGGTTCTCATTCCCGGGGACGCGGGGCTTTTGTCCGCGTGGGGGCTGGAGCATGCCCGCAGGCAGGAGACGGCGGTCTGGCAGGTGCTCGCTCCGTTGGAGGAAACCGGAACCGGGGCCATTTGGAGATCGCTGGCGGATGCGGCCGCGAAGAATCTGGGCGTGGAGGCTCCGGTTTTCCGCTGGCTGGCGGCGTTCCGGCTTTCCGGCCAGGATTCGCCGCTGGAGATCGAGGTGGTGGATTGTGGAACTCCGAAGGAGGAAATGCTTTCCGCTTTCCGGGCTTCCTACCGCCGGCTTTACGGATATTTCCCCTCCGCGGATCGCGTGGTGGAGTGTGTGGAGCTGCGGGTGGTCGCCGAGGAGGCTGCGTCCGCCATCGTGGCGGAAAGTTTTTCGGGAGAGACCGGGGCCGGGCCGGTGATTCTTCAGGACCGCTTCAGCACCTGTGTGATTCCGGCGGGTTGGGTGATGAGCCGGGGGGATCGCGGGACGTTGTTGTTAGAGAACCGTTCCGCGGCGGCGGGGGACGGGCTTTCCGAGGTGGGCGGAGAGATCCGGGCGGCGCTTTTCCGCAGTCGTTTTGAAGGTCTGGCGGGGGAGATGGGGGCGTTGCTCCAGCGCACGGCGCTGTCGGCGAACATCAAGGAGCGTTTGGACTATTCCTGTGCTTTGCTCGATGCGGAGGGGCGTTTGGTCGTGAATGCCCCGCATGTGCCGGTGCATCTCGGCGCGCTGGGCGTTTGCGTGAGGGAGGTGGCGGCTCGCCTGGATTTCCAGCCTGGCGATGTGGTGGTGACCAATCATCCGGCGGCGGGAGGTTCCCACTTGCCCGATGTGACGGTGATCGCGGGGGCGTTCGACGGGAGGGGGAAGCTTCTCGGGTATGTGGCGAACCGCGCCCACCATGCGGAGATGGGGGGAATGGCTCCGGGGTCGATGCCCGCCGATGCCACCGCTCTCGTGCAGGAGGGAGTGGTCATTGCTCCGTTGAAGTGGATTTCGGAGGGTGTCAGGGACGATGCTGCGATCCTGGCCCTTCTGCGGGATTCTCCGTGGCCTTCCCGGAAGCCGGACGAGAATATGGCGGATCTGGAAGCGCAGGCCGCATCGGTGGCGCACGGGGTGACGGCTCTGGAGGCGATGGCCGCGAATTATGATCCGGCGATTGTTAGAGAGGAGATGGAGGGGATTCTGCGGAATTCGGCCATGCTGATGTCGGATCTTCTGGGGCGTTCCGAGGGTGCCTGTTTTTCTTGTTCCGAGGCGATGGACGATGGGTGGCCGCTTGCGGTGTCGCTTGATGTCAGGGGAGGAAATCTAACGGTGGATTTCAGCGGTTCCGGTCCGGTGCATCCGGGAAATCTCAATGCCACACCGGCGATCGTCCGCAGCGTTTTGTTGTATGTGTTGCGGCTTTGGCTGAACCGGGATGTGCCGTTGAACGAGGGTTTGTTGGAGAACGTGCGGATGGTTTCGCCTGCGGGATTTCTCAATCCGGGTTTTCCTGATGCGCCGGAGGATTGCCCCGCGGTGGTGGGGGGAAACATCGAGACCAGCCAGCGCCTGACGGATTTGTTGTTGGCGGCTCTCGGGCTCTGTGCTCACGGGCAGGGGACGATGAACAACTTTCTTTTCGGCAACGCCCGTTTCGGTTACTACGAAACGATTGGCGGAGGAAGCGGGGCGGGTCCGGGGTTTCACGGGCAGGATGGGCGCCATGTCCACATGACGAATACTGCCATCACCGATCCGGAGATTCTCGAACATCGTTTTCCCGTCCGCCTGCATCGTTTTTCGATCCGCCGGGGCTCCGGCGGGGGTGGGCGTTGGAGGGGAGGAGATGGCTTGTCGCGCGAGGTGGAATTTCTCCAGCCGGTGACGGTTTCCTTCCTCACCCAGCGCCGGTCAACCTTTCCGGAAGGAATGGATGGCGGGGAGGGGGGATCGCCGGGAGTCCAAACGCGCGTTCATCCTGATGGCAGGCTTGAGCCGCTTCCAGGGGCGATCACCTACGAAGCCGCGGCGGGGGAGCGGGTGATCATTGAAACTCCCGGCGGGGGTGGCTGGGGGGACGCCGGATGTGTTCCCATTGAACATCGAACATCGAACGCCCAACATCGAAGGAAGAAAGGTTGAAAACGAAATCTTCCTCTCCCCTCTCCTCTCCCAGCTCTCCCCTCCTCAGTCGCGGCGGCGGCGCAGCAGGGTGAGAAGACCGAGGCTTCCCAGCGCGATGGCGGCGGGCTCGGGAATCACGATGACTTGCAGGCTTCCGTTTTCAAAGTAGGCCAGGCGGTCTCCGTCGCCGATGGGGAGGGCGTTGCCGATGCCGAAGCTGCCGATGTCCGAGGCGGTGAAGGTTTGGGTGGTGGAAATCAGCGTGTAGGGGGTATGAAGATCGAGCGAGTCCCAGTCGATGCCGATGAGATTGGTGACGTCGAAACCGGAACCGAAGGTGATGGTGCCTTCGACGGAAAGTGAGTTGTAGATGTCGGCGATATGGAACGTGGCGTCGGCGTCGAAGGAAACGCTTCCGCCAATTGTGCCAGTGCCGCCGAAAGCAGCGCCGGAGGAAACGGTGACGGCGGAGGCGCCGAGACTGCCATTGACCAGCAGGGTGCCGACGGAGACGAGGGTGTTGCCGGTGTAGGTGTTGGCGGCGTCAAGGAGCATGGTGCCTTCGCCGGTTTTTTCCAGCGAACCGATGCCTGAATAGTCGCCGGAGCCGTCGCGCAGTGGTGCGGAAACGATCAGGTCCGCGGCGGCGTTTCCGTCGGCCACGTCGAAGACGGTCGTCGCGCCGCCGCGGAGGTGGTTGGCCTTGCCATTGCCGGTGGAAATCGTCGAGGCGCTGTCGCCGCCGACCGTGACGGTGCCGAGGAATTGGTAGCCTTCGTAGCTGCCGGAGTCGGTGGCGGATTGGGTCAGGGTGCCGGCGTTCAGCGTGAGGTTGCCGATGATGTTGAAGCGGGTGGAGGTAAGGGTGCCGCCGTCGAGGACGATGGCGGGGATGTTCGCCGCCGTTTTTCCTCCTCCGCCGAACTGGTTGTTTGCGCGAAAGTCGAGCACACCTCCGCTTTCCACTGTGATCGTGCGCGAGTCGTTCACGACACCGAGATAGCCGGTGGCGCCGCCGCCCTGCGAGGTTCCGGTGACGATCCGGCCTCCGGAGATGATGATGTCTCCGTTGAAGTTGCTGGCGGTGTTGTTCAGCAGCAGGGTGCCGTCTCCGGTTTTGCGGATGCCGCCCGCCGCACCGCCAGCGTTGCCTGGATCCCGGAGAATCAGGCTGACGGTCAGGTCTGCATCCTCGGGGCCGGTCACATTGTTGACGTGGAAATTCTGGATGCCTTGCAGGCGGAGCGCGCCGGTGCCGTTCATCGTGGAAGCGCCGCTGCCGCTCACCGTCACGGTGGAGGCGTTTGCGTCCGAGGTGTTCGCGAGGAGGATGCCCCATGCGGTGTCCACGCTGGAGGTCCAGGTCGCGCCGTCGTTGAGAGTGACATTGCCGGCGCGAAGGTTGCCGTTGGAGATATGCCAGGTTGCGTTATTGAGGGTGACCACGCGATCGGCTGCCATGGCGGCACCGTGACCGGTGGTGAAGATGTTGTCCCTTGCCGTTTCCAGAGTGGCGCCGGTGTTCACCGTGACCGAGGAGGTGTTGAGGAGTGTTCCGTTGTTTGCGAGCCGCAATGTGCCGCCGTTGATGCTGGTGGTGCCGGACCATGTTCCCGCGCTGGTGAGATCCATCCGGCCGTCTCCGGCCTTGATGAAGTTACGGCCTGCGCCCGTTTGATTCAGCGTGCCGCTCCACAGCAGGTCCACTTCGGCACCTCCGTTTTCAACGGTGAAGGTGGTGTTTTCCTGGCGCAGGTTGGCGTTCACGCTGACGGTGGCGGTGTCCGCCGAGGCGAGCGTGGTCAGCGAGGAGCTGCCGTTGAAAAAGTCGAAACTGGAACCCGCGGCGGCCCCGGAGATCGTGCCGCCGGTCATTGTGATCGCCATGTTCGAGAATGTCTGATTCTGACCCCCGCCGCCGGTGGTGTTGATTTGCAGGGTGCCGCCGTTGATGTTGATGGCGCTGATGCGCTGGTCGCTGGTCCCCCAGCCGGTCGCATCGTTGGCGCTGAGATGGGCTTGTGCCCCTTCATTGATCGTCAGCGAGCCGCGGATGACGCCGGATTCGCCGCCGCTGGTGAGGTTGAGAATGCCGGCGTTGACGATGGTGCCGCCGGTGTAGGTGTTCGTGCCGACCAGGACGACGTTGCTGTTCTGGTTCACCGACAGGCCGCCGTCCCCGGAGATGAGGGTGTTGAAGGTGACGGTGTGGCCGTTGTCGCCCCAGATTTGAAGGGTGTGGCCGTTGGTGAAAACGTTTCCGCCGTTGATGAGAAGATCGCCGCCGACGGGATTGAATTCGCCCCTTGTGCCCTGGCTCCCCGAAATCGCCAAATCCAGCGATACGGTCTGGAGATTGGAGCCTTGGTTTTCGATGCGGCCGTGGAGGTCGATCGGATTGCCGGTGATCGTGAAGGCTCCGGCTCCTGCGGCGAAGTCGATGTTCCGGAAATCGTCCCAATCGGTGTAGTTGTTCACCGGCGTCAGCCGGGTGTTTCCGGCGAAGATCAGATCCACCGTATCGCCCACCGGTGGTGCGCCATCGGGGTTCCAGTTTGCTCCGGTTCCGAACAGATCGTCGGAACCTCCGCCATCCCAGATCTGGGCATGGAGAAGGGGTGCGGACAGGGCGACCACCAGGATCGCGGGGAAAGGGGAGTGGGTTCTTTGGGTTTTCATGGGGTACCGGGGATAAAAAACCGACAGCGCCAAGCGGAAGGCATCGGATGGGTTTTGGATACGGGCAATGCAGCCTTACAAAGGAAAGCTGAAAACGCCCGGGGGTGTCGATCTGATTTTTAGAAGGGTGGGCGATCCCGGGTAGGGTGAGACCGCCGGGCGCGCCGACTGGAATCATTCTCCTGGAAGGCCCAGCGGTCCCGCCCTATCCGCGATCAGCCAAAAACGGCCGCAATATTTCTTGAAATTCTTTGGTGCGATTCAGGGCAAGCCATTCATTTTCATGCCTGCCGACCCCGATGACGGCGCTTGAAAGAGCTTGAAGCGAGGCTCGGGATATCGTGAATGGAACATGGAACAACGAAAACAGGCAGCCATGAAACCCGAATATCACCTGCCTTTGAAACCGCTCGCGCTGTTGCGTCCGGCTGTTCGATTGTTGGGGCTGACTCCGATGACTGAATTGTAGAGCTCCTTGGTATCAAGGCTTGTCACCTGGAAAGGGCATAGATCAATGAATTTAGGGAAATACACGTCAATCGCGATTGTGAGTTTTGTGATTGGGTGCAACAAGAAGGTGGAAACCGAGAAGTCTGGTGTATCCTATCATAATGTTGAAAAATTGAGTTTGGAAAAATCTTCGGAAACGGCCTTTAGCGAGGAAATGGAGAGGAACGGTTCATTGATGTTCGGTTCAAGAATGGGTGTGATGAAGGGTATGGATGATGATGTGACCATCGAACTCGGAAAAGACGGGAGAGTGGTTGTTTGGGTTTATAGCGTGGGTCCTCTTGATTTTTATGGGAGCTATTCCATAATTGAGAACCAAAAGATCATTGTTGACTTGAAAGGTTACAATGAAGAATGGCCTGTTATGACCTTCCGAAGAGGCGAAAAGGGATTTTTGCTATATAGGGAAGATGGAATTACAGCCCCTTCGGAAGGGCATCAAAAAAATAAATATTTGGTTGATTTTTGGCCTTTCGCAGAGATCGAAAAGTGAACCGTGCCATTCGATTCAGTCCTCTCGAATTTACATTTTCTTCTGATGAAAAAATATGGATATGCTCTGTTTTTTATGATTCTTTTTATTTCTTTTCTCTTGATAAGAAAGGATGACGCATTCGTTGAATTTGAAAAAAGGGATTTCGTGAAAAGAAAATTGAATGACTATTCCTTCAATAAAGAAGATATAAATAAGTCAAATAATAAAATTACGGAAGAAGATATCTTGTCATTGAGTGATTCGGGACGTGTCCGATTTGATTCCGCATTGGAGTCAATAAAAAACTTCATTCAAATTGTTGAATTCGATCACTCAAGTCTTCTCTTGGACATGATCTTGGAGGATGGGGTGATCAGATTATACAAACAGGATCCGCCGGATGCGGATGGATTCAAAGAAATACAAGATCAGATTAATTATTGCTCTGAAAAGCATCAGATGAGCAATAAGGAAAAGGAAATATTTGAACATTTCGCTCTGAAAACCAGCAGGGAATTGCTCGTGCCTAATGGGCATACGGGAATATTATTTTTCAAAATTCCCTTCGATAGAAAAAAAGATATTGTTGTGATCCGCTCCATCGGAGACCCTGATTATAAAAAACTTGTTGAAGAATTGAAACAATCGGAAGGAAAAAATGCGACAGGGTTGGGCTCGGGAGAAGCTGCACTCAGGATGTTGTCGAGAACCCGGGAAGATTGGCGTTACAAGCATTACCTGATGATGGAAGACGATTCTTCCCCGGAATGAGGGGTCTGCGGTTTGCCCTGCTATCGGAAAGCCGGGCGGAATGCTTGAGGCGACCGGTGATCGCCTCTACGGGGCTCAAGGAGCGTGGGCGTCCCGCCCACATCTGACAGGTGCCTCGCCGGAAACCGGCGGACGTGGCGGGGAGGTTTCCGGATGCGGAGTGGGTTGGTTGTGCGGGCCGCCGGAGCGCGAGGGGTGGCGACCAATGATCGCCGCCACGGCGGGGGCGGTCCCCGGTTTTGGTTCTCAGTATTCCTGCTGGAAGGAGATGGAGAGGTCGTTTTCCAGTTTCCTGAGTTTCGGTTGTTCCCGCGGTTCGATGAGGGTGAGGGAAAGCCCTTTTTTGCCCGCCCGCGCGGTTCTTCCGCTACGGTGGGTGTAGTACTCGCTTTGTTCGGGGAGCTGGTGCTGGATCACGAAGGAAAGCCCTTCCACGTCGATTCCCCGGGCCGCAACGTCCGTGGCGATCAGGACGCGGAAGCGTTCCTTCTTGAAGGAGCGCATCACCTTGTCCCGTTCTTTCTGGGTGAGATCCCCCTGGATCACATCCACGGGCAGGCCGCGTTTCGCCAGTTGCTTCGCGAGGGTGACGGCTCCTTCCCTGGTGCGGCAGAAAATCAATCCGCGTTCCTCCGGGCGGCGCTCCAGAAATTCCGCGATGAATCCGGTTTTTTCGTCACGGGTGACCACCGCGAACCGATGGTCGATGTCGCGGTTCACGACGTGTCCTTTGTCGATTTTCACCATGTGGGGCTTTCCGGTCATGCAGTCCTTGAGCAGGGATTGGATGGCATCCGGGAAGGTGGCGGAGAACAACCAGGTGGCGCGCCGTCCGGCGGTGAGCTTGAAGATTTTCTGGAGTTCCTTGCGGAATCCCATGCTCAGCATTTCGTCGGCTTCGTCGAGGATGAGGTGTTTCACGGATTCCAGCGAGAGCGCCTTGCGGTTGATGAGGTCCAGCAGTCTTCCGGGTGTGGCGACGACGATCTGGGTGGGGCGGCTGAGGGCCGCGATCTGCCGGTCGATGTTGTCGCCGCCGCCGGTGACTTCGATGAAGATTTTTTCGGAGAACTTGGTGTAACGGAACAACTGCTTGCCGATTTGTTTGGCCAACTCCCGCGTGGGGGCGAGAACGAGACCTTGGATCCGGTCCAGCTTGGGGTCGGTTCTGGTGAGCAGGGGCAGGCCGAAGGCGGCGGTTTTTCCGGTGCCGGTCTGGGCTTGTGCCACGAAATCCCCGCCGTTTTCCATGAGGAATGGGATGGCGTTCTTCTGGATGGCGGTGGGATGGAGAATGCCGAGCTCTCCGAGCCCCTTGATGAGATCGCCGGGGACGCCGAGGTCGTGGAAAGTGTTGGCTTGCATGGGAAGATAGGGACGATGAGGGGGCGGGGGAACGATGACGAGCCCGGATCGTGACCGGAAGAACGGGTGGAGGAATTGGGGGGGGGATTCCGGAGAGATTGGCGGGATCGGGTTTTTCTTCGTGACGGGAGGGGGGCGGCTGGTAGAACCCCGGCAGAGGACATGGCGGGCAAGCTAACTTACCAACAAGCAGGGGTGGACACGCGCAAGGCGGCCGCCCTGGTGGGAGACATCGGCACTCACGTGCGCCGGACCCAGCAAAATCGGAAACTGTGGGGGGCTTTCGGGCTTTTTGCGGCGTGTTACGATCTCAGCAGCTACAAGGAGCCGGTGATCGTCACCGGTTGCGATGGCGTGGGAACGAAGCTGGAGCTGCTTCTGGAGCACGATCTTCTGGAAACGGCGGGCAAGGATCTGGTGGCGATGAGTGTGAATGACATTCTCACGACCGGAGGGGATCCGCTGCTGTTTCTGGACTACATCGGGATTGCCTCGCTGGACGAGGAGAAGATCACCCGATTGATCGCGGGGATGGCGGATTATCTGGAGGCTTGCAATTGCATTCTGGCGGGCGGGGAAACGGCGGAGATGCCTGGAATCGTTCCGGAGGGAATCATCGAGCTTTCCGGGTTCTGCATCGGCTGCGCGGAAAAACCGGATCTGGTGGATCCCAGTAAGATCGAAGTGGGCGATGTGCTCGTGGGCTACGCCTCGGACAGCATTCATGCCAACGGTTGGTCGCTGGTGCGCCGGGTGCTGGCGGATTTTCCGGGAGAAGTTTCGGAGGAAGAGCTGCATGCGTGGCTGAAGCCCACGCGGCTTTACCATGACGTGGTGCGGGATTTGAGGGCGGCGGGCGTTCGTCCGAAGGCGATGTCCCACATCACGGGCGGGGGATTGCCGGAGAATCTGGAAAGGTTGTTCCGTGGAATGGGCGCGGATCTGGAAATTCCGCGCTGGGGGCTGCCGGGAGTGGAAAAACTGCTCGGCAGGGTGGATGCGGAAAATCGTTTCCACACCTTCAACATGGGGATCGGCTGGGTGGCGATTGTCGCGGAAGCGGATGTGGAGGCGGCCTTGCGGGCGGGGGATGGCGGGGTCGTTCTGGGCAGGATGGTCCCGGAAGAGGGTGTCCGCGTTCGCGTTTCCGGCGAATGATGTTAAATACCCGCCACCGATGAGCGATTTCCTCAAGCACGAATGCGGCATCGCCGCCGTGAGACTCCGCAAGCCTCTGGCTTATTACTATGATCGCTACGGCACCTGTCTGTGGGGGCTGAACAAGCTTTTCCTGCTGATGGAGAAGCAGCACAACCGGGGCCAGGACGGAACGGGCATCGGCTGTGTGAAGCTGGATATGCCGATCGGCCAGCCGTATGTGCACCGCCGCCGGGGCATCGAGAAAGACGCACTGGCGGAGATTTTCCGCAAGGAGATCAAGAGCTTCTACAAAATGTCCCGCAAGAAGGTGATGGACCATACGGACCCGCAAAGTGTGAAGAAACACTTCGATTTCGGCGGGGAAATCCTGGTGGGGCACCTGCGGTACGGAACTTCCGGGGATTTCGACGAAGGCTCCTGCCATCCCTACCTGCGCCGGAGCAACTGGCCCACCCGGACGCTGATGGTGCTGGGAAATTTCAACATGACGAACGCGGCGGAGCTGAACGAAGTGTTGATCGAACGCGGGCAGCATCCGGTTTTTGGAACGGACACGCAGACGGTGCTGGAGGAAATCGGCTATCATCTGGATGAAGCCCACACGGATCTCTATCGGCAGATGAGGGATGCGGGGGTGCCGGGGCATGAGATGCCCGCGCGTATTTCCGCGGAGCTGGACGTGCCATTGCTGGTATCGGAATCCGCGTCGAAATGGGACGGCGGCTATACGATTTGCGGAGCGGTGGGCAACGGGGACATGTTCGTGATGCGCGATCCGCGCGGCATCCGCCCCTGCCACATGCTCATCACCGACGAGGTGATCGCGTTCGCTTCCGAGAGGGTGCCGCTGATGACGGTTTTTGAGGCGGAAGCGGAGGAGGTGAAAGCCGTGGATCCCGGATCGATCGTTACCGTCAAGGCGGACGGGACGATGAGCGACACGGTTTTCTCACCGCCCCAGCGTTACACTCCCTGTTCTTTCGAGAAGATCTACTTCTCACGAGGCAATGATCCGCAGATCTACCGGGAACGGAAGGCGATGGGTGCGGCGCTGGTGCCGCAGGTGGTGGATTCGATCCACGGGGCTTTCGAGAAAACGGTGTTTTCCTTCATCCCGAACACCGCGGAAACGGCATATCATGGCCTGATGGACGGGCTCCGCCTCTACCGGCGGCAGGAAGTGCGCTCGTCCCTTCTTGAGGCTTCGCAATCGGGAAGTCTGACTCCCGAGCTGGTGGACGAACTCATCCTCCGCAACTGGCCGCGGGGTGAGAAAATGGCGCACAAGGACATCAAGATGCGGACCTTCATCTCGCAGGAGAAAGGCCGGGACCAGCTCGTGTCCCACGTGTATGACATTACCTACGGCGTGTTGAAGGCGGGCGACAATCTCGTCGCTCTGGACGATTCCATTGTCAGGGGAACCACGCTCAAGAAGTCGATTCTCAAGATTCTCGCACGGACGAATCCCTCGAAAATCGTGATTTGTTCGACAGCGCCGCAGATCCGTTATCCGGACTGTTATGGAATCGACATGTCGGAACTGGGCAAGTTCATCGCGTTCCAGGCGGCGGTGGCCCTGCATCGCAAGGCTGGCAGGCAGTCGCTGCTGGATCATGTGTATGATGAGTGCCAGGCGGAGATGAAGCGGCCCGCGCACGAGCGGATCAACCGGGTGAAGCAGGTCTATGAGGCATTCACGGCCGAGGAGATTTCTGGGGAGATCAGCCGGATGGTGTATCCCGAGGACATCGACTGGAACGGGGAGGTGCAGGTGATTTTCCAAACGATCGAGAATCTGCACGCTTCGATCAAAGGTCCGTGCGGGGATTGGTATTTCACCGGCGATTACCCGACACCCGGAGGATTCTCGATGGTGAATCTGGCGTACCTTCGCTGGTACGAGGGATTGGGCGGGCGGAGCTACGATCTTCCGCTCTGAGGGGGCAGGGATTTGATCAAACCCTCACGCGTTCGACGTCCGCGCCGAGCATGAGGAGCTTTTCATCGATGTGTTCGTAGCCGCGGTCGATGTGATAAAGCCGGCTGATTTCGGTGGAGCCCTTCGCGTTCAAGGCGGCGAGGACGAGCGCGGCGGATGCGCGGAGATCGGAGGCCATCACGGGCGCGGCGGAAAGCCCGGAAACGCCGCGCACGATGGCGGTGCCGTTGTCCACCTTGATGTCCGCACCCATCCGTTTCAGTTCGGCGCAGTGCATGAAGCGCTGGGGGAAAATCGTGTCTTTGATCACGCTCAGGCCGGGGGTGGTGGCGAGCAGGGCGGTCATCTGCGCCTGCATGTCGGTGGGGTAGCCGGGGTAGGGGGCGGTGACGAGTTCGATGCCTTCGAGCGCCTCGCCCCGGTGGATGGTGCAGGCGTCTCCCGCGGGAGTGAATTCCACCTGGTGTCCGCTTGTTCGGAGGGCCTGGGTGATCGATTTGAGGTGTTCCTCGCAAACGCGGCGGATGGTGACGCCGTCGCCGTTGAGGGCGGCGGCGGCCATGAAGGTGCCCGCCTCGATCCGGTCGGGAATGACGGTGTGTTCGGTTCCGTGCAGCTCCTTCACGCCTTCGATGGTGATGCGCGCGGTGCCTGCCCCTTCGATTTTCGCCCCCATGGAATTGAGGAAATTCGCGAGATCGAGCACTTCCGGTTCGGCGGCGGCGGATTCGATGACGGTGATTCCTTCGGCGAGGGTGGCTGCCATCATTACGTTGTCGGTGCCGAGCACCGTGGGGCCGCTGTCGCCCCGCAGATCGATTTCCGCGCCGCGCAATCCGTCCGGGGCGGTGAGAATGATGTTTCCGCCCTCGAATTCCACTTTGGCGCCGAGCGCCTGCAACCCGCGCAGGTGGAGATCCACGGGCCGGTCTCCGATGACGCAGCCGCCGGGGAGGGAAACGACGGCACGGCCTTTCCGGGCGAGGAGAGGCCCCATCACGCAGATCGACGCCCGCATGCGCCTGACGAGTTCGTAGGGGGCCTCGTCGGTGAGATCGGCGCAGGTGATGCGGACGGTGCCGGAGGAACGCTCCACCTCCGCGCCGAGGGCGCTGAGGATCTGGATCATGTAGTTCGTATCGGAAACATCGGGCACCCGGCGGATGATGCAGTCGTGGCCGGTGAGGATGGCCGCGGAAAGGATGGGAAGCGCGGCGTTTTTCGAGCCGGAAATATTGATGGAGCCGCGGAGTATGGGGCCGCCGTGAACTACGAGTTTGTCCATGGAGAATAGGTGGGAGCTTGGAGCTGAGGGGTAAAAGGATTCAGGAGCGCGTGGCGAAGGGGAAGCGGGGGATTCCGGAGAGATCGGTTTTCACTTCGATGGCGGTGAAGGGGAAAAGTCCGAGAAGATCCACGACTTGTGAAGCCTGATCGTGGCCGATTTCCAAAGCCAGCCAGCCGCCGGGATCGAGGTGGTCCGCGGCCTCCGGAATGAAACGGCGGAGAATGGAAAGGCCGTCGCCGCCTCCGAACAATGCGAGGGCGGGGTCATGCATCACCTCGCGGCTCAGGGTGGAGCGGTCGTGCTCGGGGACATAGGGAAGATTCGCGACCATGCCGTCGTAGCGGCCGTCGAGGTTTGCGAAGAGATCGGATTCAATGAACCGGCAGTTGGAAATTCCCAGCAGATCGGCGTTTTCGCGGGCGAGGGCCAGGGCATCGGGGGAGATGTCGGCCAGTGTGACTTCCCAGCCGGGGCGCTCCGCCGCCAGGGTGAGGCCGAGC
>CAZVSA010000061.1:0-16475 GCA_964629955.1 uncultured Luteolibacter sp.
AGCGCGGTGTATTCCCGGCCACGCAGGGTGAAGGAGATGATGAGCACCTTGCCCTCGCGCCCCTCGTGCGCCGGATGGTCGGAGGCGGGATAGCGGGTGATGTTGGTGATCGTTGAGCCGGGGAAGATCGACAGATAGAAATCGACGGCTTCCTCGGCATTGTCGTCGAACCAGAGACAGGGGATGATGGTGTCCATAAGAGAGATGATGGTGAGGCGGGTGGTGGAGTTACTTGTCAGGAGGCGTCAGGCTCATTCGGTTCGCGGAGATCCGGCGTGTCGATGGCTGGCTGGTTTGTCAGCTTGATTTTGATGGTGTGAGCCCGGTCAGGCCGGTTGGGTTCTCAGGATTTTCTCCAGTGGTTTTCCCTGGGCCAGTTCATCGACCAGTTTGTCGAGGCGGCGGGTGTTTTGAACCAGATCGTCCCCGATTCCTTCGATCCGGACACCGCAGATCACGCCTTTGACCAGATGTGCATTCGGATGAAGGCACGGCGCCTGGGCGAAAAAGGTTTCGAAATCGACTTCGTTTTGAATTTGCCGGGCCAGCGAATCCATATCGTAACCCGTGAGCCAGCAAACGACTCGGTCAACCTCATGCCTGGTGCGTCCCTTCCGTTCCGCCTTTTGGACATAGAGCGGATAGACTTTCGAGAAGAGCATGGGTGCGATTTTGGACCGTGCGGTTTTCATCGGTTTCGCCTGTTAGAGGGAGTCTACGCGGAGACGAGGGTCCGGAAGCCGCCCATCGCCATTTTGGAGCAGTCGAATGGCATGACGGCGTCGGGATTTTGCGCGGGACAGATTTCATTCATGCGCGGGTCGGCCATGACTTTGGCGTTCACCTCGTCGCGATGGGCGCGCGATTTGTAAACGATGTAGGCGAAGACCACGGTCTCGTCTTCCTTCACCCCGGTCAGGTCGAGGAAGGAATACACGCCCTCGATCCGGGCGTCCTCGAGGACGCATTCCTTGTAGTCGAGCGCGCCGTGTTCTTTCCAGACAACGGCTCCGGCGGAGGCCATCTTTTTGTAGGCGTCGAGGTTGGCTTTGGGAACGGGGACGACGAAGCCGTCGACGTAGGTTTCGATGTTTGTGCTCATGGCGGTGTTTGGTTTGGGTGTTGGATGGGATGTTTGGGTTTAGGAAACAGGGGCGGGCAGCGCGCCGGGCGGCGCGGGTTGAATGCCGAAAAAGCTGTCGATCCATTCGCGGGCCATGCGGAGGTTGGCGCGGAACATGGGGGCGGATTGCACGGACTTGGCGACGACGATGGAACCCTGCCAGAGGGAATTGACGAACCAGGCGACGCGTTCGGGATCGAAGTCGATGACGGGCGGATGTTTTTCCCTGGCGGCAACGAGCAGTTTTTTGACGCCCTCCGTCCAGGCGGTGAAGTGAACGGCGGCGGCGGATTGAAAGCCCGGATGCACCAGGGCCATTTCCTGCGAGAGCATGCCGACGACGCAGGCGCAGAGACGTCCGGGGTCGCGGGTGAAGCCGTCGAGAGCATCGAAGAACGCGTGAAGCTGCTCCAGCGGGTCGGGGTCCGCGCCCTGCAAGGCTTCGGTGTAAACCGCGGTGACGTGGTCGAACCATCCCTGTGCGGCGGCGAGGCCGACGGCGTCCTTGCTCCCGAAATGATGGAAGAAACCGCCCTTCGTGACACCGGCCTCGGCACAGATCTGATCCACCGATGTGGCCGCAAACCCTTGGCGCAGAATCAGGCCCACGGCGGCGGAGACGAGGCGTTCGCGGGTCGCGGCGGGGTTGCGTTTGGAGGTGGCGGGCTTATTCCTCATTCCGACTGGTTGGTATTTAGCAGGGGAATGAAAGAGATGGCAACTATTTTTGGACATGGGCACGGGTGCCGATTTCAGTCCCGATCCCCCGGCGGAAGACCGGCCTCAAATTGGGGGAGAAAATCCAGCAAATCGTTGCACGTCCGCTGCCTGAACGATCAATCGTCCACGGCGAAAGCTCTGTCGCCTTCCTGATACCAGGAACGGGGGTCTCCCGGGAAGTTCGCATACCAGGCATCGAGGTGGGAAGGACCGGCTTCCCCGCCGACGGCCCTCAGGACCGGACTGTTGAAATCCGGATCGACGATGGCGGAGGCATGGAGGCCGGGCAGCAGGATGAGAATGGCGGTGAGGAATCTTTTCATGGTGTTTCGGCGGAGACTTGAAGAAAGAGTTTGGGTTTTTCCGACCATTCTCCCGGAGGAAGCCGCAGCGTCACGACTTCATATCCGGAACTGGCGGGCAGGGCGGTGGCGGCTTCCACGATGGGCGTGATTTCCTCCCAATCGCTGAGATTTTCACTGATCCGGTAACGGTAGCCCAGGCCCGCTGCCGCATGGTCCGCGAGGCGGCGGTGGGCGAAGCGGAAGGTGCCCGATTCCGGCTGCACGAGCAGCAGGGAAGTGGCGGAGACTTCGCGGTCGGCACGGGCCGGATCGGCGCCGAAGGCCCACTCGCCGAAATTGCTGAGGCCATCGCCATCGGGGTCCGCGGCGGGGTCGGTGAGGGAACCGTCGAGACCGGCGCCGAGCGCGTGTTCGACCGACAGGGAAGTCGAGAGCGGCAGCTTGCGTACGGCGAAATTGTCCATCCACGCGTGGCTGGAGGCGCGGGCGCTGAGGGCGATGTGGTTCGCGTCCGATTCGCTCCAGGTGAAAGACCCCGCCGTGCCGAGATCCACGCGTTTGCCATCGAGATGGACGGAAACGGTGACGGTCGATCCGGCGGCGAAGCTGGCGGACTCGAAGGCGGCGGTGAGGGTGCCGCGGGTTTTCCCCGTCGCCACGGTGGCGCGCAAGGTTCCGCCGGCCCAGAGCTTCACATTGCCGTTCAGATCCAGCTCGACGAAGCAGTCGGCGGAGCCGGGATTGCTTGTGTTGCCGCGGATCGGCCTCGGATTGGCGGAGCCGATGTCGTTGCCGGCGGCGGCTTGCGCGGAGTTGAGGCCGACGCCGAAGCCGACGTAGCGGTTGGCGAGGTCGGTAAAGTCGCTGTTGATGTCGAGGATACGCAGGGAGACGGAGAAGCCGCCGGCGTCGAGGATGTCCTGGCCGATGAAGTTGTGGTTCAGGCCGTTCTCGCTCATGCCGGTGCCGGTGGCCATCTGGAGAATGCCATCGACGATCTGAATCGAACCCGTGCCGCTGGCCTGAAAGCCCTCGAACCATGTGACGCCTTCACCGAGCGGAGGCACGCGGCTGCCGGACATGCCCGCGTTCGAGGCATCGATGTCGGTGGCGTTGGGGCGGTTGAAGGTGTCGAGGAAAAGGTCGGCGGGAGTGGAGGCGGGCGTGAGGTTTTGCGGCGGTGGTGTGATGAGCCGCCCGGCGGGCAGGCCGACGCGGGTGGACCAGGTGTTCCATTCGTCCACCAGCTCGACGACTTTCGCCGGATGCAGCGCGGCGATGTCGGTGCTTTCGCCGGGGTCGGCGTCCATGTCGTAGAGAAGTTTCTGGTGGGCGGTGAATTCGTTGTCGAAGGCGGTGAAGGACTCGGTGACGAGTTTCCATTTTCCTTTCCGCACCGCGCGGTTGGATTCGTGCTCGACGAAGAGCGCGCGGTCCGGAACGTCTCCTTCGATCAGGGAGATGAGGCTCGTTCCTTCGAGCGGGAGGATCGGGTTGCCGTGGAAGGACGCCGGGTAGGTCGCGCCGGTCGCATCGACGATGGAACCCATGACATCGATCAGATGCGCCGGCGTCTCCACCCAGGTGTTCCGCGCGGAAAATCCATCGGGCCAGTGCACGATCAGCGGCGCGCGGATGCCGCCCTCGTGTGTGAAGTGTTTGTAGAGCTTGAGCGGGGTGTTGCCGACATGCGCCCAGCCGCCGCCGTAGTGGATGTTGTCGCCCGCTCCCCGCTGGCCCATGTTGGCGAGGGCGGTGCCGGTGAGGGGGCCGCCGTTGCCGTAAACGCCGCCTTCGTGGTTCGCGCCGTTGTCGGAGAGGAAGAAGATCAGCGTGTTGTCGAGGCGGCCCGCCTGATCGAGCTTGGCGACGAGCTTGCCGACGTTGTCGTCGATTTTTTGGACCATCGCGGCGAAGAGGGCCATGCGGCGCGTGAGATCGGCGCGGCGGTTTGCCGGCAGGGTGTCCCACGCCGGGATCGCAACGACCGGTTCGCCCGCGTGCGGGCCGGTGCCGCCGCGCGGTGGGAAGGGATAGCGCGCGTCGATCACGCCGGTGGCGAGCTGGCGGTCGTAGCGGTTTTCCCGGATGACATCCCAGCCCTGTGCATAGGTCGCCGTGAACGTGTCGGCAAGATCGGAGGGTGCCTGGATGGGGAAATGCGGCGCGCCGAAGGCGAGATACATGGCGAAGGGAGCGCCGTCGCCCCTGGACAAGTGATGATCGACGAAATCAACGGTGTAGTCGCCCATCGCATCGGGCTGATAGAAGGCGGTGCCGTAGTTGCGGAAGGCGATTTCGTTGTTTTGCGAGACCAGCGTGCAGGCGCCCTGGTTCCACTGGTCGGTGCTGTGCGCGGTTCCGTTGGAAAAGCGCCAGGCGTGCTGGAAGCCGCGGTTTTCCGGCAGCCGCCCGCCGTTGCCGAGGTGCCATTTTCCCGCCATGTAAGTACGATACCCATCGGAGCCGAGCAGCTCGGCGAAGGTGACGTTGTTGTCCTCGCGCAGGTCGGGCAGGGCGGCGGCGGGATTGACCGCGCCCTGCTGCGGATAGAGGCCGCTCATCAGCGAGATGCGGGTGGGGCTGCACCGGGTGCTCTGGTAGAACTGCCGGAAACGCACGCCGTTGGCGGCCAGGGCGTCGAGGTTCGGGGTGGGGATTTCGCCGCCGTAGCAACCGAGATCGGACCAGCCGAGGTCGTCCACGAGAATGACGACGACGTTCGGCCGGGAAGATGGCGGCGCGGCTTGCCGGACCGTAGCGGTGGCGGTGGCGATGACCTCCGCGGTGTCGTCGGAAACGGCGAAGGTGAAGGTGGTGTCGCCGAGGGTGCCGTTCACGATGGCCTCCACCGTGCCGCTGCCGTGGGCGGCGCTGCCGGTGTCGCCGCCGTTCGGGAAAGCGACCGCCTGGTCGGCGGTGATTTCGTAGGTCGCTCCGGCGGGAAGGTTCGCCGCGGACCATGAGAGGGTGACCGTTTGCGAGGCGTTGTCGGGTTCGACATGCTCCGGGGAAACGGCGAGCGTCGCCGAAGGAACGGGCGAGTAGGTTGCGACGGTGAGGTTGTCGAAGGAGGAGCCCAGGCTCCCGCGTCCATCGAGGCCGATGTGGTTTTCATCGTCGCCGCTCCAGGTGAAGGAACCGGTTCCGCGCGGGACGGAATTGAAGAAGACCTCGTAGTTTACGGTGCCGCCGGCGTCGAAGCTCTCCAAGGAGAAGTTCACGGTGATGTTGCCGGTGGGATTGCTCCCCAGGCCGCCGATGCCGGAGATCGTCGAGCCCGGGCCGCCGCCCCAGGCCAGGGTGCCGTCGGCACGGAGCACGATCCAGAAATCGGACAGGCTTTGGGCGGGAACGGCGGTGTTGAGGTTTGTGCCGAAGCCGCCGGTGATACGGGGATTGCCGTTGAACGCGTCGCCGGTGCCGCCCGGGTTTCCGGCGGATGCGGGCAGGCCGACCGCGAAACCGCCGCCGAAACCGTTGTCCAGGGCACCCGTGTGATTGAGACCGGTTAGATCGACCGATACGGAGAAACCGCCCGCCGCGAGGATTCCGGCGTTCACGAAGTTATGGTTGATCAGCGCGTTGGAAGTGCCGCCCGCCTCGGCGGCGAGTTGAAGCCGGTTGGAAACGATCCGGACTCCGCCTCCATTCGCGGCGTTCCCGTCCGGATTGCCGAAAGCGGGAAACCGGCTGTTCGGATCGAGATGGCCATGACGATAGACCGGAGTGCCGGCGGGATCGCCGCCCTCCTCGAAGGCGGTTCCGGTGTGATTCGTGATACCGTCCAGAGAGGTCTGGAGGTTGCGGCCATTGGCGCGGTCGAAGGTATCGCTGAAGAGAATTTCCCCGGCGGGGCAGGAGAGCGCACCTGCCAGGAAAAGGGTAAGTGAAGAAAGGCGCATTGAAAGTGGAGGATGAAATTTGTGGGAACGAGAAGAGCCGATGTGGAGCTTCGGAAGGTGCGTGAAAAAGGCCGGCGACCGGGAAAAACCGCATGGCGGCGATTGCAGTGGATCAGCGTTTGCGGCGCAGCAGAAAGACCCAGCCGACAAATCCCAGAAGCACCGCCGAGGGCTCGGGAATGGTGCGGATGAGGAGGTTGTCCAATGCCGCGCCAAGGCTCGCGCGCCCGTCGAGACCGATGTAGTTCTCGTTGTCGCCGCTCCAGGTGAACGTCCCCGTTCCTTGCGGGATTGAATCGAGAAGAACCTCGTAATTCACGGTGCTGCCGGCGGCGAAACTATCCAGAAGGAAGTTTACGGTGACGTTGCCGGTGGGGTTGCTCCCCAAGCCGGTGATGCCGGTGACCGTGGCCGGCGAACCATCGTTCCCGCCCCATGCCAGCGAACCGTTGGCACGGAGCACGACCCAGAAATCGGACAGGCTTTGGGAGGGAACGGCGGCATTGAGGTTTGTGCCGAAACCGCCGGTAATACGGGAATCGCCGTTGAACGCATCGCCCGTGCCTCCCGGGTTTCCGGCGGCAAGAGGCAGGCCGACCGCGAAGCCGGCGCCAAAGCCATTGTCCGTGGCGCCGGTATGGGTGAGGCCAATGAGATCGACCGATACGGAAAACCCGCCCGCCGCGAGGATGGAAGCGTTCACGAAATTATGGTTGATCAGCGCGTTGGAGGTTCCGCCCGCCTCGGCGGCGAGTTGGAGCGTGTTGGAAATGATCCGGGCTCCACCGCCATTCGCGGCATTTCCATCCGGAGCGGAGAAGCCGCCGGAGAACCGGTTGGCCGGATCGAGATGGCCATGGAGATAAACGGGGGTCCCGCCGGGATTTCCGCCCGCCTCGAAGGCGGTGCCGGTGTTGTTGGTGATGCCGCCGAGGGATGCCTGGATATTCCGGCTGTCGGCGCGGTCGAAGGTGTCGGCGAAGAGCACGGCACCCGAGGCGGCGGCCTGCAACAAGGGCAAGCCGGCGATGAGGGAAGCGATGGATTGGTTCATGGTGTTGTCAATTTTGTGGGTAACGGGGAAGAGTCGTCAGGGAGGCGGAATTCCTTGGAGTAGTTGTTTAAAAAGTATGAATTGAATCTTATGAACCGGTCGGATTTCCAACCGATCCAAAATTCCAGAGCGGCGGGATGGGGGTGCCCACGGGATGGGGATGGACCGCTCCCCGGGGCAGGGGGCGGGTTGGCCGTGCTGCCTCCGGGAACGCAGCGGGCGCCCTTGCACCCGTGCGGGAAGAATCACGATTCAACAACAACGGGCGGACAAATGCCGGACCGGAAAAAGTGCACGCCGGTGTGGGATCCTGGCTTGAACTGAGGCTGAATTCATGGATGGGAAATTGTGATTCTTTGGGGTGCCATCGGCGGTGCCGGGACCGGGAACAAATGGACTCCACTCGTTGGGGTCGTCCTCCCGGATGGCGGCTCCCTTGGCAGAGGGGTCGCCTTCAATTCCCATCGCCCTCGGTGCGGGTGAACGGGGCGGCTTGTCGCCGCGGGCGAATTCATACTCACTTATGGATGATTGGCCAGAAGGTTTTTCGGTTTTTTTTCAGCGCGTGGGCCGCTGCGGGGATCGCGCCGGGGCCGAGGCATCAAAAAACCAATGGATTCATCGCAAAGCCGCGAAGATCGCAAAGGGTCGCCGGGAAAAATTCCCGATGAGATCGGGGGTGGATGGAAGACGTTCGCCTGTTTTTTCGGTTTCCGATCCACAATCCGCCCTCTTTGCGTTTCTTCGCGGCTTCGCGGTGAAAGGAAACCCCTGTCTTTTGATGCGTCAGCCCTGGGGATCCCGTGGACTTGCCGGTCAATCTGGCGGTGCCATTGAAAAACCTTTCTCACGTGAGGGTGCAGGCGCGGGTGGTATCGGTCTGGAATCCACCCCGCCGCTTGTCATCCGCCGCCCCGTGGTCTTTCCTTGCCCTCCATGAGCGAGACCGACTGCCCGATGTGCGGAATGACCGAGCTGCTGGAAAACTCCGGCCATTTCGAATGCATCACCTGCGGCCATGAATGGGACGTCGAGGAAACCGCCGGCGAACGCGTCGTGAAAGACGCCTACGGCAACGTCCTCGCCGACGGCGACGTGGTCGCGATGATCAAGGACCTGAAACTGAAAGGCACCTCCCAAACGCTCAAGGTGGGCACGAAATCGAAGCCCATCCGCCTTGTCGATGGCGACCACGAGATCTCCTGCAAAATGGACGGTCTGCAGATCGGGCTGAAAGCGTGCTTCGTGAAAAAAGTCGCACCGTGAGCAGGGAGCTTTGAGCGGCCGAGCGCCGCAGGCTGGAGGAGGAACCCGGCGGGCGCACCGGTGCGGCGGCGGGATGGTTGATCGCCCGGAGACTGAAAGGCCACCGCCATTCCGCCTCCGACGTGCTCACCGCCTGGCACGTGCTCCAGGTTTCGCGGGAAAGGATTTCCCGAGGGAAGCAACGCGGCGGGAGAAGTGGCGATGCATGGCGTGCCTTACTCCGCGATGCCGTATCCGGGCTCCCGTTTTCCAATCTGACACGAAATTCCGCCTTCCAGAACGATTGCGAGCTGTTAGTCTCCGCCATGAAACCCTGAAATGCCACGTTCCTCTTCCCAAACCTTCCTCCGCGAACTCGACAAAAAACTGTGGACCTCCGCGGACAAGCTCCGGTCAAACCTCGATGCCGCGGTTTACAAGCACGCCGTCCTCGGCCTGATTTTCCTGAAATATGTCTCCGACGCCTTCGCCCAGCGGCAGGCGGAAATCCGCGAGCAACTCCGTGATCCGAAAAGCGACTATTTCCTCAATCCCAGGCACTACGGCAACGCCTTCTCCCCGGAATACGAAGAAGCCATCCTACAGGAGTTGGAGGAGCGCGACTACTATATCGAGAAAAACGTCTTCTGGGTTCCGGCGCTGGCGCGATGGAAGACCCTCCAGGACTCCGCCAAGCTTCCGCCCGGCACGGAGATCCTCAAGGAGCGTGGGCGTCCCGCCCACCCGTATAAAATCACCTCCACCGGCAAGCTCATCGACGACGCGCTGGAGGCGGTGGAGAAGGAGAACCCGAAGCTCAAGAACGTCCTCAACAGGAACTACACCCAGCTCCAGATCGATCCGGCGAACCTCGCGGGTCTCATCGACCTCATCGCCACCATCCCGTTCCAGCACGCGGACCTTCACGCGAAGGACATCCTCGGCCACGTTTACGAATACTTCCTCGGCCAGTTCGCCCTGGCGGAGGGGAAAAAGGGCGGCCAATACTTCACGCCCAAGTCCATCGTCAGCCTCATCGTGGAAATGATCGAGCCTTATCAGGGCCGCGTCTATGACCCGGCGATGGGCTCCGGCGGCTTCTTCGTCCAATCCGAGCGCTTCATCGAGGAGCACGGCGGCAGCATCGGCGACATCATGGTCTTCGGGCAGGAAAGCAATCCCACCACCTGGCGGCTGGCGGCGATGAACATGGCCATCCGCGGCATCGACTTCGACTTCGGCAAGGAACCGGCGGACACCTTCACCCGCGACCAGCACCCGGACCTCCGCGCGGACTTCGTGATGGCGAATCCGCCCTTCAACATCAAGGAATGGTGGGACGGCAAGCTGGAGGGGGACGCGCGGTGGAAATACGGCACGCCGCCGCAGGGGAACGCCAACTTCGCCTGGGTCCAGCACATGCTCCACCACCTCGCGCCGAATGGCTCGATGGCGCTGCTGCTCGCCAATGGCTCGATGAGTTCGAATTCCAGCGGCGAGGGCGACATCCGCCGTGCCCTCATCGAGGCGGACCTGGTCGAGTGCATGGTCGCCCTGCCCGGCCAGCTCTTCACCAATACCCAGATTCCCGCCTGCATCTGGTTCCTCACGAAAAACAAAGCCAAGCGCTCCCGTCCCGGTGCCGCCGCCCTGCGCGACCGCCGCGGCGAAACGCTCTTCATTGACGCCCGCAAGCTCGGCTTCATGAAGGACCGGGTGCTGCGGGATTTTAGGCCTGAGGATACCGAGAAAATTGCTGGAACGTACCGCGATTGGAAAACCGAGAGTTACGAGGACATCTCTGGTTTTTGCAGATCCATCACACTTCAGGAAATTGCTGCACACGGAAACGTCCTCACGCCCGGTCGATATGTTGGGACGGAGGACATTGAAGACGATGAGGTTTCCTTTGACGAAAAAATGATAAGCCTCGTCGCGGCACTGGATACCCAGTTCGCCGAGTCAGGGAGGCTGGAGATAGCAATTAAAAATAATTTGAGAGAACTTGGCTATGGTGGGTGAATCAACCATTGGTGCGCTACTCAATGAGACGGGCGGCAGTATCAAGACTGGGCCGTTTGGAACGAAACTTAAGGCTTCAGAATACACGCCTACGGGTGTACCCGTTATCTCCGTTGGGGAGGTTGGAAACGGACGTCTTCGCATCCGCCACGATACTCCGCTGGTCGATGAGACTGTCTGGAGTCGAATGCCCGAGTTTATTCTCAGGTCTGGCGACATAGTGTTTGGACGCAAAGGGGCGGTTGAACGTAGCGCCCAGCTTCAACCGGATGAAGACGGATTTTTCTTAGGCTCTGACGGGATACGTATCCGTCTTAATAGTGAAGTCTGCGATCCAAAGTTTATAGCCTACCAGTTTCAAACCTCTTCGCATAAGACATGGATGGTGCAACACGCGGCAGGAACCACTATGCCTTCACTCAATGAAGGAATTATTCGTCGCATTCCAATTATTCTGAAACCCCTCGCCGAACAAAAGCGCATCGCCCACATCCTCGGCACGCTGGACGACAAGATCGAATTGAACCGTCGGATGAACGCCACGCTGGAGGCGATGGCCCGGTCGCTCTTCCAAAGCTGGTTCGTGGATTTCGACCCCGTCCGAAGAAATGCCGAAGGCGGAACCCCGCGCCCCGAAGATTCCCTGTTTCCTGATTCGTTTGAAGATTCGGAACTCGGTGAAATTCCAAAAGGTTGGCGCTGCTCAACCATCAGCGGGGTCTGTGAGATCAACGGATGGACACTGAGCAAGAAAGATGTTCTCCCCGAGCTTGAATACGTTGAAATTTCCGAGGTGAACCGCGGCGATATTGCCAGTATCCCAGTATATGCCCGAGGAAGTGAGCCCAGCAGGGCACGTCGGCGCTTGCGGCACGGAGACACGGTTCTTTCAACCGTCCGTCCCGACAGGGGAGCCTACTTTTTGTCCCTCAACCCTCCAGATCAGCGAGTGGCGTCAACTGGCTTCGCAGTTCTCACCCCCACAAAAGCTCCGTGGTCATACGTCCATGCAGCGATCATCCAGCCAGAAGTCTCCGAACACCTTGGTCACGTTGCCGATGGCGGAGCTTACCCAGCCGTCCGCCCTGAAATCATTGGTAAGTGGAAACTAGCAATGCCGGTCGATTCCAAGGTTCTTGATGCATTTCACACCATCTCTGCCCCGCTTTTTGAAAAGGCTGAAGCAAATCGCCTTCAGTCTCGTACTCTTGAGAATCTCCGCAATTGCCTGCTACCGCAATTATTGAAAAATAACTGAAATCCATAAAACAATGGCGTCTTCCTACATTTCTCACGTCCTGATTAAGGATCTGTGGGGCGATAAAGATAAGAAATTCGATATTTCATTTGATCCGAATATGAATATTATAATTGGGCGTAATGCTTCCGGCAAGACAACGCTCATAAATATACTTCACTATTCTTTTACGGTTAACTTATCTGCATTGACTCAGATTGAATTTTCACTAATTGAAATTGAACTGACATCATTTTCGGGTAGCGAAAAAAAGCTTTTGCGGGTTACCCAAAATGATGAAAAGACGGAAATTTCGTTTGGTGGTCTAAAGGTTGCATTTCCCATAGATCCCTTCAGGGATGGAAGCATTCCGAATTCTGCTGCCTTCAATAGAAATTTTTTGAGACATCGTATGGGTTTCGAAATCCAAGAAATCCGAGACGCTATCGCAAAAGAAGTTCCAGCTGTCTGGCTTCCCGTTAGTAGGCGATTACCCATAGCCGATGAAGAAGATGCAGAACGCAGAAAACTTCATCGGAAGCCTCTTGAGTCGGTAGATGAATGTCTCGAAGGGTTGCTTGATGGATTGCAGAAATACCGAGTTTTGCTCGACGTTCAATTGTCGGAACTTCGCAAGGACTTTCAGAAGCACGCCCTTGAGACGATTCTCTATGATAAGCAGCACGACAATATAACGGATTTCAGTTCTTTTGATCCCCCCTCTGAAGACGATAAATTGCAACTGGTTCAGGCCTTCACAGATGTTGGATTGATCGATCCAAAAGTCAAAAAACGAATTGACGAACACTTTGCGGCGGCTGCAGATGCCAGTAAAAAGGTTGATCAAGTCAAGGGTGGTATTCATGTGAGCACATTGTTCATTTTTCCTCTGATGAATCGAACGAAGTCTATGGTTCGCTACGCAAGGGAATTGGAAGAGCAACGTGCTTTGCTTTTCGCATCGCTTCATACATTTGAGGAGATCGTAAGCGAATTCCTTGAAGATAAACGCGTGAATGTCACAAATGGCGGAAAGCTGCAAATAACAAAAAAGAATAGAAAAAGGGACGAATTGGAATGGAGGAATCTCTCGTCGGGCGAGAAGCAAATATTGATTTTGCTTACCCAGGCTTTGTTGTGGGAGCGGGATCCAGTGGTTTATGTGGCTGATGAGCCGGAGTTGTCACTACATGTAGTTTGGCAGGAAAAATTGCTCATCTCATTGAAAAAATTGGCCGGTAGATGTCAGTTCATTGTCGCTACCCATTCTCCAGATATTGCCGGTGGCTTCCGCGATAAGATCATTAACCTTGGTAAAAAATGAGTGAACCTTTTACTAGGACTCCAACCGGCATCGTTGCAAAGTGGCAATTTCATGATGTTCCGACTGTTTGGGTAGAAGGCCCCACCGATATTTTCTTTTATCCGCCAGCGCTACGAGGCCTCAAATTTAGGCTGGAGCCATTTCATGGCTGTAGTAATGCTGTGGCGCTGGTGGAGGGAATTACTCAAAGTGATTTGCCTTATTTGGTGATTCTTGATGGTGACTACGGTATCTTGAAGCCGAAACGGAGCGTGCATAGGCGGGTCATTCTTCTGAGCCGCTATTCATTTGAAAATTATTTGTGGCACAAAGATTCATTGAATTATACCTGCGCAAAGCATGCCCAGAGTGGCGAGCAATCGGACGTGTTGGGTGGCGAAATGGCGAGGCTCGAACGGCATCTGATGGAAGTGTTTCGAACTGCTGTTGAGTTGGATGTGGCATCAATGGCTTGTAATCCAGCTCCGAAGCTACTTCCGGAAAATATAGAGCAGCTACTTGCGAATCGGAATGAGCCCGACGTAGATCCTGTCAAAGTTACTAATTTTATTGGGTCGGCTGCTGATCTTATCCCGGCTTCTAATGTGAGAGATGCAAGGAGACTGGTTCGGGAATTTCTAGAGACGCGACCCTTCCACGAACTACTAAAAGGTCATCTACTATTGGGGATAATGCAAAAAATGTTTTGCAGGAAGGCTTCCGAATTAAAGGGCGCTAGTGCTCCACTGCGACAAGACGCGTTAGTTCAAATTGTTTCTGAGGTGATTTGGCTAACTGCTAAAGATCCCGATTACAAGAAGCTTCGAACTAAGTTACGGAAGCAGCTGAGTGACTGTGCTGCTCATCCGGATATGTTGGAACTTGCCGCAACATGATTATTGAAGACGTTCGTTGCATATGATCACCGAAGACCAACTCGAACAGCTCGCCATCCAGTGGCACGGCATATGCCGGAACACTGAACGTCGACCGCCCAACATCGAACGTTGAAGTGAAGAGGTAAAAATCGAAACTAAACCATGATCGATTCCATCACCATCACCGAAGTCCGTGAACGCGCCGTGCAAGGAATGACGCGGCCGTTTCTATGTGCTGCGGGAGCCACGGAGTATTTTGTGAAGGGGGCTTATGCGGGGATGAATTCGCTCTGCTGTGAGTGGGTGGCGAACCGCTTGGCGGGGCTGATGGACTTGGAACTGCCCCTGGCGATTCCTGACTTCAGGATGGGTAGAGTGCCGGCCGCGTTGATCGCGGCGAGCGGGCGTTCGGATATTGCCGATTTGGGAGAAGGGTATGTGTTCGCCTCACGAAAGATCCACGATGTGAGGGAGCCGACGATGCTTCGGGTGGAAACGATGGGGGAGGAGGTAATGGCACAACTGCTGATTCTGGACCTTTGGCTCCAAAACGAGGACAGGAGTCTCTCCGAGCATGGCGGAAATCCGAATCTACTGGTCCCACGGGTGCCCTCACCGAAAGACGGGACTGGTGCCGGACGCCTGTGGGCGTACGATTTCAATCTGGCGTTTGACGTGGACTTCAATCGGGAGCGGTTCTTCGGGTCACATGTATTCGGCCGCTTGCTACGGCAGTGGCCGGAGGGTTTCCGGGAAAAGATGGAGTCGAAACTTGAGGCGTCGCTGGGTGAAGTGAGGGCGATCTTTGCGGAGCTACCGCTGGAATGGCTGCATCTGGATGGGGATGACAGTTTGCCTGTGCAACTGGATGTGGAGAGGGTAGTCTCCGTGCTGGAATTGCCATTCAGCGATCCCGAACTTTTCTGGAGACTGCCATGAACACCGACCAAGCCGCTTGCAACTACGCTCTGCTCCGGTTTCTCCCTTACCCGGAGAGCGGGGAGTTCGTGAACGTGGGGGTGATCATGAATTGCCTCCAGCCGTGCTTGTTTCGATTCCAATTTAGAAGGGACATGTCTGATCGGGTCAGGGCTCTATTCCCAGAGCAGGGAGAGAGAGACTATAAGGAATCCGTGGAGATGCTCATCAAGGAAGTCGAGAGGGTGAGGCAAGGCATCCGCGATCCGAAGACTTGCCAGTTTGCTTTCAATGAATTGGTGAGGCCTCGGGAGAATACGTTTCGCTTCGGGGAGGTGAGGACGGTCCTCACCTCCGCACCGGAGGCATTGGATGATGAACTTTTCCGCCGATACGTGTTGAAGGAGCCGACTGTGCTCCATGCTGCCGGGAAGGAGGATTGATGTTTTCCGATGATCACCGAAGACCAACTTGAACAGCTCGCCATCCAGTGGTTTCAGGACACTGGCGGGACGAACATTGAACATCGAACGCCAAACATCGAACATCGAAGTGGAGAGAAGGGGCGCTTGGCGGAGGCGGTGGAAACAAGGAGGGGCGGAAGAAAGGAAAGGAAGCAGAATCCATGAGCAAAAAGAAACCCACCCCGGGCGGGCGCGCCAAAAAGAACATGGATGCGGCCATGGTTCGCTCTTCGGCGGCGGAATACCTGACCTTTGTGGCGGCTGGCGGCGACTCCGAGGCCAGCGTTGAAATGCGCTACGAAGATGAAAACGTCTGGCTGACGCAGAAGATGATGGCGGCGCTTTACGATGTTTCCGTCCCTGCCATCAACCAGCACCTGAAGCGCATCTTCAGCGACGACGAGTTGGAGGAGGAGGCAGTTGTTAAGCCCTACTTAATGACTGCCGCAGACGGTAAGAACTACCGGACGAAGCACTACAGCCTGCAAGCGATCATCGCCGTCGGTTTCAAGATCGAGAACGAGCGCGCCGTCCAGTTCCGCAAGTGGGCGAACCATATCGTCAAGGACTACACCATCCAAGGCTGGACGATGGATGCCGAGCGCCTCAAGCACGGCGGGACCCTGACGGACGAGTTCTTCGAGCGGCAACTGGAAAAGATCCGGGAGATCCGGCTTTCCGAGCGCAAATTCTACCAGAAGATCACGGACATTTACGCCACCGCGCTGGATTACGACCCGTCCGCAACGGCAACCAAGCGTTTCTTTGCGGCGGTTCAAAACAAGATGCATTTCGCGGTGCACGGTCAGACGGCGGCCGAAGTGATCGTGGATCGCGCCCACCACGAACGGGAAAACATGGGGCTGACGCACTGGGAAGGTGCGCCCAAGGGCAAAATCCATCGATACGACGTTTCCATCGCCAAGAACTACCTTTCGGAATTCGAGCTTGGGCAAATGCAGCGCATTGTCTCCGCTTACCTCGACATGGCCGAAATGCAGGCCATGCGGAAAATCCCGATGACCATGCAGGACTGGGAAAAGCGCCTGAGCGGATTCCTTCAGCTCTGGGATCGGGAAATTCTACAGGATGCGGGCAAAGTGAGCGCGGAACTGGCGAAGGCGCACGCGGAAAGCGAATTCGAGAAGTACCGCATCGTGCAGGACCGCTTGTTCGAGTCGGATTTTGACCGGTTGCTCACGGAACTGCCGGAGGAAAGGGACAAGCCATGATCACCGAAGACCAACTCGAACAGCTCGCCATCCAGTGGTTCCAGGACACGGGCTGGAGTCATGCGAACG
>CAZVSA010000062.1:0-9638 GCA_964629955.1 uncultured Luteolibacter sp.
TGGGATGGACGCTGCCGCCGCGCGGCCAGGCCCTGCGGGTTCTTTGCTGCGAGCTGGCGCGGATTTCCTCCCACATGCTCGGCGTGGGTGTTTGCGCGATGGATGTGGGGGCGATGACGGTTTTCCTCTACACCTTCACCGAGCGGGAAAAGGTTTACAATCTGTGCGAGCAGCTCACCGGAGCCCGTTTCACGACCTCCTACACCCGTGTGGGCGGGCAGATGCGGGACATGCCGCCCGGGTTTGAAGCCTCCGTCCGGACCTTCCTCGACGAGTGCTCGGTGGCGATCGATGAAATTTCCAGGTTGTTGGACAGGAACAAGATCTTCCTCGATCGCATGGTCGATGTCGGCGTGATCAGCGGCGAATCGGCGATCGCGTGGGGGATGACGGGGCCGAATCTCCGCGGGAGCGGGGTGCCGCGCGATCTTCGCAAGGACAGCCCCTATCTGGGTTACGAAAACTACCGTTTCGATGTTCCCGTGTCGGATGACGGCGACTGCTACGCCCGTTATCAGATCCGCATGGAGGAAATGCGGCAGTCGATCGGAATCTGCCGCCAGGTTCTGGACACCATGCCGCCCGGTCCGGTGAATCTGGCCGATACGAAGAGCATGCTGCCCGACAAGGAGCGCGTGCTGATGTCGATGGAGGAGCTGATCCACCATTTCATCGTGGCCACCCAGGGAATCGACGCACCTCCCGGCGAGGTGTATTTCGCCGCGGAAAACCCGAAAGGGGAGCTGGGCTTTTACATTCACTCGAAGGGCGGAGGGGTTCCCTATCGTTTGAAAATCCGCAGCCCCTCGTTTTGCAACCTGTCGATCATTTCCCGGCTGCTGCCCGGGCACATGGTTTCCGATATTCCGGCGATTCTCGGGTCATTGGATTTTGTGATGGGCGAGTGCGACCGTTGATGCTATAAAACGAATCTATGAAAAATCTGCTTCCTCTGTGGATCGGTGCGTTTCTGGTTTCTTCGGCTTGTGCCGAGTATTCCACCTGGACCAACAGCGATGGGAACACAGCCGAACTGGCGCTTGTCTCGGTGTCCGAAGAAGGCGGCGAGAAAGCCGGCCAGTTCCGGATGAAAAACGGGCGGACGATTACGATCAAGGCATCGGGATTGTCCGCGGAAGATGCCAAGCGGCTGAATGAATGGACTCCCTCTGAAACCGCCGCTCCGGCCGCAACCGAAGGACCTGCCAGCGTGTTTGACAAATATCTGGAAGGCAATCTGGAAACGCTCCAGGGCACATCCTTGCGGCGCCTTGCGGACTTCAGCAAGCCGACGAAATACTACCTGTTTTATTATACCGCCTCATGGTGCGGCCCTTGCCAGAGATTCACACCGTCATTGGTTGATTTCTACAAAGAGCACAAACAGGGCAGCGACGAGTTTGAGATCATCCTGATCACCAGCGATTCCAGTGAAAGGGACATGAAGGATTACGCGGTCGACAAGGCAATGACCTGGCCCCACCTGAAGTTGTCCCGGGTGGACAGGTTCAAGAAGGAATTCAGGCATCCCGGCAGAGGAATTCCGAATCTGGTGCTCACCGATCTGGAGGGCAAGATTCTGTCCAAAAGCTACGAAGGCCAAACCTACAAGGGGCCGACCGTGGTCATGAACCATCTTGGCAGCTTGCTCAAAAAGTAATCCCGCCGGTTTTCCAAATCATGTCCGTTTCCACCCTTGAAGAAAGCGTGGCGTCCCACGAAACGCCCGGAACGAAGTATTATCCGCAAACCCCGGTTCGCTCGATTTTGTGATGGGCGGATGCGATCTTCGAGCGTATAGCGAATCTGTTATGAAAACGATGATCCTGATCAGCCTGTTGTCGGCCGGTGTCGCTTGCGCCGATTTCGAGACATGGACCAACAAGAAAGGCAACACCGCCGAACTCAAATTGGTCGATGTCGTGGACAAAGACGGCGAAAAGGCCGGCGAGTTCAAAACGCGGGACGGTCGGCCCGTCACGCTCAAATCCTCCGAGCTGTCGGATGCCGATGCGAAGCGACTCCAGGCGTGGGAGCCCACCGCCGCCGGCACGGACGAAAGCGCCGCCGCCAGCGTGTTCGATTCCGTGCTGGATGGCAACCTGCTCATCCTCAAGGACCGCGAACTCCAGCCCCACGCGCCGGAATCGAAGCCGAAGAATTACTACGTTTTCTACTACACCGCGTCGTGGTGCCCGCCTTGCCAGGCCTACACCCCGGATCTGGTGCGGTTTTACAACCGGGCGAAACGGAACAACGACAAGTTCGAGCTTGTTCTCATCAGCAGTGACCGCGAGGAAGACGCGATGGTGGAATACGCGAAGGACAAGAAAATGCCTTGGCCGCAGTTGAAACTTTCGGAAGTCCGCTCCTTCGGCGGCAAGTTCAATCACAGCGTGAGCGGCATCCCGGCCGTGGTGGTCTGCGATCTCGAAGGCAACGTGGTCGCCAGGACCCGCGACTTTTCCGAACTGAGGAAGCTTCTCCAATAATCCATGTCCGTTTCCATCTTAGAAGAAAACATCGCATCCCACGAGACGCCCGGCACGCCGCAGTTCCCGCCGTTCGAGGCAACGCCGGAACTGGAGGCGGAAGCGGACGAACGGATTTCCCATTATCCGGAAAGCAAGCGCTCGGCGGTGCTGCCGTTGTTGCACATCGTCCAGCATCGTTTCGGGTTCATTTCCGCCGCGTCCATCGACTGGGTGGCCGCGAAGCTGGGCCTTGAGCCGATCCAGGTGCTGGAGGTGGTGACCTTCTACCCCGGCTTCCGCCAGTCGGCTCCCGGAAAGTTTCACATCCGGATTTGCCGGACGCTTTCCTGTGCGATGGGAGGCAGCCACGAGCTGATGGAACGGCTCTGTGAATTGACCGGAATCGATCGTTCGGAAAGCGATTCCCATCATCATCCGATCAGCGTTTCGCCCTGCGGGAAATTTTCCGTGGAATTCGCCGAATGCCTCGCTTCCTGCGGCACCGCGCCGGTCTGCCTTGTGAATGATGACTTCCACGAGGGAGTGGCGGCGGGAAAAGCGGAAGAGTTGCTGGCGGCATACGCCTCCAGAGAGTAAGGTCTCCGCATGTCCATTGCCGTTCAGGATCTTCTCGCCGCGCCCGATCTTCCGCTGAAGATCGACGCCGTGCGCCGGGTGCTCGTCCTGGAGGGGGAGGAACGGGAACGCTTCCGTGATGAGATTCTGCCCCACCAGAAAGGGGAGTTCATCAATGGAGAAACGATCATGCACTCGCCCGCACGGCATTCACACAACCACGTCAGTTCGCTGATTACACGGATTATCGGAACGTATGTGACCGTATCCGGCAACGGCATTTTGCTCTATGAGAAAGTCCTCTGCGGCTTTTCACGGAATGACTACGAACCGGATATCCTGTGGTTCGGTCCCGGAAAAACCGCCACGCTCGCGCCGGACACGATGGTGTATCCGGTGCCGGATTTCATCGTTGAAATCCTGTCGCCCTCGACCGAGGAGAGGGATCGCGGCGTGAAGTTCGAGGACTACGCCAGCCACGGCGTCCGCGAGTATTGGATCGTCGATCCGGACCAGCGGACCATCGAGCAATATCTCCTGCCGGACGGAGCGGAGAGCTACCGTCTGGCCGGGAAATTCGATCAAGGAAGCATCGAGCCCGCGAGCTTTCCCGGTTTGATTGTTCCGTTCGCCGCATTTTTCGAGGAAGAAGCCCATGTCGGATTTCTCCGTTCGTTCCTTCACTGAATTTTTTCCATGATCACCTACAAGAAGCAGCCGCATCCGCGCGAATACAGGCTCATTTTCAAGAATGTGGACCGTGAGGACTGGGATCCTTCCATCGATTGTTATTTGCGCGACGGCGGCTACGACGATCTCAAGAAGGCGTTCGCAATGGCTCCGAAGGACGTTACGGAGGAAGTGAAAAAATCCGGCCTGCGTGGGCGCGGAGGCGCGGGATTCCCCACCGGGGTGAAATGGACCTTCATTCCCCCCAACAACACGAAGCCGGTCTATCTGATCTGCAACGGCGACGAATCGGAGCCAGGCACCTTCAAGGATCGCTACATTCTTCATCAGGATCCCCATCAGCTCATCGAGGGCATGGTGATTTCCGCGTTCGCGGTGGGGGCGCACACCGCATACATCTACATTCGCGAGGAATTCCCCGAAGCGGCGCTCATCGTGGAACGCGCCATCGAGGAAGCGCGGCAGAAGAATTTCGTGGGCAAAAACATCTTGGGTTCCGGGTTCGATCTGGAAATTTATGTCCATCGCGGCGCGGGGGCCTACATCTGCGGGGAGGAAACCGGATTGATCGAATCGCTGGAGGGCAAGCGCCCTTACCCGCGGATCAAGCCGCCGTATTTCCCCGCGGCGCTCGGCCTCTACATGTGCCCGACCATCGTGAACAACGTGGAATCGCTGTGCCATGTGAAGCACATCATCCGGATGGGTGGCGAGGAGTATGCGAAACTCGGTGTGGCCCGGAACACCGGCACCCGGATTCTTTGCGTTTCGGGAGATGTCAAAAACCCCGGCTACTTTGAAGTGGAGGTGGGGAAGCTCACCATGCGCGAGCTGCTGTACGATCTCTGCGGGGGACCGAAGGACGGGCGGGAATTCAAAGCGGTGATCCCGGGCGGTTCTTCCTCGAAAGTCCTCCGCTGCGACGAGAGCTTCAAACTGAAAAACCCCGACGGCACCGAGCGGAGCCTCGATTTCTGGGACATTCCGATGGATTTCGATACCCTTGCGGCCTGCGGCTCGATGGCCGGGTCCGGGGGCGTGATCGTCATGGACGATTCCCGGAAAATGTCCTGGGTCCTCAACAACCTGAATGCGTTCTACGCGCATGAATCCTGCGGCCAATGCACGCCGTGCCGCGAGGGCTCCACGTGGATGAAGAAAATTTCCGACCGGCTCGTCGCCGGGAACGCGAGCCCGGAGGATGTCGCGACGCTTGAAAGCGTGGCCTATCAGATCGACGGGCGGACGATCTGCGCGTTTGGCGAGGCGTCGTCTTGGCCTGTCGAGGCGATCATCGCGAAGTTCAGGGATGAATTGCTCTCCGAAACGAAGGAAACCAAGGTGGACGCACCCTTGAACCCGGAAGCGGAAGCGCAGCGGAGGTTCCTTCAACCCGCCTGATCCTCCCTCCCGCGATGGATCTTTCCCGGAAGCCGCAGGTGGCAGCTTTGGTTCTGCGGATTCTGCTGGGCCTTTGGTTCGCCTATACCGGCGGGCTGAAGATTTTTGGAACGGGATTGGATCGTTTCATCCGCGATGTGGGGAATTACAAACTGGTCGGCCCGCCGTGGGATGCGGTGGCCGCCTATTCGGTTCCGTGGGTGGAGTTGGTTGCGGGATTCTGCCTGATGCTGGGAATTTTCCGGCGGGGGGCGATTCTGGCGATCGGGGGATTGGTCGTCGTTTTTTCCATCGCGGTGGGCTGGGCGTGGTCGCAGGGGCTGGACATTTCCTGCGGTTGTCTGGCGAGCGACGCTCCGATGAATTACTGGAGGAAGGTTTTCGAGTTTCTGGGGTATTTCACGGCGCTGGGGTGGCTTTGGTGGATGGAAGGGCGAAACGTGCGAAACCCTGCCTGAGCGGGAATCATTTCCCGTTCGTCCGGTTTTTTCGGTTCCCGAAGCGGCGGGAGCGGCCCATCGTCCGCCCATGCGCTACGCGGAACGCCTTCAGAAACGGATCGAGAAATCAAATTCCCGGCTTTGCATCGGATTGGATCCCCGCCCCGGGGACGGTGGTGCGTCCTTCGCGAGGGATTTCCTGCAAAGGGTGATCGGGGAGACCGCCACCTGGGCGGCGGCCTACAAGCCGAACATCGCTTATTTCGAGGCAATGGGGATCGATGGAATCCGCTTGCTGGAGGAAATCCTCGGCGGAATCCCGGAGGATGTGCCGGTGATTCTCGATGCGAAGCGGAGCGATATCGGGGAGACGCAGAAGTATTACGCGCAGGGTTATTTCGCGGGATGGAATGTGGATGCGGTCACGATCAATCCCTTCCTCGGATACGATTCCGTGGAGCCCTTCCTCGATTGGGAAGGAAAGGGCATCTATCTGCTGGCGGTGACCTCGAATCAGGGGTCGGCGGATTTCCAGCAGCAGAAGCTGATCGACGGGCGTTCGGTTTTCGAGCAGGTCATCGCCCTCGGAGAGAGATCCAAGGCGGAGGAGCGTGCCACGGATGTCGGTTATGTCGTGGGACTTACGAACGCGGAGGGCGTTCTGGAGAAATTTCCGGAAGCTCCCTTGCTGGTTCCCGGCCTGGGAGCCCAAGGGGGGGATCTCGCCGCTTTGGGCAAGGCGGGACGAAGCGCGCCCGATGTGATCAACGTTTCGCGGGGGATTTTGTACGCGGCGGATGAGCGGGGATTCGGCGCGAGAGCCCGCGATTGGGCGGAAAAAATCAACCGCGCGTACGGGGTTTGATGGCTTCCGGGGAGTCTTTTCACTGGAAACGATCCCTGTCTGTGGCAGTTACAGGGCGACGTGAGCGAGAAGTCCCCGCACCCCATCGAACATCCGATCGCCCGCTACTCCGGGCTGCTGCCCCAGAAGGGGTGGCCGGGCAGGAACTTGAAGTTCTGGCGGCACCGCGTGGTTCCCGGAATGTTCCGCAGGGTCCACGGAAATATCCTCGAACCCGTGCTCGAAGCGCCGGATGACGGCAGGGTCCGGGTCACCTGGATCGGCCACGCGTCGTTTTTCCTGCAGTTCGCCGGATGCTCGGTGATGGTGGATCCGAATTGGGCGAAATGGCACGGTCCCGTGAAGCGTCTCCGCCATCCGGGGCTTCCTTTGCAGGGGGTGCCGGAAGTCGATCTGGTATTGGTGACGCACGCCCATTTCGATCACCTCCACAAACCGAGTCTGAAGATTCTCAGATCGCGCGGAGGAATCGTGGTGCCGAACGGGAATGCCTCGCTCGTCCGCAAACTGGGTTTTCCGGCAACCCATGAGATGAGCGTTTGGGAGCAGTTGCAGTTCGATCAACTCGAAATTATTCACACGCCCTGCCATCACTGGGGCGCGCGTTTTCTCCATGACACCCATCGCAACTACGGTGGATACATCATGAAATCGAATGGCAAAAGCGTCTTTCATTGTGGGGATAGCGCGTATTTTGACGGATTTTATGAAATAGGGAAACGTCATGAGATCGACATCGCCTTGATGCCGATCGGCGCATACGATGCCCCCAGCGGACGCGATGTGCACATGAATCCGGAGGAGGCGGTGAGGGCCTTCGCCGACCTCGGAGCGAAGGTGTTGATCCCCATGCATTACGGAACCTTTCCGCTGGGGAATGAAACCCACGAGGAACCGGTGGAGCGGCTGCTGATGGAGGCGGACCGGCTGGGAATCAGTGAGCAAATCCTGATTCCGGAAGAAGGAGTGGGGGTCGAGTGGTGAATTTGAAGGAAGAACCGAAATCCGCATGTATTCTCTCCCCATGATCCGACGAACCGCGCTTTCCCTGTTGTGCCTGCTGCCCGCGTTCGCCTTTTGCGAATCCGAAAAAGAAACCCCGAACCCGAAAAAGCCCGCCGCCATGCCCGAAGTCCCCGAAGGAGCCGAAATCGCCACTCTGGGAGCGGGATGCTTCTGGTGCATCGAGGCGGCCTACAACCAGATCGACGGAGTGTACGCGGCGGTTTCCGGATACACGGGAGGAACCGTGGCGGAGCCGACCTATGAGCAGATCAGCGACGGCACGACAGGTCACGCCGAGGTGGTGCGGGTGATTTTCGACCCCGCGAAAATTTCCTACGAACGGGTCCTTGCCTGGTTTTGGGATCTCCATGATCCGACGACCTTGAACCGCCAGGGCAACGATGTCGGGCCGCAGTATCGGTCGGCGATTTTTTACCATTCCGACGAACAAAAGAAAATCGCGGAAGCTTCCAAAGCCGCCGCCGCGGCGAACTTCAAGGATCCGATCGTCACCGAAATCACCAAGGCGTCCGTTTTCTACCCGGCGGAGAACTACCATCAGGGCTATTACTTCGAGAACAAATCGAAGAACCCCTACTGCAAATACGTCATCGAACCGAAGCTCAAGAAGCTGGATCTGAAGCACTGACAGGAAGGGCCCGGGGAGGGGCTTGAAAAGCTGGCCGTCGTTCCAGTGTGCATCGTGGCTGCGACGTCTCGCGGCGGCTACATGAAGATGAGCATCGGAACCCGTCTCCGGGAGCGGAGCCGCCGGATGCCTGCCGTTGCCAGCACCGAGAGGAGAAGGACCGTTCCCCCGGCGGATGCCAGAAGCCAGCGGGGAAGGGGGATTTCCGTTTTGACGTGGATGGAGAACGGATTTCTCGCCGCGATGGCGAGGGAATGATCCCAGATGAGGGTGCGCCCGCTGTTTTCGGTGCGGGTGGCATTGGATTCCAGCACGGGCGACGGCAGGTGGAGGATGTAAACCAGCCGGTGCTTTTTCATTTGCGAGGAAGGGATGAGAAAGGAGCCTGGAATGGCCTTGCCCGCGTGGATGGTGCGGGTGAATTCGACGGTCCTGCCCTCGATCCGTACATCCACGGTGCCGGCGAAATCCCGGGAAGGCTCCGGAAGCGTGGCGACCGCCTCCGAGGCGGGGATGCCGGAGAAGTCGATGATGGAATCGAACGATGCGGAGACCTTGATCTCCATCCGCCCGCGATGAAGGGCCACCGTCGAGGAGCTGTCCTTCAATTGCGGGGACTTTGCGAGGAAGTCATCGACGATCGCGCGGATTCCCTTTTCCCCGCCGTGCAGCACGGTGGCCGCGGCGGGGAGCGAAAAGCGCAGTTCCGCTCTGCCGCTGCCATCGCTCTTCAGCCAGACTTCCTCATGGCTGTCGATGCAGGAGGCCAGCAGCAGGCAGCCGATGAGGACCGGGCAGAGGAGGAGCAATCGCAGAGGAAAATTCATCCTGCCGGGGGTGGGGGATTGACGGGATGCCCGGCTCACATCCGCTGCTGCGCGCTGCGGATGAGGATGTCCCCCACTTCGACGTGGGCGGGGGCTTGCAGGATGGTGAGGATCGCCCATGCGATGTCCCGCGCTTCCAGCATTTTCATCGCGGCGCGGGTTTGATTGAGGGAGTCCTCGCGGCCCCGGAAGTATTGCTCCAGCAAGGGGGTATCCACGAACCCGGGGGAAACGCAGGCGACCTGGACGTTCGATCCGGAGCTTTTCAACTCCGCGCGCAAGGCGTCGGTGATGGCCCGGACGGCGAACTTGGTGGGAGCGTAGAAGCCGCCGGTGGGCGGGACGCGGTGGCCGCTCATGGAGGAAACGTTCACGATCCGGCCGCCTTCCGCGGGAAAATGCCGCAGCGAGAGCTGGCAGCAGAGGCTGAGCGCCATGACGTTCACGCGCCACATTTCCTCCCAGTCGGCGGGGTTTCCATCCACGATCCGGGAGAGGTAGGCAACCCCCGCGCAGTTCACGAGTCCGTCGATCATGCCGAGGCCCTGGAAAATGGAGGAGATGTCCTCGCGGCGGGTGAGGTCCGCCACGATCGGAGCCACGTCTTCCGGCAGCGACGAGGGGCGGCGGGTCACTCCGAGGACGTTCGCGCCGCCTTCGAGGAGCATTTCGCACAAAGCTTTCCCTATGCCGCTGGACGCGCCGGTCACC
>CAZVSA010000062.1:9648-16284 GCA_964629955.1 uncultured Luteolibacter sp.
CTGCCCTTGAGAGGAATCATGCCGGGAGGCTGTCACGGGTTGCGGGCATCGGCAACTCCCCGGATCACCCGGCGCGCGGGAAATCCCGGAGATTTTTTCCGGGAGGTTGTCTGGAATGGCGAGTGGATCAGGCGGATTGCCCGGGGTTGAGGCAGGGACGGACCGCCGGACCTTTCGGAGAAAGATCCCTGCCACGGCGGGTCAATGGCCGGAGGATCAGGCTGGAAGCCCGATTTCCGGGACAGCCGCTTCAGGAACGGTGTCGTCGAAGGCGTGAGAAGCTCATCAGCGCCAGGCCGGCGCCGAACAGGGCCAGGGTTGCGGGCTCGGGGATTTGCGTGACGAACGTGTTCGAGAAGGACGTGACATACGTCGTCCGGCTGACTGTTGTGAGGTGACCGAAGGAAAGCGTGTTGTGGACGGACAGGAGACCCGGCGCGACCGGATACTCAAGCTGCGCCGGATTTGGCGTGTTCTTATCGGCCGTTAGAGTCATGTAGCCCGCCTGCTCCACGTCCACGAACCAGTTGCTGCTGACGGCGAGCGGCGCCGTCGACGAGCCGGAGATGACGGCCCCATACTGGTGGAATCCGGCGGTGGTCTCATCGATCGAGTAGCTGATCCCGACATCCCTGGTGGTGAGGCCGTTGCCGGTTACGGTCCACTCCGGTGATGTGAATGTCAGGGTGTAGGTGCCGCCGGAGGCGTCACCGGTGTGGTCAATGTCGACGAAGGTTCCTGTAGTCGACGATCCGTCCACCGTGAAGCCGGCAAAGGTGGTCCCCCCAACCGAGCATCCACACGAGCCGAACGTGGACGAGAAATCAGCGAACGAGATCGCCCCGGTGGGACAGAGCGGCGCGGCCATGGCTACTGCCAGGAATTTGCTTTTTGGGGGCGGGCCCTCACGCATCTGTTGACCGGGCCGGAGGGAGGGAGGCTCCGCCCGCCCGCGAAGAGGGGGGAGGACCTGCTTCGGGCGCAACCTGGCGGCGGGAAGAGGAAGAATGGAGAATGCCATGGCTTGAATGCGTTGAGTGCAAGTATGGCTCCCCGCTCCGTTGTTCCAAGGACAATCGGCAGCGTGTGGTTTTCCCATGGCAGGAACCGTTGTCCCCAACGGTCTGGCGGGGGGTGGCCCCGATTCAACGATCCGGCCGGTTTTTTCCTGGCGGGCCGCCCCCCGCCGGACCCCTCGGAGAGGTGTCCCTGCCATGCGGCAGGCAGGCTCTGAGAAATTCGGAAAAGAAGCTCGCTCCCGCCTCCAGTTGGGCGACTTCGATGAACTCGTCCACGGTATGCGCCTGGTCGATCGAGCCGGGGCCGAGGCAGACGCTCGGGATGCCGCCGGCGGAAAGATGCGCGGCATCGGAGAACCACGGCGCTCCCGCACGTTTCGTTCCGGGATGGGTGTCCAGCAGGCTGGCGATCCACGGGTGTTCCGCATCGGTTTCCATCGGCGGGTTTTCGTGGGGGGAGACGATCTCCAGCGGCAGGCCCAGATCCGTGATGGTTTGTTGCAGCAGCTTCAACGCGCCGCCCGCGGCGGAGAGCGAGGGGGTGATGCGGATGTCGATGAGCGCTTCCGCCAGATCGGGAACGATGTTCGGCCTCGATCCGCCGCGGATCACTCCCACGTTCAATGTGGAGCGCCCCAGCACCGGATGGGTGAAGGTCATGAGCTGGTTGCCGAGGTGCTGTGCGAGGGCATCGAGAGCTTTCACAAGCTTGAGGACCGCGTTGTCCCCGCGCTCCGGCTGGGAGCTGTGCGCCGCCTTGCCCGTCGCCCGCAACGTCGCCCAGAGGGAGCCTTTCGTCACATGAACGACTTCCATGGAAGTGGGTTCCCCGACGATGGCGAATTGGTAATCCGCGCCATGTTTGTTCGCGAAATCCTTCGATCCCCATTGGCAGGATTCCTCGCCCATGAAGGCGACGAAATCCACCGCCACCGGTGAGTCCGCGAGCAGCTCCCGGTTTTCGTGAAGCGCCCGGAGCATCGCCGCCATGGGGCCTTTGGTGTCCGATGCGCCGCGCCCCCATATTTTTCCGTCGCGCAGGTCTCCGGAAAACGGTTCCACGATCATCCCGCCCACGCCCACCGTGTCCAGATGAGGGCCGAGAAGAATCCGGGGCCTTCCATCCCGCGGGGCGAAGCGGGCGATCAGGTTCGGCCTGCGGGGTTTCACTTCTTCGAGCACCACTTCCGCTCCCAGGGCTTCCAGCAGGTTTTTGAGATGGAGCGCGATCCGTTCCTCGCCCACCTGATCGGTGCCCGGCGAGTTGTCGGGATTCACGGAGGGAATGCGTATCAACTCCCGGAGCAGGGAAACCACATCGTCAGCCATGCGGAGATGCTAGCGCGGGTGGCCGGCAATGGGCAGGGGAATTTCGCAGGAAACTCACAGAAGGGGGAGCACACGCGCCCTCGCGTGTTGTTTCCAGCGCCCTCGCCGGAAACCTGGCGGACATGGTGGAGAGGTTTCCGGATGCGGGACGGTTTGGTTGTGCGGGCCGCCGGAGCGCGAGAGATGGCGACCAATGATCGCCACCACAGTGCGCATGCTCACAGTGCGGCGATCGCATCCATGATGCGCTTGGCGAGGAGGTTGTATCCTTCCTTGCCGGAAGCTTCCTTGATCTCCTGCGGAGTGAGCAGGATGGGAGGGCCGACGGTCACGGTGATGCGTGCGAACCGGATTCGCGACGACCCGCGGGGGAGCGCGTCACGCGCGCCTTCGATCCTCACCGGCTGGATGGGGACTCCGGATTTCGCGGCGATGAGGCCGATTCCCGGAGCGGCTTCGCCGAGGCTGCCGTCCAGGGTGCGGGCTCCTTCGGGGAAAACAAGGACGCGGTGGCCTTCCTTGAGTTTGCGGATGATGGTCTTGAGGCTCGCCATGTCCGGCCGTTCCTGATCGACGGGAATGGCGTTCCACTGGGGGTAGAGCCACTTGAAAAAGCCGCGGAACAGCGTCTTCCGGGCGAGGAAAACCATCTCGTCCTTGTACAAATTCCCGATCAGGGGAGGATCGAGGAAACTCTGGTGGTTCGACGCGACGAGCACGGGCCCCTCGGTGACGAGGTGCTCGCTTCCGATGATCCGCAGCCCGAAAACGGTGCGAAACGCGGCTCCGAAGGCCATCCAGCCGGTCCAATAAATCCACCTCATACTTCCCGGATGAATGCGGCCGGCAGGCCTTGTTGTTTGAGGATGTCGAGAGCCGCGTGGACGCCGCTCTCGATGGTGTGGTGGGAGGTGTCGAGAATGACGGCTCCCTCCGCGACTTTCAGCGGGGCGGTGCTGCGTCCGCTGTCCGCGGCATCACGGCTGGCGACGGAATCCACCTCGCCCGCGCTGGTGCGGCGGGCGGCGCGGACGCCGGCATCGGCATCGACATAGATTTTGAAAGGGGTGTCGGGGAAGACGACGGTGCCGATGTCGCGGCCTTCCATGACGATGCTGGAGTGATCCAGATACCCGCGCTGGAGGCCGATGAGTTTTTCGCGAACCCGGGGAATGGCGGAGACGGCGGAGACGTTGGCGTTCACTTCCTCGCCGCGGAGTTCCTCGCCGGGGTCGATGCCGTCGATGGTGACGGTGGACATTTCCCCGTCATTCCCGCAGGCGATGTCCATCCCGTCCAGCAAACGGATGACGGCGGCTTCGTCCGAAGGGGGAATGTTTTCCCGCAGAATTTTCCAGGTGACGGCGCGGTACATTTCCCCGGAATTGACCATGACGAGGCCGAGCGCCCTGGCCAGGTTCCGGGCAAGGGTGCTTTTGCCCGAGGCGGCGGGGCCGTCGATGGCGATGGCGAATCGCGGGAGGGAGGAATCTGGATGGTTCACGCGCGGGTCACGATGGGCAGGGTGAAATCTTCCGGTTGCGAACGCTCCTGGCAGACGGCCCGGAGGTGGTGGGAGAATCCGGGGTAGGAGGTGTTCACGCATTCCGTGTTTTGGATCACGGTTTCGCCTTTCGCGAAGAGCCCGGCGATGGCAAATGCCATGGCGATCCGGTGGTCGCCGTGGCTGTCCAGAGTGGCTGCGTGGAGCGGTTTTCCGCCTTCGATCTCCATGCCGTCCTCGAACTCGGTGACATCGGCACCCATGGCCCGGAGGTTGTTCACCACCGTGGTGATGCGGTCGGTCTCCTTCACCCGCAGCTCGGCGGCGTTGCGGATGATGGTGCGGCCTTCGGCCAGGGCCGCGGCCACGGCGATGACGGGGATCTCGTCGATGAGATTGGGGATTTCCTCTTCAAGAATGGTGGTGCCTTTGAGGGGTGCGCCGTGGATCTCGATTTTTCCGATGGGTTCTCCGTCGGAGTGGTGGACGATGTCGGTCATCCGGGCGCCCATCCGGCCGAGAACCTTGAGAATGGCGGTGCGGGTGGGATTGAGCCCCACGTCCAGAATCCGGAGGCGCGAGCCGGGGCACGCGGCGGCGGCCACGAGCCAGAAGGCGGCGCTGGAAATATCTCCGGGGACGTGGAAATCGCAGGATTCGGGAACCTGGCCGCCGTGGAGGGTGATGGTGTTGCCATCGGTGCGGCTGCTCACGCGGAACGAGGCGAGCATGCGCTCGGTGTGGTCGCGGGTTTCGGCGGGCTGGATGACGGTGGTCACTCCGTCGGTGAACATCCCGGCGAGCAGGACGGCGCTTTTCACCTGGGCGCTGGCGACCGGCATTTCGTAGCGGATGGGGCGGAGCTGCGCGGGGTGGATGAGAAGGGGGGCGCAGCCGGGTTTTTCGCCGCGGGTCTCGATGTTCGCTCCCATTTCCCCGAGCGGGATGGTGATGCGTCCCATCGGGCGGGAGGAAAGGGAGGCGTCGCCGAAGAGTTCGGATTTGAAGGGCTGGCCCGCGAGCAGGCCGGCGAGAAGCCGCATGCCGGTGCCGGAGTTTCCGCAGTCGATCGGAGCGGACGGCGGGGAAAGTTTCATCGACCGGCCGTGAATCCTGAGATGGATGGGGCCGTAGCCGCTGAGTTCTTCGAGCACCTCGTGGTGCGCGCCGAGGGCCGCCATGGCCTTGAGGGTGTTCAGGCAGTCCTCGCTGGGCAGGAAGTTCCGGATGGTGCAGGTGCCGTTGGAGAGGCCGCCGAGAATGGCCGCCCGGTGGGACATGCTTTTGTCTCCGGGGACGCTGAATTCTGCATGGAGGCGGGAGATTGCTTTGACTCGGAATTCCGACATGAATGATGGGAGACGGGAAGGGCTATCGGGGAGGGTTGAGATGGTCGCGGAGGTTTTTTGCGGTGACCAGCCAGCGGTGGATCTGTTCCTGGTTGGAGCTTTCGAGGCTGGCAAGGATTTCGCGGAGATCGGACAGGGTTTCCTTGAGCGGGCCGATCAGAGCTTCGCGGTTTTCGATGAGAATTTCCGCCCACATGGCGGGGTTTCCGGCGGCGACGCGCGTGGTGTCCTTGAGCCCGCCGCCGCCGAAACGGCCTTCGGAGGGATCTTTGAGGCATACGCGGGCTCCGCTGGCGGCAAGGACGTGGGGCAGGTGGCTGATCCGGGCGACGAGTTCGTCATGGACCGCCGCGCTCATCCAGGCGGTGCGGCATCCGATCGATTTCCAGAAGCGTTCCAGGGCGGCGGCAAGATCCGGCGGGGCGTGGTCGTCGTTCGTGAGAATGCACGCCGCGTTTTGAAACAGCCCGGGGCTGACGGCGGCCAGTCCGTTGCGCTCGGAACCTGCCATGGGGTGGCTGCCGATGAAACGGGCGCCGTGCCCCCGAAGGAGCGGGGTGATGACGTGATGGGGGGTGCGTTTCACGCTGCCGACATCGCTGATCACGCAGTCCGCGGGGATGCCGCATTCGAGGGCGGATTTCACCAGGTTGGCCATGGCGCCGACGGGCACGGCAAGGATCACGAGATCGGCGTCCTTGAGGGCGGTGCAGAGATCCGTGGTGACGCCGCCGATGCCGAGGGCCAGCGCCTGCTGGGCGGTTTCCTCTCGGCGCGCCCAAAGGCGGACTTGCGGCGGGTTTTCGAGCTTTGCCAGGGCAAGCGCGAGGGAGCCGCCCAGCAGCCCGCCACCGAGGATCGCGACATTGGTGAATTCCTTGCTCATCTTAAAAAGCGACCGGTTCCGGGAACCCGGAGCCGGTCGCACTTTGGAAATGGTAGTTGCCGGTTTGGGTTTGTCTCAAGGGACGCGGAAGTATTTTTTCTCGGAGGCGGGATAGGTGGGGTCCTGCACGAGAGTTCCGCTGGGGATGTCGCGGACATCCACCACCTTTTGATTGTAAGGGCTGAGCACGAATCCTTCCTTGCCGGGAACCGGTGTGGCGAATTCAAAGTCGCGCTTCGGTTCGGCGGGCGGTTTCGGAGCGGGATCGCGGGGAGTTTCCTGCGTTTCGCGCGGGTTGGAGGCTTCCTGCCGGGCTCTTTCCTCGGCGCGCTGGCGGGCGCGCTCACGCTGTTGCTGGATTTCCTGCTGGGTCGGGCTGGAGACGGTTTGTTCCGTGCCGGAGGGAGGAGGTTCGACCGGCCCGGGTCTTTCCTGATAAGGGTAGCAGGAAGCCAGAAGCGCACCGGCGAGTCCGGTGGCTGCGATGGAGATGCGGGAGTTCATGGCAATGGTGGCGAAGGGGTTCTGGTACGAATGGCTCGCGAAGGC
>CAZVSA010000063.1:0-16015 GCA_964629955.1 uncultured Luteolibacter sp.
GCTCATGCGCAACGCGCACGGCGCCGTGCTGCGCGGCTCGACGTACACCGTCGACCGCGACCCGCGTTCGCACAGCGTCTTCAAGGGCCAGCTCAAGGACGGCATCGTCACGGTGGAGCCCGGCGATTTCTTCATGCAGGGCGAGTCGCAGTTCTACGCGGTGCTCAGGCTCTCGAACACGCAACTGCGGTTGCGGATGAACCCGGACGGAACGCTGAGCGGCTACCTCGGCGGCTACCAGCCGTGGATCGACTTCTTCCACTTCCTTGCCGTCCGCGGCGAGGAATCCGGGCATGATGATGATCTGGATGGGGATCTACATCACAGTGGGGGTGGTCGCGGCCCTGGGGTCCATGCTGTTCGAGCGTTCCAAGAAAGCGAAATCGAAGGATTTCGCGAAGGGCGTGGAGCAGAACGCCGGTTCCGCGGAAGGGGTGAAGGATCCCAACAAGATCGCCCAGATCGATCACATGCGGAAGGAATTCCAGAAAGGGATCGAGACCTACAAGAAGTATGGAAAGGATCTCTACAGCCTGCCGTGGTATGTCGTGGTGGGGGAGGCCGGTTCGGGAAAAACCGAGGCGCTGAGGAGGAGCGAGATCGGTTTCCCGGACAAATTGCAGGACAAGTGGCAGGGCTCGGGAGGAACCCTGAGCATGCACTGGTGGTTCACGAACAGAGCGGTGATCCTGGATACGGCGGGCCGGCTTTTCGTGCAGGATGGTTCCGATGCGGACGGCGCGCAGAGCCAGTGGATTTCCTTCCTCCAGATGTTGAGGAAAAACCGCCCGGATTGCCCGATCAACGGCTTGATGCTGGTGATTCCCGCCACCCGGCTTCTGCCTCATGCAAATCCGGAAACGGAGGCGGCTTCGCTGGCGCGGATCGATCAGAACGCGGGCCAGATCTCGCGCCAGATGGAGACCTTGCAGACGGAACTGGGGATTCGTTTCCCGGTGTACATCATGATTTCCAAGACCGACAAGATCACGGGCTTCCGGGAGTTTTTCCAAGGGGTGGACTCCGCGGACGAGCGCTATCAGATGCTTGGTTGGTCGAATCCGGCTCCTCTGGGCGAGGGGTTCAATCCGCAGTCGGTGTCCGACTACATGCAATCGGTGGCGGACCGCCTGAAGCGCAGAATGATGAGCGCGCTGCGGAACCCGGAACCGGAAACGATGACCGCGTTGCGGATCGACGAGGTGGACGCGCTGTATTCGTTTCCGACGACGTTCGCTTCGATGGCTCCGAAGCTGTCGCGCTATTTGAAGCAGGTGTTCGCTTCGGACGAGTGGTCGTCCAAGCCGCCGTTCCTCCGGGGAATTTATTTCAGCTCCGCGTTGCAGCAGGGCAGGGTGCTGGACGAAGCGGTGGCGAAGGCCCTCGGGATTCCGCTGGAACAGATGGAAGTGGCCGAGGAAGAGGACGGGCTGCGCCTTTCCAAGAACCGGACGTATTTCGTCAGGGATTTGTTTCTGGAGAAGATTTTCAAGGAAAAGGGTCTGGTGACGAAGGCGGACAAGGTGAAATCCGCGATCTCCGGGTGGAAGCTGTGGCTGCCCGCGTGTTTCGTGTTGAGCCTTCTTTTGTTGGGAGGGCTGGGGTGGATGACGGCGAAGAGCGGGCAGGAGGCGAAGGCTTGGGCGAAGTTGTGGAGTTCCGAGGAGGGGCAGAGCGGGCGCAGAATCGCGCCGCTGATCGAGGAGGGGACATGGGGCGGTTCCGAAGTTTTCAACGCGCTGGAGCAGCTTGGCGGAGACGTTCAGGGCAAGCCGAGATTTGGCTGGGTGTTTGCCCCCGCGCAGATTTTCGACCGAGGTCTGTCGAAACAGCGCAGGGAGCTTTATGGAGATGTCGTGGCGGAGGCCTTCGGCGAAATGGCGGGCTTGGCGGCTTCGCGCCTGGAAGAAGCCGCGGATCGCCCCACCGGATTGAGGGAAACGGAGTGGAAGGCGCTGAGGGCGCTCCTGATCCTGCATCACGCGGAGATGACCGAAGGAGCAATGGCGTTCGCGGATCGGGTGGAGGGGGATGCCGGGATTCCGCTTCGTGAGGTGTTGGCGGATTTGACGGGATTTATGGAGCTGTCGAACGCGGAACGGTCCGGACAGCTTGCGAAGATTCTTGAGCAGGCGGCGCTGGTGAAGGATGCGGATTTCTCCAGAAAACTGGAGGGCTCCCTTGATCCCGCGGCCCTGCAAGCGATCATGAGGAAGGCGTTTCCCGAGGAGAAATTGCTGCAATCGGATGATTTCGTGCGCGAGATCGACCAGTATGCCGTGGATTACGACCGCGCCATCGGGTTGTTCTGGGAGGCGAGGCCGAAGCCGGAAACCGCGGAGCGCGCCAAGGTGCTGCGTTCCGGTGCGGCGGCCTTGCTGGACAAATATCGGGCGGAGATTTCCGCCTTCGGTTCCGGGCAGCCGTCTGCCGGTGGCGATGAGGAGTCCGCGGATGACAAGGACGGAAGAACGCTGGTGAGCGAGCTGGTGGCGAAACAGGATTCCCTCAGGGCGGTGTATCCCCAGCTTTCGAGCAGGAAGAAGGCGACGCTGTCCCGGAGGGCGCGGGCTTTGGTGGAGGGCGATGGCGCGATCCTGCGGGGAGTCGTGGATGCTCTTTCCCCCGACGGAGGGGATGGTTTTTCGAGCGAGGAGGCGGAAGCGCTGCTGGCGGCGATGCTGGAGAAAAGTCCGGACGACAGCGAGGACGTGAAGAACTTGGGCAAGCTGCGCGATTGGTGGCTGAGGTATGATTTTTATCCGAACCGTTTCGCCGGGTATCTGAGATTTCCGCTGGTGAAGGACGGCAAGGCGGGCACGGCAAGCGAGATGTATCTGCTTCTCCGGCTGGTCCAGGTGTTGGAAGCGGCCGGTGTGGATGAGCCGGAATTGAAAGGGCTGGCCGATGCCTCCAATGCGGTGTTCGATCTGGCGAAACTCCGCAAGGATGTGAACGCCGTGATCCGCAGGGTCAGAATCCGTCCGCGGGACGATGTGCAGGAAGCCGTCCGGGTGGAGGTTCTGGATGGGGACGAGGTGCAGCTGGGGGTTTTTGACACGCGGATCGGAAATCTCACTCCGATCGAGGTGCCTTTGAACAGGACGCTCGTTTTCCGGGTGGAGGGGCAGCGGCTGGATGATCCGAATCCGGCGTGGAGCATTCTCCGGTGGAGGTTTTCCCCGGGCTTGCAGGGATGGATCAGGAATGTGCGCCATCCCGACGGGCGCGGGCTCACGCTGGAGGTTTCCATGCCGGAGGATGTGGAAATTCCCTCGGTGGATGAGTGGCCGTCCATGGCCGACTTCGGAAGCCCCTGATCAAAAATCGAAATCACACGACCATGTTTCTGCAAGAGCCGCCAGAGAAAGTGTTCAAGGAAACGAACAACCGGTTGAATCTCGCCATTTTCGGCAAGCATCCGGCATGGGACGATCACATGGAGGACATGGGGTTGGTTTCTCCGTCGTTGCTGGAGTTCAAGCGCAGGCTCTACCTCGAAGGAGTGAGCGGCAGGCTGGACATGGGGGCATGGAGGGAAATGAAGCCGGAGAACCGGATGGAGGCATTCGATCACGAATTGATCTGGAGCGGGGAAACCGGGGTGATTTTCGCGGTGCTGTGGCATTCCAGCGACGGGCGCGGGCGGAGTTCCTATCCGATGGTCGCCGCGGCGCATTTCCTGACGAACAAGCTGCCGGCGAAGGTGGCTCCGATTTTCCAGGCGCTTCAGAAAGTCGCCGAATCTTGCAGGCGGTCGGGAAGCAGGGACGGGATCTATCAGGCGCAGGCGGAGGGGATGGAGGGATTGATGCAGGCGGCGCGGTCTTTGGTGCCGATTTCCGCGGGTTCGTGGGATGTGCGGGACAGGGAAGCGTTTGTCGATTCCGTCGCGCGTTTCGGCGACAACCGCGAGGGGTTGATGAGAGTTTTCTACGCGCTGCGGCCCGACGATGGGGAGGAGGAACGAGCCCCGCAAAAATCGCTTTCCCTGCGGGTGGCCGCGGAGCGGGAGAACCCCGAGGATTTGCTGGCGTGGCAGGTTCTGATGCGGGCCCAGTGCGGACCGGAACTGCCTTTGCTGACGATGCGCCACCGGGAGAAGGAGTGGCTGGATGTTTTGATCGGCGAGTTCGATTCCCCGGAGTTTGTCCGGTTGAAGGCGGACAGTGGCGAGATTCCACTCACCAGCTCGATTCCTTATGATGTCTCCGAGGAGCTTCGCGAAAAAGCGAACATGGTTTTGGACAGCTTTGTCACCGACCCGGAGAGAATCCCCAAAGTGGACGGCTGCGGCGGGGATGGCGCGGGGCAGGGTTTGCTGGGCTCCCTCCTGAGCCGCTTTTTCCGCTCGGCTCCGAACTGAATGATGTGATTTGATGGTCTCAATCCCTTTCCCCAATCCTGTATGAGTGATATTTCCCTGGTGCTGGCACCCATTTCCCCCGAGTCACCTTGTGGCGAGGACACTTTCGACAACATTTCGGGCCTGTTGCACAAATTGGTCTCCGCGGGCATGGGCGAGGAGAGCATTTCCGCCGTCGAGGGCGAGAGGCGGGATTCCTCCTCGCCGAGCGGCATGGCCGCCTGGAGGGAGCTGGATGACATGGTTCTCGAAGGTTTCGGCGAGACGAAGCATCTGGAGCTTGCCTGGTATCTTCTGGTGGCGCAGGCGCATCTCAAGGGCCTTCCGGGATTGATGGACGGGCTGGATGTGATCAACAACCTGCTGGCCAATTTCTGGGAGGAGGTCTACCCGGTCGAGCCGGAGGAGGAATACGAATACCGCAGGCTGGCGCTGGACCGGCTTGCGGAAAAGCCTGTGCTGGCGGCGGTGGATCAGGTGCGGGTGGTGGAGGGCAGGCAAACCGGAAACTTTACCCTGGGGGATTTCCGGAGCGCCCGGGACGGAAGCGGCGTGGACTTCAAGCTGATCGAACAGGGCCTGGCGGAAACGGTGAAGGACAAGCCGTCCTACTATGACGATCTCGCGGTTCAGGCGAACGAGGCGCGCGGGGCGATCGCACGGCTGGAGGCAACGGTGGGAGAGCATTTTCCGTCCTACAAGGTGCCGTTGGATGGCCTGAAGAAACGGCTGGGGGAGCTTGAGGCGGCGATTTCCGGATTCAGCGGGGTTCCCATGGCGGAAGCGGCCGGGGAGGAAGGGGAGGTTTCAGGTGGCGGTGCGTCCGCCGCGCAGAGAGCCCCGGATGCGCTGAATTCGCGGGAGGATGTGGTCCGCCTGCTGGGGAAAATCATCCAGTTCTATCAGAAAAACGAACCCACCAGCCCGGTGCCCGTATTGCTTGAGCGGGCACAGCGTGTGGTGACCATGGACTTCAAGGAAATCGTGGCGGAATTCAACCTGTCCGGGAACCCGTCGATCCATGAAGTTTTGGGCTGGAAACAGGATTTCTGACTTGCCAAGGCAACGATGGATTCATAATTCAATCAGGTATGCCAAAAAAGTCGTCCAGTTCTCAAAAATTGCTGCCGCGCAAGCCGAGGGTCCAGATCGAATACGATGTTGAAATTGGTGATGCGATCCGCAAGACGGAGTTGCCATGGGTCACGGGAGTGATGGCGGATCTTTCCGGTTCCAATGCCGGGGAACTACCCGAGCTGAAGGATCGGAAGTTCTCGGAAGTCGATGCGGACAACTTCAACGATTTCCTCAAGAGCCAGAAACCAAGGGTGCAGTTCGCCGTCGAGAACTCCATTACCGGCGAAGGGCGCATGGGGGTCGATGTGACTTTTGAAAAACTGGAGGATTTCGCTCCCGACGTGGTGGCGCGCAAGATCGGCGCGGAGATCGAGGATGTGAAAATCCTTCAGGAAAAGGAAGGAACCCAGGTGGTTTACAAAATCGTTCAGGACGGGCCGTTTTCCCAGGCTCTCGGGGAGAGCTCCGATTCCATCGACAAACTGGCCACTCCCAGCTATGTGGCGTACCGCCTCGGTGTGAAACCGGACGAAATCGAGGTGCAGCTCAGCAAGGACCTCCGCGATCCGAAGAAGGCCACGCTGCGAATCACCAAAAAGGGGCACCTTGCGAAATTGCTCGATGCCCGCAACCAGCTCAAGGAGCTGTTGCTCAAGGTCGATGGAAACTCCAGCGGGCAAAAGGCGCTCGCCGAGCTTCTGGACAACAAGGAACTCATCAGCGGCATGTTGGCTGCGGACGAGGCTGGTGGTGATCCCCAATGATGAATTTACACGATAATTTTACCAAATGAGCGCGCAGACAAAAAAGGAGGCTACCGAGGGAGTTGAATACGCGGAACAGGGAGGCGCCCTCGACCAGCTTCTGGGAGTGGTTGACAAGCTGAAGCCACGTTCCGAAGAAGCGAAGCGTGAGATCGGCGGCCAGGTGAAGACGCTCTTCGCCCACATCCTCAAGGATTACGACACGATCTCCAATGAGTCTCCCGAGGTTCTCGACAAAATCGAGCGGGTGATCGCGGAGATCGACCGCCAGCTTACCTCCCAGATCAACCGGATCATCCACCACGATCAATTTCAGAAGCTTGAGGGAAGCTGGCGCGGTTTGTTCCATCTGGTGAGCAACACGGAGACCAGTGATCAGTTGAAGGTCAAGGTGTTCAATGTTTCCAAAGGGGAGCTGTACAAGGCCTTCAAAGGCAAGGCGACGGCCGGCTGGGATCAGACGGAGATTTTCAAGAAGATCTACGAAGAGGAATATGGCATGCCGGGCGGGCAGCCTTTCGGTGTCCTCATCGGAGACTACGAGTTCGGCCCTTCCGGGCAGGACGTGCAGGTGTTGCGGGGAATGTCGAAAGTGGCGTCCACGGCCCACGCTCCGTTCATCGCCGCAGCGGGTGCGGACCTGCTGGACATGCAGAGCTGGACCGAACTCAACAATCCGCGGGATCTCCGGAAGGTGATCGATTCCAAAGCCCACATGGCGTGGCGGAGCCTGCGCGAGGACGAGGATTCCCGTTACATCGGTCTGACCATGCCGCGGTTCCTTTCCCGTGTGCCTTATGGTGCGAACACGGAGCCGCTGGAAGCCTTCGACTTTGAAGAGGAAGTGGATGGCAGCGATCATACCAGCTATTGCTGGTCGAATTCGGCCTACGCTTTCGGCGCCAACATCAACCGCTCCTTCTACGAGAACGGATGGACGACCCAGATCCGCGGGTTGGAGAGCGGCGGGGTGGTGTCCAATCTTCCCTGCCACGTTTTCCCGACGGACGACGGCGGCCTGGACGCCAAATGTCCGACGGAAATCGCGATCACGGACCGGCGCGAGAAGGAATTGTCCGATATCGGGCTGATCCCTCTTTCGCATTACAAGAATACGGATTATTCCTGCTTCTTCGGCGCGCAGTCGCTGAAGAAACCGACCCAGTATCTGGATGCGGATGCCACCTCGAACGAAGCTCTTTCCTGCCGCCTGCCCTATCTTTTCGCAACCTGCCGGTTCGCCCATTACCTGAAATGCATGGTCCGGGACAAAGTCGGATCCTTCATGGAAGCGGGGGATCTCCAGACATGGTTGAACCGCTGGATCACCAGTTATGTGGTCGATGGCGGGGACGAAGTGGTGAAAGCGCAAAAACCTCTCAAGGAGGCCCAGGTCGAAGTTACGCCGATCGAAGGGGATCCGGGGAACTACCGCGCCATTTTCCGTCTGCGCCCGCACTTCCAGCTTGAAGGCCTGACCGCTTCTCTGCGGTTGGTGTCGAATCTGAAGCAGAAGGGTTCATAAGCAGAACCCGGCAATCCGAGAGTCACCAGTTAGGACAATAAACAAACCAACCAAAGCAAGACCATGGCATTCGATGCTTATTTGAAAATCGACTCGATCCCGGGTGAAGGTACCGACAAGGGACACGAGCAATGGATTCAACTTCTCGCCTTCAATCATGGCGTGAATCAACCCCACGCCACCTCGATCGGTGGTGGTGGTTCGCGCGGCGGCGTCGAGCGCTGCGAGCACCAGGACTTCTCCGTGACCAAGCTCATTGACAAGTCTTCCCCGAAACTCAACCTGCATTGCTGCAACGGTGTGAACCTCAAGAAGGTGAAGATCGAAATCTGTCGCCAGGTGGACAGCCGCATTGCATACATGACATACGAATTCGAGACCTGTCTCGTCCGTTCGGTGGCCACCCAGGGGGTTCCCCGCGGCGGAGACACCCGGCCGACCGAGGAGGTCCGGTTCTCTTATGCGAAGATCAACTGGAAGTACACGGAAGTTGATCCGCAGAGCAACCAGCCGAAGGGCGACACCATGTCCTACTGGGACATGCTGACGAACACCGGTGGTTGATTTCGCAAAGAAACCATATTCATGAGCGCCCTTTCTGGAATCAAGGACTTGCTCCGGGAAGGGCGCCTCGACACCGCGTTCGAGAGCGCCAGGGATTTGCTGAAAGCAAATCCCACGGACTTGCGCGCGCGGTCCGTGTTTTTCGAGCTTCTCGCGATCAATGGCGATTGGGAGAGGGCGAGAAACCACGTGGAAGCGATCGTCAATCTGGGCGCCGATCCCATGGGATGGGTTTCGGTGATGGCCAACCTGCATGCTTCCGAACAAAGGGACCAGGTATGGAAGGGCGAAAGGGAAGCGGTGGTGATAGGGGAGCTCGATGAGGAGGACGAGGCGCTTGTGGGTGCTTTGAAATCAGCGATCCGGAGCGGGGACTGGAGCCAGGTGAGACCCATTGCGGAAGGCCTGGCGTTTGGTCCGGGAAAAGTCGATGGAGCGGAGTTTTCCGATCTGGCGACGGCGGATGACCGCCTGCCGGGCATTCTGGAGGTGGCGGTGAACGGGGAGTACCACTGGCTGTGGCTGGGAGCGATCCGCAGGATGGAATTTCCCGCCGGACCGGCCAATCTGACGGACGTGTTGTGGATTCCTTCCAGGGTTTTCCTGACGGATGGTTCCGTCTCCGAGATGACGGTGTTCGGATGTTATCCGGGAACCTGGAATTCGGCGGATGAGGAGGCGCGGCTCGGCCGGAAGCTGGTGTGGGAGGAAGGGGAGGGCGACGCGGCCATCGGCAGCGGTCCGCAGGTCCTTTGGGTGGATTCGGCGACCAGATCATTGTACGAATCGAGAGTGATCGAGTTCGATACCGATGATGTGGATGATAACTCCACGGAAGATGAGATTGCGTGAAACGAGCGGCGGTATTTCCGAGCGTGTTCGGCCGGCTCTTTGCGGATGAAAGAGCGGGGGGCGGCGGCACTTCATTGAAGGTGTACCGGGAGGAGGTTCTGAGGGATTTGAAATGGCTGCTGAACACATCCTGCCATCCCACGCGCTCGCCGGTGCATCGTTTTCCCAAGGTGGCGGCCTCGACCCTGAATTACGGCACGCGTGATTTCGTCGGAGTTTCCGATTCCTCCGTGACGCCGGAGGAAATCGCCAATGCGGTGAGGGAGGCGATCGTCCGGTTCGAGCCGAGGATCAGCCCGGACAGCCTTTCGGTGGGGGTTGTCAGAAATCCCTACAGCCAGGACTTCGATACGTGCGTGCTGGAAATCACGGGGGATCTGTGGGCGCTGCCGGCGACGGAGCCCTTGAGTTTGCGAACTTCCTGGGATGTGGTGGGGGGCGCCTGGAACATCGAGTAGGCAGAGAATGAACGATCTTTTTTTACAACGTTACGAGGAGGAACTGGGCCACGTCCGGGAGGTCGGGGCGGAATTCGGCCGCCGGTATCCCAGGATCGCCGGACGGCTGGCATTGAACCGGGACGGTTGCGAGGATCCGTTCGTCGAACGGATGATCGAGGGGTTCGCGTTTCTGGCCGCGCGGGTGAGAACCAAGCTGGATGCGGAGTATCCGGCGTTTTGCGAGTCATTGCTGGAAACGGTATATCCGCAGATTCTGGGGCCGGTTCCGTCGATGGCGGTGGTGGCGCTCGAACCGGATGAGAAGCTGACGGGATCGTTTTCCGTGCCGCGCGGGACGGCTTTGACCAGCCATCTCGGAGAGGATGAGGACACCCGGTGCGAGTTCCGGACGGCGCATGACGTTACCTTGTGGCCGTTGCGGATCGATCGTGCGGAGCCTCCCAGATATTATTCCCGGGACACCGACCGGCTGCGAATTCCTTCCCAGGCGGGCGCCCGGGCGGCGGTGCGTTTGCGCCTGGCCCATGCACAGGCGGACAAGTTGTTGAACACCCTGGAGGATCTCGATTCCCTGGAGATTCATATTTCGGGGAATGTCGATGCGGCCGGGGCGATCTACGAGGAGTTGATGACCCGCTGCACGCATGTCCTGCTGCGTCCGGTGGGCGAGGGATTGAACGTGCCGGCCGGGAAATTGTTTCCGACAGGCAAGGACGGTTTGACGATCGAGCCCATGGGCTTGGCTCCGGAGGAGTCCTTGTTGCCGTCCGATGTGAGGACGTTCGAGGGGTTCCGGTTGCTGCGGGAATTCGCCACCTTGCCGCAGCGGTTTTTGTTCTTCCGCCTGAAGGGTGAAGGGCTGCGGGAGTTCGTTGCGAATTGCGGGAGCGCTTCCATGGATGTGATTTTCGTGTTCAACCGCGGCAGGGAGGAGCTGTCCCGTTTCGTGGATGAGAACCGGTTCCGTTTGTTCGCAACTCCGGTGATCAATCTTTTCGAGCGCAGGGCGGACCAGATCCAGCTTTCGGAGCGATTCCATGAGGCGCATGTGGTGGTGGACAAAACACGGCCGCTCGCGTTCGAAGTGTTCCGGCTCCAATCGGTGCGCGGCATCGGCGACCAGGCCGGGGTGAGAATGAATTTCGAGCCTTTCTATCGTTGCACGGGATCGAGAAACGCGGTTCCGGCGTTTTACACTTTGCGGCGGGAGCGCAGGAGGCTCACGCACCGGGAGATCCGTTTTGGAACGGCGACGCCTTACACGGGATCGGAGGTGTTCCTTTCCCTGGTGGATGGAAACCAGGAGCTGCACAGGGATGAGATCTCGGCCTTGTCGGTGACGGCCCTGTGTTCCAACCGGCATTTGCCGCTTTATGTTCCGATCGGCCGTCACGAGACGGATTTCTTCGCGGACGCGGGAATGCCTGTGGCGACGGTCCGGTGTCTGACGAATCCGACCAGGCCGGTGGAAGCTCCGGTCGGGGAAAATCTCGCGTGGGGTTTGATCAGCCATCTGTCCTTGAACTATCTTTCATTGGTGGAGCAGGAGACGGGGGCTTCCGCCTTGCGGGAAATTTTCGGAATTTACACCCAGGGTTTGTCGGAGGACGCGGCCCACTGGACGAGCGGATTGGCCGGCGTTTTTGCGAAACCGGTGGTGCGGCGGCACATGGCGTCCGGCCCGGTCGCCTTCGTGCGGGGATTGGAAGTGGCGATCCAGCTCGACGAGACGAAACTCGCGGGATCCAGCCCTTATGTTCTGGGGTGTGTGCTGGCGAATTTCCTGTCCGGATACGTGTCGATCAATTCTTTCGTGGAAACGCGTGTCGAATCCTCCAGACGGGGGGTGATCGCAAAATGGAGCGGTGTGGACGGCCGCCGTGATATTCTCTGAGCCATGAGCGGGAAGGAGGAAACAGTCGATTATCCCCTGAACCTCGGCCAGCCGGAGGGCAATGACGCCGCGGTTTCGAGGGAGAGTTTTTTCCGGCGGGTGAGGCGGATGGATGCCCTGAATCCTGGGTGGCCGCGGATTGGCCACGCGCTGATGCCGAGGGATGAATTGCTGCGTTTCCGGCAGGTGCCGCATCTGGTTTTCGCTCCGGCGACGGTGGCGCGGGCCGGGGTCGGCCTGAAGCGCGCGGGCAACAGGGAGGTGGAGGAACTCATGGTTTACTTCATGGGTTTGCTCGGTCCGGGCGGTCCGTTGCCCGGGGTGTATACGGATGCCGTGCTCTCAAAGGCGAAGGGAGTTCCCCACCCGGATCTCCTCCAGAAGGGCACGGGGGAGTCCGAGTATCGTTCCGATTCCGGCCCCGCGGCTTTCATCGATGTTTTCAACCACCGCTTCATTTCATTTTTCTATCGGGCCGCGGTGTCGCCGAACAAGGCGGTCGACTACGACCGGGAAAGCGAATCGAGGTTTCATGCGTTTGTCGGCAGCTTCCTTGGCCTGGGGACTCCGGAGGTTCAGAACCGGATGGATGTTCCGGATGCGGCGGCTTTGTATTTTTCCGGCCATTTTTCCGCACCCACCCGCCACGGGGAGGGGCTTTGCAAGATTGTCGGGGATTATTGCGGAATCCGGGCAAGGCTGGAGCCGAATGTGGGGCACTGGGTGGAGGTTCCTCCGGGAGACACCACCGAATTGGGGGCGAAGCGCTCGGGAGGAGGATTGGGGGGAGGAGCCCTGCTGGGTTCGCGGTTCTGGGACAGGACGATGAAATTCCGGTTGGTGCTGGGGCCGATGGGGTTGGGGGAGTATGAAACATTTGCGCCCGGCGGGGCCACGCTGAAGGCGATCCGCAGCCTCGTGTTGTTGTATTGCGGTCATGAGCTTTCGTGCGAACTCCAGCCGGTCCTGAAAAAAGAAGAAGTCCCGCCTCTGAAACTCGGAGCCGGATCGAGGCTCGGGTTCACCACCTGGCTGAAGTCCGGGCCCATGGCGAAGGACGCGGACGAATATCACATCACTCTCACCTAACCCTCCAGAAACCATGAAGTCCCAAGCTCCCTCGTTTTATTTCAAGAAACTCAATCCGGTCGCCTATCAGGCGATGGACCGGGCCACGGAGTTGTGCATCAAGCGCACCAATCCGGAACTGGAGATCGGCCACTGGCTTTTTGTCCTGAACGACAAGGAAGACAACGATTTCGCGAAGATCGCCGCGCATTTCGGCATCGAGCGGGCGGTGGCGCAGGCGGACCTCGTGCGTTCGCTCGACTCCCTGCCGCGGGGTGCCAGCCGCTTGTCCAGCCTTTCCAAGATGCTGGTGGACGCGCTGGAGCTGGGATGGGTGGCGTGTTCCCTGGGGTATGGCGAAAGCACGCTCCGCTCCGGCCACATCCTGCTGGCCATCGTGAAGAACGCGGTGATGAAAACCTATCTGGGAGGGATTTCCTCCGAGTTCCGGAAGCTCAATGCCGACACGCTGGAGCGGGAGTTCGGAACGATCACGGAGGGATCGGCGGAAGCCTTGGCCACGGCTGCGAAGGAGGCTTCCGAGGTCGAGCAGGCATACAATGACACCGGGAAATCCGCATTGGACCGTTTCGCCGTGGACTGGACGGAGAAGGCGAGGAGAGGGGAGATCGATCCCGTTTTGTGCCGTGACGACGAGGTGCGGCAGTTGATCGACATCCTCATGCGGCGCAGGCAGAACAACCCGCTGCTGGTGGGGGAGGCGGGTGTTGGCAAGACCGCGGTGGCCGAGGGATTTGCCGTGAAGCTGGCCGCCGGAGACGTGCCGGAAGCCCTGCGGGATGTGAGCTTGAGAAATCTCGACATCGGTTTGCTCCAGGCGGGTGCGAGCATGAAAGGGGAGTTCGAGGAACGCTTGAGGAACGTGATCGACGAAGTTCAGAGATCCCCGAAACCGATCATTCTGTTCATCGATGAAGCCCACACCTTGATCGGTGCCGGAGGTTCCGAAGGGGTGGGGGATGCGGCCAATCTTCTGAAACCGGCGCTGGCCCGCGGCACGCTGCGGACAATCGCCGCGACGACGTGGGCGGAATACAAGAAATACATCGAGAAGGACCCCGCGCTGACCCGGCGCTTCCAGCCGGTGAAGGTGGAGGAGCCCACGGAGGAGCAGTGCTGCCTGATGCTGCGCGGGGTGGTGGATGTTCTGGAAAAGCACCACGGCGTCGAGATCCGCCACGAGGCGGTGGTGTCGGCGGTGAAACTTTCCCACCGTTACATTCCCGCGCGACAGTTGCCGGACAAGGCGGTCAGTTTGCTGGATACCGCCTGCGCCCGTGTCGCATTGAGCCAGAGCGCCCCTCCCGCGGAGATCGAGCGGAGCCGCGAGAAGATCAATCACCTTGGGATGGAAACCGCGATCCTCGAAAGGGAAGCGGCCGGTGGCAGGGGAAACCAGGACGCGATGGATGTGATTCAGGAAGCGCTGGTGAAGGAGAAGGAATCATTGGAAAAACTCGAAGTCCGGTGGAACCAGGAGAAGGAGCTTCTCGCGGAAATTCTGGCCGCCCGGATCGCGGCCCGGGAGAACGGGAGCGGAGGAGACGCGGTGGTGGCATTGGAGGACAAACTTGCCGAACTTCAGGGAGACAGCCCGCTGATGCAATCATGGGTCGATGAAGGAGCCGTGGCGCAGATCGTGGCGGATTGGACGGGGGTTCCCGTTGGCCGCATGGTGCGCGACGAGATCGAATCCGTGCTGAACCTCGCCCAGCGGCTCACCTCGCGGGTGGTGGGGCAGGATCATGCGCTGGAGATGGTCGCCAAGCGGATCGTCACCGCGCGGGCGGGCATCGACAATCCATCCAAACCCATTGGGGTCTTCCTGCTCGCCGGAACGAGCGGTGTTGGAAAAACCGAAACCGCCCTGGCTCTGGCCGAGACGTTGTATGGGGGCGAGAACAACCTCATTACGATCAACATGAGCGAGTTCCAGGAAGCTCATACGGTTTCCACATTGAAAGGAGCGCCTCCCGGCTATGTCGGATACGGCGAAGGCGGTGTCCTCACGGAAGCCGTGCGCCGCAGGCCGTACAGCGTGGTGCTGCTGGACGAGGTGGAGAAAGCCCACCATGACGTGCACGAGTTGTTTTTCCAGGTGTTCGACAAAGGTGTGATGGAGGACGGAGAGGGCCGGGTGATCGATTTCAAGAACACGATCATCCTGCTGACCAGCAATGTGGGCAGCGATCTTCTGATGAGCCTGTGCAAGGATCCGGACCTCGTGCCGGATCCGGCGGCCCTCTCGGAAGCTTTGCGGAAACCCCTGCTGGAAGTGTTCCCTCCGGCGTTGCTCGGGCGGCTGGTGACGATCCCCTACTATCCGCTATCGGATGACACGTTGCGTTTGATCATCCGGCTTCAGCTCGACCGGGTGAAGAAGCGCATCGAAACCCAGAAGAAAATCGCATTCCTGTACGGCGAGGAAGTGGTGAGCCATATCCTGAGCCGCTGCCGCGAAGCGGATAGCGGCGGTCGTGTGGTGGATGCCATTCTGACCAACAGCATGCTTCCCGACATCGGAAGAAGGCTGCTGGAAGCGCTCTACCGCGGGGAAGAGGTGAAGAAAATTTCCGTGATCCTGAAGGACGGCGATTTCGCCTACGAATTCGAGTGATCGCCGGTCCCGGAAGGGATGTCATTTCGATTGTTCCAGCATGCGGAGGAGAGGAGCCTCCGCCCGCTGGCGCACGGATTCCTCCATCTCCACGCGGGGCTCCAGCTTGTCGAGGCAGTCGTGGAGCTTTTGAAGGGTGTTCATCTTCATATAGCGGCAATCGGCGCAGGCGCAGCGGTCGGTGGGGCCGGGGATGAGATTCTTGTCCGGGGCTTCCTTGCGCAGGCGGTGCAGCATGCCGCTTTCCGTGACGACGATAATGTTCTTTACCGGGGCTTCCTTGCAGAAGGTCACCATTTTCTCCGTCGAGCAGACTTCATCCGCCAACAGGCGGACCGCCTGGGTGCATTCCGGGTGGGCGACCACGAGGGCGTCCGGGTATTCGGCCTTGATCCGGTTGATCGAATCGCGGGTGAACTCGACGTGGACATAACAGGAGCCCTGCCAGAGATCCATTTTGCGTCCGGTTTGTTCCATCACCCATGCTCCCAGGTTGGCGTCGGGAACGAAAAGAATGGGCCGGTCGGCGGGGGCCTGGTTGACGATTTTCACCGCGTTGCCGGAGGTGCAGATGACATCGCAGAGCGCCTTCACCGCGCCGGAGCCGGGGAGGGAGCGGCTCAAGCTGCGCCACACGCTGCTCGCGCAGCTCGCCGGCCGCGCGATCAACTCGGTCACGCCGACGGGCAACCTCGGCGAGGTCGTGAAGATGTCGGTGCTGACCGAGCACGTCAGCTCGTCGCGCGCGGTCTCGACGGTGCTGCTCTACAACATCGTCCGGTTCGTGATCGAGCTCGGGTTCGTGG
>CAZVSA010000064.1:0-8963 GCA_964629955.1 uncultured Luteolibacter sp.
GGTTCTGGTGGGTGGTTTCTTTGACCACGCGCGGGCCGGCGAAGCCGATCATGCATTTCGGCTCGGCGAGGTTGATGTCCCCGATCGTGGCGAAGGATGCGGTGACCCCGCCGGTGGTGGGATGGGTGAGGACGGAGATGTAGGGCAGCTTCGCCTCGGAGAGCCGGGCCAGCGCGCCGCAGGTTTTCGCCATTTGCATCAGGGAGAGCATGCCTTCCTGCATGCGCGCGCCGGAGGAGGCGGAGACGATGATCATGCCGCGCTTTTCGGCGATGGCACACTCGATGGCACGGGTGATTTTCTCGCCGACCACGGAGCCCATGGAGCCGGCGAAAAACTTGAAGTCCATGACGGCGATCATCGCGCGCTGGCCGCCGATGGTGATGCGGCCGGTGACGACGGCGTCGTCGAGGTTGGTTTTTTCGCGCAGGGCGGCGGTTTTTTCCGGGTAGCCCTGGAAACCGAGGGGATTGGCTGAGATCATGCCCTTTTCGGTTTCCTCGAAGGAATCGGAGTCCGCGAGCAGGTAGATCCTCTCCACGGAATCGATCAGGAAATGGTGGGTGCAGTGCGGGCAGACGTGGAGGTTCTGCTTGAGCTCCAGGGTGTGGACGAGGGCGCCGCAATCGGGACACTTGACCCACAGCCCCTCCGGCATGTCTTCGCGACGGTCCTTGCTGCGGAGGCGGGGTCTGTTGAAAATTCCCATGAGAAGAGAGGCTTCTGTGTCGGTTGGAGCGATGCCGGGCGGCGGGTGGCAGGCTAGCCCCGGGTGGTGCGGCGGACAACCTTCTTTTGAGCCGCGGATGGCATGCGTTTTCCGGGGGATTTGGTTTGCATTTTCCTCCGGATTTTTTCATCAAGCGGCGCGCCCTTCGAGTGCGCTTTCCCGTCTAATGAATATCCAGCGTTTCGTCTGCGCCTCGTCATTGTTGCTCCTTTGCTGGCTTGCGGTGACTTTTGTCAGGGATGTCCCCGCCCACGGGTATCTGAAGCGCGGGAAGAGTTCGCCGGATATTTCCACGGCAGGGTCACCGGCCGCGAAGCGTGTGGCGGCGGAGGATGAGCGGTTGGCTGCTTCCGCGCGTTGAGGCCGGCGGCGGAAACAGGGCCACCTCCCGGGGATCTGGTGGAAGGCGCTCTACTGCCGGTCCGCGGCCAGGCGGGCGAAAATTTTCCCGACAGGGCCACTGCTGATCGTCACCGTCACTTCGATCAGGTCGTTCTCCGGCGCGTCGTTGTCTTCGAGAACGATCGACTCGACGCTCGCGGTGACGCCGTTGGAGTCGGTTTCTCCGCTGGCGTGCCAGCCCGTGAGATCGGTGCTCCATTCGTAGTGATGGGAAACATCGGAGGCGAGGTCGTTGGCCAGGCTGTGTTGGAAGGTCACGCTGCCTGCGGTGGCGGACACATGGGTCAGCCCGGCATTCGACCGGGACGGATCACTGCCGAGGACGTGCTCGATGCCGTTGGGAAGGCCGTCGCCGTCCGGATCGTCGTCGAAACCGGTTTGGCCGCCCACGTCGAAGCCGGCGATCCAGTCGTCATAGTCCGCCGCTCCTCCGTCGCCCACCAGAAGGCGGCCGCCGCCGGTGATGAGACCGCCGGAGTTCCCCGCGTGATAGAGACCCGGAGGCTGCTCCACCCCGCCGAGAAACAGCGCGCCGACGGTGTCGGTTTCGCCATGGGGCAGATCAAGCGCGGCCCCGGCGGCGATGCGGATGGTGGAGTCGTCGGCCAGGGTCGGAACCGCGAGGCGGAGCGTGCCCGAGTTCACGGTGGTGGAGCCGGTGTAGCTGTTGTCCGTCGCGGCAAGGGTGGTGATGCCGTCTCCGCTCTTGGTCACGGCCAGCGAGCCGGTGAGCGCAAGCGGGAAGGCATGATCGCCGGGGTGGGTGAAATTGACCTGCGCCGCGCCGGCCCCGCCGTTCACCGCGACGGCCTGCAGCGTGCCGCCGCCGAAGTTGAAGGTGCCGCTGCTGCCGGAGCCTGCCCCGAGGACAAGCATGCTCGCGCCGGTGGAGCCGACGCGGATCGAAGCGCCGTCGGCCAAGGTGAGAGTGCCGCTGCCGTTGTTGCCGACATGGACGAAATCCGTGGTGTTCCAAGCCGAGCCCGCTCCGGTGACGGTGATGCTGCCAGTGCCGGTGGACTGGCTGCCGAGGTATCCGCGGTTGTTGCGGACTTCCCCGCCGTTGGAGATGACGAGCGAGCCGCCGCCGTTGTCACCGACTTCCAGATGGCCGGTGCCGACCCACAGGGAACCCGCGCCGGAGACGACGACCTCGCCCGTGCCGGTGGCTCCCTGGGCGATGCGGCTCTGGGTGTTGCGGACCTCCCCGCCATCAAGGATGTGCAGCGAGCCGGTCCCGTGGTGGGCGACGCGCAGAATGCCGGAATTTTGCCATAGGGAACCCGTGCCGCTGACGATGACTTCGCCCGTGCCGCTGGCTTCGGAACCGGCGAAGCCCTCCGCGCCGGACACCTTGGCTCCTGCTTCGATCGTGAGTTTCCCGGTTCCGGAATGGCCGGTGTAAAGATTCCCGGAAACCGTCCACTCGGAGCCCGCGCCAGTGACGGTTAGCGAGCCATCCGCTCCGGCCTGGTCGCCGATGTAGCCTTGGGCACTGGTCGCTTTTCCGCCGTCTTCAATCCGCAGCGCGCCTTTGCCGAGCTGGCCAACGCGCAGGATGCCGGAGTTCTGCCACAAGCTGCCCGCTCCGGAGATGCCGGCCTCGCCGTCGTGGTGGGCGAGGGTGGCGATGTTGCCGTCGCGGCTGGTGACCTTGCCGCCGCCGGAGAGCTTGAGCAGGCCGCTGAAGACGAGCGCGTCGGTGTTGGGGTGGGTGATGCTGCCGGAGCCTTGTACATGCAGCGTGCCGAGCGTGGCGGTGGTGCCGCCGAGGGTGCTGTGGCCGGTGTAGGTGTGGGCGGCGGTGAGGATGACTTCGCCGTCGCCGAATTTGGAAATCCTGCCGCTGTTGCCGCTGATGACGCCGGTGTGGTGGTAGCTGTGGCCAACGGCGGGGTTGAAGATGAGCTGGGTGCTGCCGGTGACGTGGATGGGACCGGCGATGGAGCCGGTGCCCGCGATTTGCAGGCTGCCGCCCTCCACCGTGGTGCCGCCGGTATGGGTGAGGGCTCCGGTGAGGGAAACCGAGCCGCCGCCGGTCTTGGTGACGCCGCCGCTGCCGGTGATCTGGGTGCCGTGGCCGCGGCTTTGCCCGGAAGGGGCGTCGAAGAGAACGGAGGCGTTGTTCTGCACGCTGCCGGTGATCGTGCCGGTGGCGAAGCGCAACGCGCCCCCGCTGACGGTGGTGCCGCCGCTGTGGGTGCTGGTTCCGTCGATGAGGGTGGTGGTGCCGCTGCCGGTCTTGACGGCGGACAGGCTGCCGGTGAGGGACGGGGAAAAGTCGATGTTGCCGGTGTGGTTGAAGTTGACCCGGGCGGTGGAGGATCCGCCGTGAACCGCACCGGCCAACAGCATGCCGGCGGCCCCGCCGGTGCCGATGTTGAGGGTGCCGGTGCCCTCCTCGGCGGAAAGCGTGAGGGTGAGTTCTCCGGCATCGCCCACGCGGACAGAGCCGCCTTGCACGATATTGAGGACGCCATTACCCGCTCTTCCGACAAGCAGGGCACCAGCATTTTGCCACAAAGAGTCCGTGCCGCTGACGGTAACGCTGCCACTGCTGCCGTTATTGGAACCGATGCTGCTTGAGGCACTGTTCACCCTGCCACGATTCTCGATCTTCAACTCTCCAGTCGTCGCTAGACCAACATTCAGGGCTCCGGTGTTGTTCCACAGGGAATTCGTACCGCTGACGGTGACGCTGCCGCTGCTGCCGTTACTATCACCGATGATGCCCAAGGTGTTGTTCACTCTGCCGCCGTTTCCGATCATCAACGTTCCCTTGCCTTGATTCCCGATGTGCAGGGCACCGGTATTTTGCCACAAGGAACCCGCGCCGGTAACGGTGACCTCTCCCTCCGAATTCGCAAAACGACCGATGTTACCCTCGGTATTGTTCACTTCGCCGCCGTTTCCGATCACCAGGGTTCCCTTGCCTTGGCCTCCAACCATCAGGGTGTCGGTATTTTGCCATAAGGAATCCGAACCGGTGATGGTGACGCTGCCACTGCTGCCGTTGCTACTACCGATGATGCCTGAGGTGTTGTTCACCCTGCCGCCGTCGAGGATGTCCAGCGTGCCGATACCGGACCCTCCAACCCCCATGCTGCCGGTATTCTGCCACAGGGAGTTCGCGCCGCTGACGGTGACGCTGCCCTCGGTATTCCAGTAGCCGATGACACCCGAAGCACTGTTCACCCTGCCGCCGCTCTCGAGGCTCATCCTGCCGGAGCCAGCGTAGGCGACATACAGGTCTCCGCTGTTGCTCCACAGGGAGCCCGTGCCGCGGACGGTGACTTCTCCGTTGCCGTTGTCGTGCTCGCCGATACTGCCATGGACGTTATGCACCTCGCCGCCATTTTCGACCGTCAGCGATCCATTGCCAATACGGCCGATTTCCATGATGCCGGTATTTTGCCACAAGGAACCCGCGCCGCTGACGATGGCATTGCCGTTGCCATTGCGGGCATCGCCGATGAAAGCCGAAGGGCTGTTCACCCTGCCGCCGTTTTCGATTCTCAGCGTCCCCTTGCCTTGGCTGCCGATGACGATCTCTTCGGCGATTTCCCACCGGGCAGGCGTGCCGGTGCCGGGGAAGGTGCCGCTGACCCTGACGGTGCTCGTGCTGCTATTTTCATAGGCGATGGTACCGGTCCTGCTGGTGACCCGCCCGCCTAATTCGATGTCCAGCGTGCCGTTGCCATGTTGGCCGACATTCAGTACCCCATATACGCCGGCGATCTCCCACACGGCATTTTCTCCGGTCACCTGCACCCGGCCCGTCGTTCCGGCCGTCGTGCCGATGCTGGCGGCATCCGCATGGACGGTGGAATTATTAACCCAGGCCGTCGTCGGGGAGGCGAAGGAAACGATGTCGGTGGGACCCGGCGGCGTGTGGTCGTTGAAATCCGCCACGGTGATCCATGCCTCCGCATCGAACCAGTTGTTGCCGAAATAGCTTTGTCCGTTCCAGTATTTGGTGACCGCGATCTGCCCCGGAGCGGCGGCGGGCAGGAGGAGGCAGAATCCGATGACGGAGGCGGGAGGGAGGCGGAGTTTCATATTGGTGTTCGGTCGTGCGACGCGGGCTGGTTCCGGGCAAAAAATCACCGGAGGCGGGGAACGGATGCGGGGCTTCGTCTCCTCCCATCCCGGGGTCGTTGTTGCCAGCGTGCTTCCCGTCATCCGGCAGCGGAAGAAAACCTGATTGGCTTTATTTCAAACCAATCGACAAAAGGAAAGAGGTGCCGGTGGCGGAACGCCCTTCGCCATCGCATCAATTGGTCTGGAATGAAACCAAAAAGAAACGGTGGGAACGGACGGACGCCGGATGGAACGTGCCACCGGATTTCTTTCCGACCCATGACACCGCACCAACCTCTTCACGAACTCGTCGCCGCAGTCCACACGCCTTTCCGCGAGGATGGATCGCTGGCGGCCGGTGTGGTGCCGGTGCAGGCGGAGTTTCTGAAAACAAATGGCATCGGCGTCGTGTTCGTCACCGGCTCGACCGGCGAGTGCCATTCCCTCACGCGCGACGAGCGGCTAGCGATCTACGATGCCTGGGCCGATGCGGCGCGGGACCACGGTCTGTCGGTGGTCGCGCATGTCGGCGGGAATTGCCTGGAAGACGCGAAAGCATTCGCACGGCGGGCGGAGGCGCTCGGCTTCCGGGCGATCAGCGCGCTCGCCCCGTCCTACTTCAAGCCCGCGGACGTGGAAGCGCTGACATCGTGGTGCGCGGGCATCGCGCGGGCGGCTCCCGCGACACCGTTCTACTACTACGACATCCCCTCGATGACCGGCGTGTCGCTGCCGGTGGAAAAACTCATCGTGTCGGCCCTCGAGCGCATCCCCACCTTCGCCGGGGTGAAATTCACCAACCCCGACCTCGTTTCCTACCGCCGCTCGCTGGATGCCGCGGCGGGACGCATCGACCTCCCCTGGGGCATCGATGAAATGCTGCTCGCCGGGCTGGCCTGCGGCGCGAAGGGCGGCGTGGGCTCCACCTACAACTGGGCGCCCGGCCTTTACCGGGAGATCATCGCCGCCTTCCAACGCGGCGACTTTGAAAACGCCCGCCGCCTGCAATCCCTCTCCATCGCGATGATCGACGCGATCGCCGCCACCGGTTTCTTCGGCACCGCCAAGGCCCTGATGGCCCGCCTCGGAGTGCCCGTCGGCCCCGCCCGCCAGCCTCTTGGAAATCCATCCCCCGCGCAGGTGGATGCCCTTCTTCCCCGCCTGGAAAAGCTGGGCTTCGCCGAATGGGGCGCACGCGCCGCCGCCCCCGCCTCCCCCTGAAACGATCCCCATCCACTCCAAATCCGATTCCACGCATGAAATCGAAATCCCCGCTCCTCCGCCTGATCGAAGGCAGCGCCCTCATCCTCCTCGTCCCGTCCCTCGTGGCGCCCGCATCCGCCGCCACCTGGACCGGCGCCGAAAACAGCTCCTGGGCCTCCGCCGGAAATTGGACCGGCACGCCCCCCGGCAATGCCACCCCGCAGCCCGTCGTCTATGACACCACCTCCGCGGCAAACCTGACCCAGACACTCGACGGCTCCTACACCCTCACCGGCATCAGCCTGGACTCCGGCCTCACCGGCGCCGTCACCATCAACGGCGCGGACGGCGACACCCTCACCCTCGGCGCGGGAGGCATCGTCCTCGCCGCCGATTCGCAAAATCTGACCTTCGGCTCCAATTTCCCGCTCGTCCTCGGAGCCGGGCAGACCTGGACCATCGCTCCCGGGCGCACCCTCGCCTTCGACGGCAACGATCCCCTCGCCGGAAACTCCCCCCTCGGCATCGGCGGCGGGGGCACCGTGCAATTCGGCAACAACGCCACACTGGCCGGCCCGGTCGCCTTCACCGGCGGCGGCAACACCATCGCCCTCACCGGCGGCGGTGGAAATACCTCCACCGCCCTCGGCCTGAATTTCGCAGGCGGCGCGGACTTCGGCGGCGCCACACAACATTTCACCAGCAATAACGAAAACCGCAGCGTCGGCGGCACGCTCTCCAACGGCACCATGCGCGTCACCGGCCCCGGCGCGATGCAGTTCAAGGCGGCGAGCACGGGCGTTTTCAACCTTGTCGGCGGCAATGGCGACGATCCCGAAAACCCGGTCGCCGGAGTCATCATCCTGAACAACGCCGCCATCAGCAACCCGCAACTCAACGTGCATCTGGCGACGGCGAACTCCGCGCTGCGCCTGAGTTCCCCTTTCGACAACGCCGGAGGCACACCCGCCGTCATCGGCAACCTCACCGGAGTCGAGGGCAGCTTCCTCAACACCAATTTCAACACTCCCGACCTGATTCCCAACCGCCCCCGCACCCTGCGCGTCAACCAGAGCGTGGAAGGCGTCTTCGCCGGCAACATCAACCAGGCCGACCTCGCCCGCGCCCTGACCTTTGAAAAAGCCGGCCCTGCCACCCTCACCCTCACCGGCAACAACACCGCCACCGGCGGCCTCCACATCCTCGAAGGCGCGCTCCGCATCGGCGGGGAATCCGGCACCCTCGCCCCCCAGCCCCTCACCCTCGGCGGCGGGGAAAACAGCGGCATGTTCGTGATTGGGGATGCGGAAAATTCCAAATTTATCACCGTCACCACCCTCTCCACCTCCGGCGACGGCACCGCCAACGCCATCGTCGCCGGTGGCACGGAGAACATCGGATCGCTGAACGTCAGCGGCGGCGGAACGAGTCTCTTCGACGGCGTCATCGGCGGCGGCGGGTTCAACGAAAACAACCTCAACCTCATCAAATCCGGGGTCGGCACGCTCATCCTCGCCGGTGCCAATACCTATAACGGCTTCACCGAAGTCACCGGCGGCACCCTGGTTCTCACCGGCTCGCTGGCATCGCAGGAGGACACCTGGGTGCTTGATGGAGCCGCCATCTCCGGCACCGGCACCAGCGCCGCGCTGCTCTTCATCGAAAGTTCCACCCTCGCGCTGACCGGCGGCGAAACCACCGCATCCCTCACGGTCAACGGAGTCGCGTTCACCGACTTCTCCGCCGCTCCCATCGTGGATTTCCTCGATCCGCCCGTGGCGGGAACCACCTACGACGTCGTCACCTACGGCGATGGCGGCGTGACCGGCTTCGACACCCTCACCGCCGCCTACCGCGGCACGCTCGCCAACGACACCGCCAACAAAAAAATCACCTTCCACTACGACGGCGCGACCGGCACCCGCACCTGGAACACCGGCCCGGGAACCTGGGACATCGCCACCACCCCCAACTTCGAGGAAGGCGACCGGAAATTCTTCAACGGAGACACCGTCATCTTCGGCGGCATCGCGGAAGACACCGCAATCACACTCGACGGCCGCCTCGCCCCGGCATCCCTCGACATTTCCAACCCCGCCAACACCTACACCTTCACCGGAGCCGCGGGAGTCGATGACATCACCGGCGCGACATCCCTGGAAAAATCCGGAGCGGGTGCGCTCATCCTTTCCTCCCCGCACACCTACACCGGCGGCACCGTCCTTTCCGGCGGCACGCTCGCCGTGAACGCCACCGGCGCGCTTGGCGGCGGCGGGCTCGCCGTTTCCGGCGACAGCACGCTGACCATCGGCGCCGCCACCACGATCTCCGGCGCGGCCACCTTCACCGGAGCCAACACCATCGGCTTCACCAATGGCACCCTCACCTTCGCCGGCGGCGCGGACTTCGGCGGCGCGGTGCAGTCAATCTCCAGCAACAACGAAAACCGGGCCATCGCGGGCGCCATCGCCAACGGCACCCTCCGCCTCACCGGCGGCCACCTGCAATTCAATGCCGCGAGCACCGGCGCCTTCACCCTGGAGGCCAC
>CAZVSA010000064.1:8973-11489 GCA_964629955.1 uncultured Luteolibacter sp.
GCTCATCGTGAACAACGCCGCCGTGAGCAACCCGCAGCTCGACGTGAACCTCACCGGCACCGCCTGGCTGCGGCTGGCCTCCCCCTTCAACAACGCCACCCTGCAAATCGGCAATCTCACCGGCGCCGCGGGCAGCCTTGTCACCACCAACTTCGGCGACGGCAACCACAACGCCCGCACCCTGCGGATAAACCAGAGCACGGACGGCACCTTCGCCGGGCAACTCACGCAAGGAGCCCCCAACGCCCTTGGATTCACCCGTCCCCTCCGCCTTGAAAAAGCCGGCGACGCCACGCTGGAACTCACCGGCACGACGAACAACTACAGCGGCGGCACCCTCATCAGCGCCGGCACCCTGCTCGTCGGCAACACCAGCGGCTCCGCCACCGGAACCGGCTCCGTCACCATCCACACCGGCGGCACCCTCGGCGGCAACGGCTCGGTCAGCGGCGCGGTCACCGTCCACACCGGCGGCTTCATCGCCCCCGGCGCTTCCGTCGGTGTTCTCACCACCGGCCCCGCGGCGATCGATGGCAGCTATCTCTGCGAAATCGACGGCGCGGCGGCGGACTCGCTCATCGTCAACGGCGATCTCACGCTCGGCCCCGGCAGCACGCTGACGGTCTCCACGCCTGGCGGCGGCCTCACCTCGCCTTCCTACGTCATCGCCACCTGGACCGGCACCCGTACCGGCACCTTCGCCAACACACCCCCCGGCTACAACGTGGCGTACAATGACACCCTCAAACAGATCGAGCTTTCCCCCATCATCGCGGGCGGCTCCTACGGCGATTGGGCGAGCGCCAGCGGCATCCCCGGCGCGGCTCCGGAAATCGACTCCGACAACGACGGCATCCCCAACGGCATCGAATTCGTCATCGGCGGAAATCCCGCTCCCGGCTCCGGTTCGGATTCCAACCACCTGCTTCCCACCGCCACGCTCACGGACGATCATTTCGTCTTCGTCTTCCGCCGCAGCACCGCGTCCGCCGGGTACGCACCATTCGTCGAATACAGCTCCTCCCTCGTCGGCTGGACCAAAGCGGAAAACGGAACCGATGGCATCGCGATCGGCTCCGACCCGCACCCCGAAGACGCGGACATCGACCTGGTCACCGTCTCCATCCCCCGTGCGCTTGCACAAAACGACAAACTCTTTGCCCGTCTCCGCGTGGACATCCCCTGATACCCGCCATGATTTTCATCCGCAGCTCCATCCTCTCCGCCGCCTGCCTGCATGCGGCCCTTTCTCCGGCCCTCGCCGATCCCCTGCCGGTCGAAGGTCCGCTCGATCCCTTCACCGGAGAGGCCGTCCTGCAAAGCCAGGCCCTTTTCGGCAGCCAGCGCTTCCCCAACATCGTCGTCAGCACCCAGGGCACGGTCATCGCCGTCCTGGGACAAACAAGCTGCAAGGTCCGCCGCAGCACCGACGGCGGCGCGACGTGGGGGCCGGACATCGACATCGGCCCCGGCATCAGCGGCGGCGGCACCATCGTCAACGAAACCACCGGAGAAATCCTCGCCTTCGTCGAGTCCGCCCACCCGCCCGCACCGCTCACCGTCTATTCCAGCACCGACGACGGCCTCACCTGGAACGTCAAACCCGTCACCATCGCCCCGGACGGCAACGACTGGATGCCCTCGATGCACATGAACGAGTCCGGCATCACCCTGCGCCACGGCGGGCACGCCGGCCGCCTCATCCGCCCCACCCGCAACTACGCCGGCGGCAACCCGCAGGAATTCTGGGACGACCACTACACCAACGCGATGTTCAGCGACGATGGCGGCCTCACCTGGACCACCAGCGATCCTTTCCCCGCCAACGGTACGGGGGAAGCCACGCTGGCCGAACTCTCCGACGGCACCATCTACTACAACTCCCGTAGACACCGCTCCACCGACGGTCTCAACCCGCGCATGCGCCACATCGCCTGGAGCCACGATGGAGGCATGACCTGGGAAGACCTCTCCGTCAGCCCCGTGCTGCCGGACGGCGATCAGGACCGCGACTACGGACTCATGGGCGGCCTCGTCCGCCTGCCCGTCGAGGGCCGGGACATCCTCGTCTACAGCAACATCGATTCCCCCTCCGGCCGCCACCACGGCACCGTCTGGACCAGTCTCGACGGCGGGCGCACCTGGCCGGTCAAGCGCCTCGTCGATGCAGGCTCCTTCGCCTACTCCTCGCTCTCCGCCGGCCGCCCCGGCACCGCCAGCGAGGGCTGGATCTACCTGCACTACGAAAGCGGCTCCGGCTCCCGCGTCGCCCGCTTCAACCTCACCTGGGCGCTCGGCGGCGTCCCCACCGGCGACGGCGTGCTCTTCGGGGAAAACCCCGGAGCCGCCCTGTGGAACTTCGAGGAAACCCCGGTTGGCTCCACCACGTCCACCGCCCCCGGGGCGATCCACGACGTCCACCCGGATTCCCACCACCTCCACCTCACCGCCAGCCAGCCCATTCCCTCCACCGACGGCTCCCCGGACTTCGGCGCGGGCCGCGCGCTCGCCTTCGA
>CAZVSA010000064.1:11499-15857 GCA_964629955.1 uncultured Luteolibacter sp.
GATCCGCACGACGGCGGCGGCGACCTTTATCTAACAGATTCGGATTCCCACAACCGTTTCGACTACGCCGCCGATCACTCCTTCACCCTCGAACTCGTCTGCCGCATCCCCGCGGGAACCGCGCCAACCGCCGCCCTCGTCACCAAGGACGCCGCCCCCGGCTCGCCCGGCTGGTCGCTCACCCTGCAAAACGGCGTCCCGCGTTTCCTTCTCGCCGACGGCGCGGAACAAAGCTCCGTCACCGCCGCCGCACCCCTCGAAGGAGGCCAATGGCATCACCTCATCCTCGTCCGCGACGCGACCGATCCGGAGAACAAACAACTCCGCCTCCACCTCGGCGGCGGGTTGCCCGCCAGCGCCGCCGATGCCACCACCGGCACCCTCGCCAACGACCAACCGCTGCGCATCGGCCGCCTCAACTCCGGCGAAGACGCGCTCACCGGCGACATCGACTTTATCCGCATCACCCCCGCCGCGCTCGCTCCCGGAGACTTCGCGGGCGGGGACACCCAGGCCGCCATCTTCACCCTCGCGGACATCGGCTTCGGCCACCTCGTCCCCGGCGAACCCATCCACGACGGCACCCGCATCCGCGACGTTTCCGGCCGCGGCCATCACGGCTTCTGGGCGGGCGGCGCGGCGGCCGATGACACCCCCGTCGTCATCGCGCCGGATGGCAGCCCCGCCATCGACAGCGGCGCCAGGGCCGCCAAAACCCTCCTCCGTCCCGGCCTTGCCGACATCCCGCAGGACTGGGACGGCCCGGGCGCCACCATCACCCCCTATTTCTCCATCCACGGCAGCCGGAGCCACACCTTCGAGGCCGTGCTCAACTGGAATGGCGCCACCTCTTCCGCCAACGGCATCATGGGCATCACCGGCGCGAACGAATTCTGGATGCGCGAGCAAAACGGCTTCCTCCTCTACGCCTTCGCCAGCGGCGGCGCGAACGCCAATCTCTTCACCAATACCATCGACATCTCCGCCGCCCGCAACAGCGGCGGCTGGCACGTCGTCTCCGTCGTGTACGACGCCCCCGCCGGAGAAATCCGCTCCTACCTCGACGGCACGCTGCTCCACACCCACACCGACTCCCACATCGGCTCGCTCGGAACCCTCGTTTCCGGCACCGGCGATTTCTCCATCGGCGGCTACAACAACACCGCCTCCAGCCACTTCAACGGCCTGCAAAAACGCTACCGCATCACCCGCGGCGCCCTCGCTCCATCGGAGTTTCTGAAAGCCCCCGCCGTTCCCGCGTCAGGCTACAACGAGTGGATCGACTCCTTCTTCCCCGGTGTGGAGGATCCCGGCATCATCGGGCTCGGCACCAGCCCCTCCGGCGATGGCATCCCCAATGGCATCAAATTCCTCCTCGGCGGAGATCCCACCCTTTCCGGCGACGTCGCACCGCCCGCAGCGGCCCTCACCGGCGATGCGCTCGTCCTGACCTTCGAGCGCCACGCCCAGGCCCTCGGCGCGCTCGCCGTCAAGGTCCAGCTCAGCACCGACCTCGCCGCCTGGCCGGAAGAAAACGACATCCCCATCCGCTCCGACACCGCCTCCTCCGGCCCCGGCGTCGCCATCGACGGCTCCATCGTCACCGTCGCCATCCCGCACGCCGGAATCCCCCGCCTCTTCGCCCGCCTCCGCGTCGGAATTCCATAACGCTGTTTGGTCCGGTAAAAAACCAATATCCCCTCATTCATTCCCCCCGCTCTCCCGCGCGATGTTTCCACCGCCCGGCAATCCCACCCCCAATCCGAATCGCATGAAAACGAAACCTTCCGCAACCGCCGCCATCCTCGCCGGACTGGCGCTGCCCGCCGCCCACGCCGCCGTCATCCTCGAAGTCAATTTCAACCACCTCCCCCCCGGCAATGTCACCGACGGCGCACTCATCCAGGATGTCTCCGGCAACGGCTACCACGGCTTCTGGGGCGGCGGCGTCACCCGCCCCGCGATCGAGGCGAACGGCGGCATCGCCATCGACAACTCCGCGGGCGGCGGCAAGGTCTTCCTGCGCCCCAACCGCCCCGGCATCCCGGAGGAATGGGACGGCCCGGGCACCACCATCACCCCCTATTTCACCCTCGCCGGAGACCAGAGCCATACCTTCGAGGCGATCCTCAACTGGAATGAAACCGACACGATCCGCAACGGCATCATGGGCCAGACCGGCGGCAGCCAGTTCTGGTGGCGCGAGCACGATGGATTCCTCCACTACGCCATCGGCGCCGAATCCGGAACCAACGCCAACCTGTTCTCCAACATGATCGACATTTCCGCCGCGAAGACCGACAGCCAATGGCATCACCTCGCCCTCGTGTACGACATCACCGTCGGCGAAATCCGCACCTACGTCGATTACACCCTCGTGCACACCAACAACGATCCCGACATCGGCTCGATCCCGACGATGCTGAACGGTACCAGCGACTTCTTTCTGGGCGGCTACAACACCACTTCCAGCGAGTATTTCAGCGGCCTGCAGGACCGCTACCGCATCAGCGGCACCGCGCTGTCTCCCGCGGAATTCATGCCCATTCCCGAGCCCTCCACCGCGCTGCTCGGCGCTCTGGGCACGCTCGCCCTGCTCCGCCGCCGCACCGCCTGATTGTTTCATTGGCCGGATACCGGGAGGTCCGTGGTTGCCCTGCAATGGGGAATCCGGGCGGAATGCCCGGCCCACGTGGCGCGGGCATTCCACCCGCCGCCAATCATAAGCAAGCAGTCGATCCCAAGAACTTATCCTCGAAAGGAAAATGGAGAACCACAATGGGAGCGCAGCGGACATCGACGAACCGGATCATTGGAGCGAAGAGCCAAAATGACTCTTCGCCTTTCTGTAATTTATCAAGTTCCAAAAAATCCGATCCGCCCAACCAGCCATATCCAATTCCTATGCTCTTCCTGATCATCTGAATTACCATGGCATTTTCACCCTGCTTGGAAAAGATCAACCGGGAATCTCCGGCATTGACAGCCAGTCATTTCCGGGTAGTTTCGCTGAAAATGAATCCTTTCCGCTCTCCGTTAGATACCCGGCTCCGTGAGGGAGAATAAACACTGTTCGGCAAAAAAACCCACCCTCATCGTGAATAAGCACCGACCTTGCGACGTCAATCAGCCATCCCAATAAATTTGGGCATCAATAAAAAGCATGAAAAATATCCGATTCCTGCCTATTGTATACGCCCTTCTGGTGACTTCGTGTCACGCACAGGAGACCACTAAACAGAAAGAGCAAAAGAATCATCCGGAACACTCAACGACTCAATCTGCCGAAATTTTGCCCGCATATATAAAACTCTGGCGGGAAACCTTAGTGATTGATAAAATCATAAATGACGCTAGAACCAAAATTTCACCAGAGTCCAATCTACTTCATGGCCGCCTTAACGGCTGGCATAATGCTTGGCAGAGCAATCCGCATTTGGCTGGACTTCCGCCGAGCTTCTCACCCGTCAGCGAACATTGGAGAAAGGAACTGGTGAAAATCAAAGAAAAAATCAATGCTATTGATTATTCTGGAATTGATAAAATCGTCGTGGATGCCCATATGGAATATATGAAAGATGTTGTAAACTCTGAGAATGCCAGAATCAAAACTTTGGATGCATTCACAGAAATTCATTTTGCATTCTTCGAGAATGTAGGAACGAAATCCTTGGATGTTGCCCTTGTGAAGGAAAAACTAGAGAATGCCAGCAAATTGCAAGACGAATATCGTATCGTCATTGCCGGAAAGGATTTGTTCGAAAAATTTATAGACACATTTTTTGCCGCAATAATGCCAAAAGCGAAAAAAGGGAAAGAATGGGTTCCGTTTCGTATTGCTTTGTTTAAAGATGCGGAAGTGGAAGAATGGACGAACAACACATCTGAAGGAAAGGAGTGGCTCAATAGCTGGCAAGCATTAACAAAGTTAATCCAGAAAATTGACGATGAAGTTGGCGCGAATGAATCAAAACAACGCGCAGACAAACTCCATGAGAGGGGGCCATAGAGTTGGCGTAGAAAGAGACGGATCAACCCCCTGACAGATCAACCCCCTTTCTCCCTCCGCTCCGGCCAATAGATGTTTCAAGGCCGTGTTCCACAGCCATCCTATAGAACAATAATTGATTTGATGATCAACAAATTATGATGAACGCAATTTCTAAGGGATACTATGTCACGCTTTTTAGGTGACGATATGGCATTTATTTATTCATTATCAATGATTTAAGAAAAAAAATCCTATGGGATGAGTGTGGCCGTGTTCCAAAAAGCAAATTCCTAGTATTCCAAACAATAAAGCCGAATCGGGTCCCGGGGAGTGATTAGCTCCCCGGTCCCACACCACCCTGCGTACG
>CAZVSA010000065.1:0-5193 GCA_964629955.1 uncultured Luteolibacter sp.
CCTCGGCCCCGTCGCCGCGGACATCCCAGCGATTCGGGCCGCCGATGGTGGAGTCGCTGCCGAGGGTGAGTTTTTTCACGCCCTCCTGTTGTCCCCCCGCGGCGCTGCTGATGATCGCGCCGAGTCCATCGACGCCATCGCCGTGAATCGTCACCGGTTCGTCGCCGACGCCGCCGGTGAAGACATCCAGCGAAGCTCCCGCCGCGATGGTGGTGCCCTCGTCAGCACCGCCCAGCGAGTTGCGGTGGGCGGAGGCGAGCGTGCCGCTGGTGACGGTCACGTGTCCTGAAAAGCTGCTGTTCCCTGACAGCGTGAGAACCCCCGGACCCCTTTTCTCGATGGTGCCGCTTCCCCAAATGGAATTGGGCATCAGGAGCGAGCCGCTCCGGTCGATGATCAGGGTGCCTTCGTTCCCCAGCAATCCGGTGCCGAGCGAGCCGGTGCCGCCGCCATCGCCGACCCGGACGGTGCCGGAGTTGATGTAGATGTCGCCGCTGTGGGTGTTCGGATTGGTGAAGGTGACGGTGCCGTCGCCGAATTTGTCAAAGTAGGCGGAGCCGCCGATGCCCGCGCCGCTGAAGATGTAGTCCCGTGCCGTGTTGTCGATGGTGACGCTTGCCGGGGTGACCGTTTCCGCGATGGTGACGGTGCCGGTGTTGGCGGAGTCATCCATCAGAACGGTGTCACCCGGGAAGAAACCGGTCGGGGTCGGGCCGCCGGTGAAAACCCAGTTTTCGGTGGCGCCGATGTCCCAAACGCCCCCGTCCGCTCCGGTCCAGGTGATGTTGCCGAAGGTGGAGCCGGTGACGAGCAGGTCGATGGTGGAGTCATCGGTGTTGTGGACCAGGGTTCCCGAAATCCGGCCGGGCAGAGGAGCCAGTTCCAAGCCGTCGAATCCCAGGCCGCCGATGTCACCCGAGTAGGAGATGAGCGGATAGGAGCCGGTGAAAAGCTCGCCTTCCTGCGCGATGTGGATGAGGTGTTTCGGCGCGGTTCCCTCCGCCACCGAGAGGCCGTCGGTTTCGCTGACGATGGCGAAATCCTCGACGACGCCGCCCACGCGGAAGACCGAGGCTTCGTCTGTGGAGAGATTCGCGGTCTTGAACGCGGTGTGGGATCCGACATTCACGAAGCTGGTGGGAACGACCCCTTGTTGCAGCGCGGCGAGGATGTTTTCCGTCGTTTCCCCGGAGGTGAAAGTGACCACGCGGGCCTCGTCGAGGTGGCCGTCGAAGTAGGTGGCGCCGCCGGGCGAGACCGAGAGGTGGGGATGGCTGTGGACCGGAGCGCCGCTGAAAGACGAGCCCTGCGGGATTCCATCGACATAAAAAGTGGTCTGGCCGTCCGCGCGGATGATGGCGAGATGCACCCAGGTGTTGGCCTGGAGCGGAGAGGAGCTGCCGATCCAGTTCACGCCATGGGAGCTGGCGGTCCATCCGCCGCCTTCCAGCGAGAGTTTGAAGGAACCGGTGCTGTTGCCGAGGGTGAAAAGATCCCCGCGGGTTTCCGCGATGTTGAAGGCGGCGCGGGCGAAGATGCCGAAGGCGAAGTTGTCGGTGGCAAGATTGTGGTAGGTGTTGCCGCTGGAGTACCAGCCTTCGTTGCCCGGAGAGGAGGTATCGAGATACGCCGTCGAGCCGGTGGCGGCGGGGTGGAAGGAGTCGTTTCCGGTCTGTGCCGCGCCGCCGCTGATGTCTTCATCGAAGTGCCGGTGGTTGCCGGAATCGTCCTGCGGCTTGTTGCTTGCCCCGAGGGTTCCATCTTCCCCCAGCGGGTAGGTCGCGTAGGGAATGATGGTGGCGTGCGAGAGGGTGGCGGCGAAAAACACGGCGGGAACCGCCGGAAAGATAGGATGGGTTTTCATGCGCTGTGGGTTGCGGAACGGGTGGTCCCCCTGGGTTTTTTCACGGAACGGCGGCGGAAGGGCTGCCGGTTTCCACGAGGTTCGGCATTGAGAACAAAAGCCGGGGCTCGCGGCAGTCGCATGATTGGGTGACACGGGCGGCTTCGCTTCGGGTCTGAAAGTCTGAAAGTCGAAGGTCTGAACGTGAGCGGCGGCTGGAACAGGTGGCGGGTTCGAGCGGAGAAGACTTTCAGACCTTTGACCTTCCTACTTTCAGACCGAACTCAATGCCTGCGGTGTCCGAGAAATTTCACCACCGCCTCGGTCCGGGTGTGGACGTGGAGTTTTTCGTAGATCCGGCGCAGATGGGTGCGGACGGTGTCCAGGCTGATGCCCAGGGTGCCCGCGATTTCCTTGTAGAGCGCGCCATTCGCCAGCAGGGAAAGCACCTCTTCCTCGCGGGGGGAGAGATTGGCGGAATCGAGGTCGGGCCGCATCGGGGGCATCTGGAAAGAGTCCACCACCTTGCGAGCAATGCTCGGCGACATCGGCGCGCCGCCGCGCCGGATCTCTCGGACGGCTTCGCACAGCTCGTCTCCCGTGGCCCGTTTGAGGAGGTAGCCGGAGGCTCCGGCTTTCAGCGCGTCGAAAATCAGATCGCTCTCCTCGTACATCGTGAGAACGAGGATGGGAAGATCGGGGAAGCGCGGTTTGACGGCACCGATGAGTTCCACGCCGTTCATGCCCGGCAGGCGGATGTCCACCACCAGCAGTTCCGGCAGGCGGTCGGGAAGCTTTGCGATGGCCGTCTCGGCGGAGGGGAAAACATCGAGCACCTCCATGTCGGGCTGGCTTTCAAAAAGCGCCTGCAATTCCTCCGCCAGCGGCAGGTTGTCTTCGACGAGGCTGATGGTGCAAGGCTTCATGATTCCGGGGTGCAGGGGACGGAGAGGGTGACCTGTGTTCCGCCCGAGGGGGATTTTCCGATCGCGCATCTGCCGCCGATTTCGGCGAGGCGGCTGCGCATGTTGGCGAGGCCGTCGCCGCTCGCGGGATCGTCCGTACCGGCGATGCCGCTGCCGTCGTCGCACACGGTCAGTTCGATGCGGTCCGCTTTCGCCCCCAGCGAGATGGCGACTTTCCTCGCACCGGCGTGCTTCACGACGTTCTGGAGCGCTTCCTTCACCACCATGAGGAGCGGGTGGCGGATCGCGAAGGGGAGCACCGCCCCGCGGTTTTCCCGGGGTTGATCGAAATGACAGGAAAGCCCGGCATCGGCGAGATAACCGGCGGCGTGGTGGCACAGGTAGTCGGAAAAACTTCCCAGCGTGTCGTGGCGCGGATTGACCGCCCAGACGATCTGGTCGAGCGCCCCCACCGTGTCGCGCGCCTCGCCCGCCAGTTTCGAGAGCAGGGGAGCCTCTTGCCCGGGAGACCGCTTCACCCGGTCGGCGAGCAATGCCATGCGGGTGAGGCGGGCGCCGATGTCGTCGTGCATGTCGCGGGCGATCCGCAGGCGGTCCTGCTCGATGGCGCGGGCCGCCTGGGCGAGCGCCAGCTTGTGCCGCAGGCGGCGGACCGAAAACCACCACCCCAGCCCCGCCGCGGACAGGACGGAGGCCAGCGCGATCGCGCCGAGGTGGAAGGGACTTCTCCACCACGGGGTCGGCACGAAAAACAAATGAGTCCGGACCTGCCGGCTCCAGCGGCCATCCGTATGGCGGGCCTGGAACTCGATGGGATAGGCTCCCGGGACGCCGCAGGAGAGGGTCGCAAGCTCGCCGGCCCGGCATTCCCTCCACGCGGAACCCTCCACGCCCTGCCGCCTCCAGCGGAAAACCAGAAGCTCGGGCACGGGGTCGTTTTTCCCCGCGGCGATCGAAAAATCCAGCGTCCCGGTGCCCGGCGGCAGGGCGCGCTCCGGATCGATCCCCCGGCCATCGGCCCTCACCACGGCGATGCGGGGGTGCAGCTCCGGATACACCTCCACCTCGCTGACCTGCGGGCGCGCCAGTGCGTCGGAGGGATTCAGCACCCGCAGGAACCTCCCCGAGAAACTGCCGCCGGTCCCGTCTTCCGCCTGGATCACATCGCGCCCGCCGCTCGGGACATGGGAACCATCCTGCCTCATCCACGCCTCCCAGCGGAGTTCCCCCGGATGTCCCGTGCCGTCGTCGTCGAAAAGCTGGACGATGTAGTTTCCCAAACGCTCGGCGTGATTGCTGTCGAGCCGGTTTCTCAACACCAGATAATCGAGGGCACGGGAGGTCCCCAGATCGATCTCGAAATAGAACCCGCGCGCCGGGAAGGAATCTTCGGGGTGGGAGAAGGAGGTGGGAAAACCGTCGGTCAGGAAATTCGGATGGAGCCCCTCGTAAACCGGACCCGATGCCCGGACCTGCCGGCCGAGCGCCACGTTGGAGGAGCGCAGCGGGTCCATCTGGGCCTGGAATTCGTTGATGACGAAACTGCCGTCCCGGCTGTGCCCGATCGTTTCCCTGCCGCCGGGGTGGCCCGTGTCTCCGGGAAGGAAGCGGAGCCGGAAACCGGTGACGCCGGTCAGGACGGTGGGCGACCGCATCGTCAGCACCATCTGATCGACCCACCCATCCAGGTGGATGATGTTTCCCTCCACATGCACGATCTGGCTTTCCCAGGGGAAAGCATCCGTCACCACCAGATCGGGCCGGAGAGGGTGCCAGTTTCCCTCGATCCGGGGCCGGTCATCGGAAGTCACCGCGAACTCGATCCTGGCCGGGTAGCTGCTTTTTTCGGGGGATTGGTGCCAGGTGGAGAACTGGAAAATCTGGGCGGACAACGGCTTCTCGGTGGCGAAGACGATGGTCTGCTCCCCGAACTGGCCGCCGCTCATGTCGAGACCGTTGCCGGGGTTCAGGTTGCCATCCACCAGCTCACCAAGGGGCCGGCCCGGGTTTTCATGCGAGGACTCGACCACCCGCAGCGGGATCAGCGGCGTTGCGCCGGATGCGCCCGCAAAGGACAGGATGAGGATGGCGGTGCGGAAGCCCATGGAAGGGAATGGTTCGCAAGCACCGTGGCAGCCTGTCCGCCCGATGCAAGAGTCGCATAAAGATGCGATCCCGCCGCTCACGTTCAGACCTTCGACTTTCAGACTTTGAGACCTTCAGACGCGAAGCGACCCGCGTCACCCAAACATGCGACTCGCGGAAATTCCGGCTTTCTCCCTGAATACCAAAGATTCCGAGAAAGCCCATTTCACACAATGCCCCCCGATGGTGTCCTCAAACGCCTTCCACTCCAAACAGCTTCCCAGCAATCAAACCATAAAAACCAAACAACCATGAAAAAAACCATCCTCTGTGCATCCA